>NZ_RYDN01000003.1:0-145826 GCF_003968735.1 Flavobacterium sp. RSP49 | reverse complement strand
ATTAAAATGAAATTAAAAACAGCTCAAAAAATACACAATATCAAAAACTTATATTTTCTTATATGACTTAAATGGTTTAAAAATGGAAACATATAAGACATATAAGTTAATTTAAAATGAAATTAAAAACAGTTCAAAAAATACACAATATCAAAAACTTATATTTTCTTATATGACTTAAATGGTTAAAAAATGGAAACACATAAGACACATAAGTTA
The DNA here is from genome assembly GCF_003968735.1 of Flavobacterium sp. RSP49. Taxonomy (NCBI): domain Bacteria; kingdom Pseudomonadati; phylum Bacteroidota; class Flavobacteriia; order Flavobacteriales; family Flavobacteriaceae; genus Flavobacterium; species Flavobacterium sp. RSP49. Next base: position 145,607 of record NZ_RYDN01000003.1, on the reverse strand, counting down.
ATTTAAAATGAAATTAAAAACAGCTCAAAAAATACACAATATCAAAAACTTATATTTTCTTATATGACTTAAATGGTTAAAAAATGGAAACATATAAGACATATAAGTTAATTTAAAATGAAATTAAAAACAGCTCAAAAAATACACAATATCAAAAACTTATATTTTCTTATATGACTTAAATGGTTTAAAAATGGAAACATATAAGACATATAAGTTAATTTAAAATGAAATTAAAAACAGCTCAAAAAATACACAATATCAAAAACTTATATTTTCTTATCTGACTTAAATGGTTTAAAAATGGAAACATATAAGACATATAAGTTAATTTAAAATGAAATTAAAAACAGCTCAAAAAATACACAATATAAAAAACTTATATTTTCTTATATGACTTATATGGTTTAAAAAATAAAAAATTAAGCATGAAATTATCTCAAAAAATACAACCATTACTTCTCTTACTAATCATGACGGCTTCCGCTTGGGCACAAGAAATTTCTGTACACGACCCTGTAATGATCAAGCAAAAAGACACGTACTATTTATACTGTACCGGAAAAGGAATCAGTGTTTTTAGTTCCAAAGATTTAAAAAACTGGAAACCGGAACCCGCTATTTTCAAAGAAAAACCGGTTTGGGTAGCTGCTGTTGTTCCTAATTTTGACAATCACATTTGGGCACCAGACGTTTCCTTTCACAACAACACCTATTACTTGTATTATTCGGTTTCTGCTTTCGCAAAAAACACGTCGGCAATCGCATTGACAACCAATACCACTTTAGACCCAAAAGATCCCGCATACCAATGGGTCGATCACGGAATTGTCATTCAATCCGTACCCAATCGTGATTTATGGAATGCTATAGATCCCAATTTGACTTTGGATGAAAATAAAACGCCTTGGTTGGCTTTTGGTTCTTTTTGGAATGGTTTGAAAATGGTAAAATTAAATCCCGATTTAAAATCAGTCGCACAACCTGAAGAATGGTCCACCATTTCAAAACGTAAAAGAACCTTTGAATTAGCTGACACTGATCCGGGAGATGGCGCTCTTGAAGCTCCCTTTATATTCAAAAAGAATGGATATTATTATCAGTTCCTATCTTGGGATTTGTGTTGCAGAGGCGAAAAAAGCACGTACAAAGTAGTTGTGGGAAGATCTAAAAACATAACTGGACCCTACGAAGATAAAGACGGGAAATCTTTAAACGAAGGTGGCGGAACGGTATTGATTCAAGGAAACGAAAACTATAACGGTGCAGGCCACAACAGCGCTTATACTTTTGACGGTAAAGATTACATTATTTTTCATGCGTATGATTCCAATCAAAAAGGAAAATCTGTTTTAAAAATAAAAGAGATGCAATGGGATGCTGCTTTGTGGCCTGTTGTAGCACCACTGAATTAAAAACAGATTAATAGTAGGCAAATGACCTTTATAAAAAAAACAATACTAACCGTTTCGATTTTAATGACCATTTATGGCCAAGGCCAAGAACGCCTGAAGAAATCGAACTCGTTCAGAAAATCAGGTTATAATATAACGCCGGTAAACATTCAAAATGTAAAAGTTACGGATGCTTTTTGGTTGCCCATTATCAAGAAAGTACAGGAAAAAACCATCGAATACGCAATCCAAAAATGCCAAGAAGAAGGCCGCATGGACAACTTTTTAATCGCAGGTGGTAAAATGGCAGGAACCGTAAAAGGACAAATGCCTTTTGATGATACCGATGTGTATAAAATTATCGAAGGCGCTTCTAATACTTTGATTAGCGAACCCAATCCAAAACTCGAAATACTAGTAGACTCCCTGATTAGCATTGTGAAAATTGGTCAGGAAAAAGACGGATACTTAACCACCTGGAGAACTATTAACCCAGCCAAGCCGCCCGCTCCATGGGTTCCAGTAATCCAAGGAAAACGTTGGGAATCGTTACATATCAGTCATGAATTATACAATTCTGGACATCTGATTGAAGCGGCTGTAGTGCATTATGAAGCTACTGGAAAGAAAAACTTTTTAGACATTGCCATCAAAAATGCGGATCTGTTAGTGCGTACTTTTGGCGACAGAACAGACCAGGTTCATGGGGTTCCCGGACATCAAATCGTGGAAACGGGTTTGGTGAAATTATACCAAGTTACCCATAAAAAAACCTATTTAAATCTGGCCAAATACTTTTTGGACAACCGCGGAAATCCAAAAAACCACACCTTATATGGCGCATACTCTCAAGATGACATTCCTGTTATTCAACAAAAAGAAGCGGTGGGCCATGCCGTAAGAGCAGTTTATATGTATTCCGGAATGACCGATATTGCCGCGCTAAAAAATGATGCATCTTACCTAAATGCTGTGAATCATTTGTGGAGTAATATGGTTAACAAAAAAATGTACATCACAGGAGGCATTGGTGCAAAACACGATGAAGAAGCTTTTGGAGAAAATTACGAACTGCCAAATCTTACCGCTTACAACGAAACTTGTGCTGCAATTGGTAATGTGTATTGGAACCATCGCTTACATAATCTATATGGAAATTCTGATTATTTTGATGTGATTGAACGCTCTTTATACAACGGATTGATTTCTGGATTGTCATTGGATGGAAAAAAATTCTTTTATCCAAATGCATTGGAATCGGATGGCGTTTATAAATTCAATCGTGGCGAATGTACCCGTCAATCTTGGTTTGATTGTTCTTGTTGTCCAACGAATTTGATTCGGTTTATTCCTTCGATTCCGGGATTGATTTATTCTAAAAGTAAAGACGTGCTTTATGTGAATTTATACGCTTCGAATACGGCGAAAATAACATTGAATAAAACCGATTTACAAATTTCACAACAAACCAATTATCCTTGGGACGGAAAAGTTTCTCTTACTGTTTCTCCAAAAAAAGAAAGTGAATTCACTATAAAATTACGCATTCCAAGTTGGGCGAGAAATCAGGTTTTATCGGGAGATTTATATAGTTATGCAACTACCTCAACTGCAAAAACAACAGTTACTCTAAACGGAAAAGCATTTGCATACCAAGAAGACAAGGGATACATCACCATTACCAAAAAATGGAAAAAAGGAGAAACAATTGTCCTTGATTTCCCAATGGAAGTAAAACAAGTGGTAACCAATGCGAAAGTGAAAGGCAACAAAGGAAAAGTCGCTTTAGAATACGGACCTATTGTATATGCGATTGAAGAAGCGGATAATGCTACTAATTTTGACGCTATAACCATTGGTCCAAACGATACTTTCAAAGTTAAAAAAGAAGAAAGCCTTTTAGAAGGCGTAAATACCATTCAAACCAAAAAATTAAAAGCCATTCCGTATTATTCCTGGTCTAACAGAGGCGTTGGAAAAATGAAAGTTTGGATTGATTACAAAGAGTAAAAGTTGACAAAGAAATACCAGACGATTCATGAAAATATAAAGTTCAACTCCAATAACTTCAAACTTTAAACTTTAAACGTTTAAACCTTAAAACAATAAAAAATGAAACCAAATTTAATTACGAAAATTACCCTTTGCGGGCTTTTACTAAATGGCTTTTATGCCAATGCACAAAAAACGAATCTCGAAGTTAATACCGCAACTACGATAACTAAAATTCAACCAACGATGTACGGTGTGTTTTTTGAAGACATCAACTTTGCTGCCGATGGTGGGTTGTATGCCGAAATGATTAAAAACCGTTCGTTTGAATTTGAAGCGCCGCTTATGGGTTGGGAACAACCAAATAGTGACAAACATTCTTTTAATACAACATCTGGAATCGCAACAACTGTCAAGGCATTGGAAAATAAAACCAACCCTAGTTTTTGTAGGGTATTAATCAATGATGCCAAAGGATTTTCGATGATTAACGAAGGATTCCGTGGTATAGGAATTAAGAAAGATGCTAAATACAATCTTTCGCTAAAAGCGGCAAATCACAATGGCGCTATCAAAAAAATTATCATTCAATTTATTGATAAAAACAAAAAAGTATTAGGCGAAACCAGCATCGTCCCAACATCAAACGAGTGGAAAGGCTATACTGCACAATTTACTGCTACTCAAACCGAGGCAAAAGCACAATTAAAAATCACCTTTGAAGGAAACGGAACCATCGATTTAGACATGATTTCTTTGTTTCCGGAAGACACTTGGATGAACAGAAAAAACGGAATGCGTAAAGACATCGTGCAACTTTTGTATGATATGAAACCCGGATTTTTGAGATTCCCTGGCGGTTGTATTGTGGAGGGAAGAACTTTGGCACAACGGTACCAATGGAAAAAAACCGTGGGCGATGTGGAGCAAAGAGAAACCTTGGTAAACCGCTGGAACACCGAATTCAGTCACAAACCGGCACCGGATTATTTTCAGACTTTTGGATTGGGATTCTTTGAATATTTCCAACTTTCGGAAGATTTAGGCGCACAACCCTTACCTATTTTAAGCTGTGGAATGGCGTGTCAGTTCAATACCGGAGAATTAGTTCCAATGGAAGAATTAGATCCTTACGTGCAGGATGCATTGGATTTAATTGAATTTGCAAATGGTGACATAGAAACTCCTTGGGGAAGAGTCCGCTCTGAAATGGGACATCCAAAACCATTTAACCTAAAATACATTGGTGTTGGAAATGAGCAATGGGGACCCGATTACATCGAAAGATACAAAGTATTTGAAAAAGCTATTAAAGCAAAATATCCAAAAATGATTATTGTTTCTGGAAGCGGTCCATTTCCAGAAGGAGATTATTTTGAATACGGCATGCAAGAACTTAAAAAATTGAATGCTGAAATTGTAGATGAGCATTATTACAAAAGCCCACAATGGTTTAGAGAAAATGCTACTCGTTATGACAGTTATGACCGAAAAGGACCTAAAATTTTCGCTGGAGAATATGCGGCTCAAAGTGTTGCAATTGCAAGTCCTGACAACAGAAACAATTGGGAATGTGCCTTCTCTGAAGCTGCTTTCATGACCGGTTTAGAACGAAATGCCGAAGTGGTTAATTTAACCTCTTACGCACCATTGATGGCTCATGAAGAAGCTTGGCAATGGAAACCGGATTTGCTTTGGTTCAACAATCTGGAAGCCTATGGTTCTGCTAATTATTATGTGCAAAAATTATTTGCTACCAATAGAGGAACCGATTTAATAGCCATTACCAAAGACGGGAAACCGGTAACCGGACAAAGTAATCTGTTTGCATCAGCGGTGAAAGATGTAAACTCTAAAGAAGTAATTGTAAAATTAGTAAACACAGCTGCGACTGCACAAGAAATAACTGTCCATTTAAAAGGACCCAAATTACAAGCAAAAGGAACTATAATAACCCTTACAAGTCCAAACTTACAAGACGAAAATTCGTTTGCTAATCCTAAGAAAATAAGCCCAATAGAAAACGTATTTAATTTAAAAGGAGACAAAGCGCAAACGAGCCTTCCACCCTATTCTGTGACTGTTTTGAAGTTAAAAATGAAATAATCGCAATAAAATAAATGTATAGAAACAAATTATTATTTATTCAATTCGCAAACTGCTGTTTTTCTGCAGTTATGATAAAAATTACACTGTTAAATTAAATTAAGTGTTTTTTATACACTTATAAATTATTTAAACTATATTTGTCATTACAATTAAAAGAATCTAGAATGAAAAATTATGTAATAGGATTAGATTACGGAACAGATTCTGTTCGAGCGATGTTAATAGACACTGAAAATGGTCAAGAAATTGCATCAAATGTGTGTCAATACAAGCGATGGGCAACCAAAGAATATTGTAATGCATCCCTAAATCAGTTTCGCCAGCATCCATTAGATCACATCGAAGGACTAGAAGCCACTATAAAATATGTGGTGCAAAACAGCGATGTAGATCCATCCCTAATACGAAGCATTTGCATTGACACCACTGGTTCATCACCGGTACCCGTCACTAAAGACGGAATTCCCCTAGCTTTGACCGAAGGTTTTGAACACAATCCAAACGCGATGATGGTATTGTGGAAAGATCACACCGCTATCAATGAAGCAAACGAAATCAATGAACTTGCCGACAATTGGGGTGGAGAAAATTTTACCAAATATGTGGGCGGAATTTATTCATCAGAGTGGTTTTGGGCAAAAATTTTACACATTGCAAGAGTAGATACAGCCGTCAAAGACGCTGCCTATACTTGGATGGAACATTGCGATTTGATGACGTATTTATTGATCGACAATAAAGATTTAAAATCATTTAAAAGAAGTCGTTGTGCAGCGGGTCATAAAGCTATGTGGCACGAGGACTGGAACGGATTGCCTCCAGAAGAATTCTTAGGTCAACTGCATCCATATCTTGCCGCACTTCGCGGAAGATTATATGATGAAACCTATACTTCTGATTTGGTAGCCGGAAATTTAAGTCAAGAATGGGCAACACGATTAGGTCTTACAACGGATACCATAATTGCTGTTGGAACATTCGACGCGCATTCTGGAGCGGTAGGAGCAAAAATCGAGGAAAACACTTTGGTTCGTGTGATGGGAACCTCAACATGTGATATTATTGTAGCTTCGAAAGAGTCAATCGGAACAAAAACCGTTCGTGGCATCTGCGGACAAGTTGATGGTTCCGTAATTCCAGGATTTATTGGCCTGGAAGCTGGTCAATCTGCTTTTGGAGATGTACTAGCTTGGTACAAAGAGTTACTACTTTGGCCAACAGAACATTTATTGGATACCTCTACCCTTTTGACAGATGTACAAAAAGAGCAATTGAAAGCAGAAATGAGCGACAATTTAATTGTTCAATTGACTGCCGAAGCAGAAAAAATTCCTTTATCCGAAAGTATCCCGATCGCTTTAGACTGGATTAACGGAAGAAGAACTCCTGATGCTAATCAGGAAATTAAAAGCGCTATTTCTAATTTATCTTTAGGTACAAAAGCGCCCCATTTATTCAAATCATTGGTAAACGCAATCTGTTTTGGTTCTAAAAAAATAGTAGACCGTTTTGAAGAAGAAGGAGTAAAAATAAACAGCGTCATCGGCATTGGTGGTGTAGCGAGAAAATCGCCTTATATCATGCAAACTTTGGCTAATGTGTTGAATAAACCAATCAAGATTGCGGCATCAGACCAAACACCCGCTTTGGGCGCAGCAATATACGCAGCAGTTGCAGCAGGAATTTATCCGAATGTAATTGAAGCCAGTCAAAAAATGGGAAGTGATTTTGATGGGGAATATTTTCCTCAATTAGACAAAGTTGCGGCCTACAACAAATTGCTTTTGGCCTATGACCAATTAAGTTCTTTTGCAGATCCATCTATTAAAAAACTACACCATGAGCAGTATGTATAATGCTTTACAACAAGAATGCTACGACGCAAACATGCAATTGAATGCATTGAATTTAGTAGTCTATACTTTTGGGAATGTGAGTGCAGTAGACCGTAAAAATGGTGTATTTGCAATAAAACCCAGCGGTGTTCCTTATGAAGATTTGAAACCCGAAGACATTGTTATAGTTGATTTTGACAATAATATCATTGAAGGTACTATGCGTCCGTCATCGGATACGAAAACGCACGCTTATTTATATAAAAACTGGCCAAATATTGGCGGTGTGGCACACACTCATGCGACTTACTCCGTAGCTTGGGCACAAGCACAAAGAGACATTCCAATCTTTGGAACAACCCATGCCGATCATTTAACCAGCGATATTCCCTGTGCTGCGCCAATGGCTGACTCGCTTATCGAAGGGAATTACGAACACAATACTGGGATCCAAATTTTAGATTGTTTTAAAGAAAAAAATCTTTCGTACGAAGAAGTAGAAATGATTCTTATAGGAAATCACGGTCCTTTTGCTTGGGGGGCAACCGCAGCAAAAGCAGTTTACAACAGTAAAGTTTTAGAGGCAATCGCCGAAATGGCACACTTGACTTTGCAAATAAACCCGAATGCAACCAGATTAAAAGATTCCTTAATAAAAAAACATTACGAACGTAAGCACGGAAAAGATTCGTATTACGGACAATAGCCCCGATTAATCGGTTAACTGTTTAATTGGTTAAACGCTTAAACAGCTAACCAATTAAACGAATAAACATTAAACAGTTAAACAAGAACTATGATTGATATATCACAAAAAGAAGTTTGGTTTGTAGTAGGAAGCCAAGAATTATATGGCGAGGAGACGCTTAGAAAAGTAGCCGAGCATTCACAAGAAATCTCAAAAGGAATTGATTCATCCTCACTTATACCGGTAAAAATTGTATTCAAGGATGTAGTTAAATCCCCTGCTCAAATCTTGGATGTATGTTTGGAAGCCAACTCAAACAAAAATTGTATTGGAATTGTGGCTTGGATGCATACCTTTTCTCCAGCCAAAATGTGGATTGGAGGCTTGAGTATTCTTAAAAAACCCTTGTGCCATTTACATACGCAATTCAACGCCGAAATTCCTTGGGCTTCTATGGATATGGATTTCATGAATTTGAACCAATCGGCTCACGGAGACAGAGAGTTTGGTTTTATCATGTCCAGAATGCGTAAAAAACGCAAAGTTATTGTGGGACATTGGGAGGACGAAAGGGTTCAAAAAAAATTAGGAAATTGGACACGAGTGGCGCTGGGTTGGGATGAACTTCAAAACTTAAAAGTAGCTCGTATCGGAGATAACATGCGTGAAGTAGCGGTTACAGAAGGTGATAAAGTAGAAGCACAAATTCGTTTTGGCGTTTCGGTGAATGGTTACGATTCCTCTGATGTGACGAAACATATCGAAAAAGTGACGGATAAACAATTAAATGATTTATTGGCTGTTTATGAAACCTCTTATCATTTAACTCCTTCCTTAAAAGAAGGGGGAGCACAAAGACAATCTTTAGCCGATGCCGCAAAAATAGAATTAGGCTTGAGAGCTTTTATGGAAGAAGGTGGTTTTGGTGCTTTTACCGATACTTTCGAAAATTTAGGCGCTTGGAAACAACTCCCTGGAATTGCAACCCAACGCCTGATGGCCGATGGTTATGGTTTTGGAGGTGAAGGAGACTGGAAAACAGCGGCAATGGTAAGAGTTTTGAAAGTAATGAATGTAGGACTCCAAGGAGGAACTTCATTTATGGAAGATTACACCTATCATTTTACTCCTGAAAAGTCTTATGTTTTAGGATCGCACATGCTCGAAATTTGTCCTTCCATCGCAGATGCGAAACCATCTTGTGAAGTTCATCCTTTAGGAATTGGCGGAAAAGAAGATCCCGTTCGTTTGGTGTTTAATTCACCTGCTGGAGATGCAATCAACGTATCATTAATAGATATGGGAACCCGTTTTAGATTAATCGTAAACGAAGTTACTGCAGTAAAACCGATGGCTGATCTACCAAAACTTCCGGTAGCTCGTGTTCTGTGGGATTGTAAACCAAACCTTGATATCGCTGCTACTGCATGGATTCTTGCAGGTGGTGCACATCACACAGTTTACAGTCAAGCGGTAACTACTGAATTTATGGAAGATTTTGCTGATATTGCCGGAATCGAATTAGTGGTTATTGATAAGGATACTACTATTCGCAATTTCAAAGATACTTTAAATGCAAATGAAGCATACTATCACTTGTTCCAACACGGTCTTTAATTTAAGTCGAAAGTCTTAAAGTCGCAAAACACAGTCCTATATTATAAATTTTTACTGTAATCTCCGAATTTAGGACTTTAAAAACCTTTATCTTTTGACTTCGATACTAACTAAAAAAATGAGTAATTATGAATGTATTAAAACGTTGCTTGTATGGGATTTCCATAGTCAGTTTGTCCAGTATGAATATTCAATGCAAAAGCGATAAAAAAGTGGAAGAAACTACTACAGAAGCAAAAGCTACAGCTGCGGTAACTATCGAAAAATCAGCGTATGGAACGACTCCAAAAGGCGAAAAAATTGACAGTTACAAACTGAAAAACCAAAAAGGAATGGAAGTCGCTATTATCACTTATGGTGGAATTATCTCCTCTTTGAAAGTGCCAAACAAAGCCGGAAAATCGGAAGAAGTAGTACTTGGTTTTAATTCTTTAGAACAATACATGAAACCCAATCCGTACTTCGGAGCCCTTATCGGAAGATACGGAAACCGAATTGCAAAGGGAAAGTTTACTTTGGACGGAAAAGAATATGCTTTGGCTATCAACAACGATCCTAACGCTTTGCACGGAGGACCAGAAGGCTTTCACAGAGTGGTTTGGACTGCCGAAGAAGCAAAATCCGGAGACAATGCTTCTCTAAAATTGAAGTATGTGAGTAAAGACATGGAAGAAGGATATCCTGGTAACTTGACTGTTTTTGTTACTTACACCTTGAACAATGACAACTCATTGGACGTGCTTTATGAAGCGACTACAGATAAGAAAACGGTGGTAAACTTAACACAACATTCGTATTTTAATCTGTCTTCTGATTTTTCTAAACCAATTTTAGATCATGAAATAACTATTGATGCAGACAAATTAGTTCCGGTAGCGGCAACATTGATTCCATCAGGAAAATTGACCGATGTAACCAATACACCTTTTGATTTCAGGAAACCTAAAAAAGTGGGTGCAGCAATCGAATCCAAAGATGAACAATTGAAAAACGGATTGGGTTACGACCATTGCTGGGTACTGAACAATCAAGGTAAAGGAGAACGTTTTGCAGCCTCAGCTTATGATGCGGGAAGCGGGCGGTTATTGGAAGTATACACTGACCAACCGGGAATACAGTTCTATTCCGGAAACTTCTTAGACGGTACTCTACCCATGAGAAATGGCGGAACGTATGCTCGCAGAACGGGTTTTTGTTTAGAAACGCAACACTATCCGGATTCTCCAAATCAAAAAGATTTTCCAACCACGGTCTTGAATCCCGGTGAAAATTACAAAACAAAAACAAGCTTTAAATTCTCTATTAAATAAGAATACACTAACTACGCATAGATTAGTTTCTATTCCCATAAATAAGTTGATTGGTTTGGTTTAAATATGGAACTAGTTAGTAACCCCGGAAGTAACACTTTCGGGGTTTTTTTATGGTATCAATTTAATACTGCTATTTTAGTGTTGTGTTAAATGACTTTCTCCATTAAGAGTGAGAGCCTACAGACCGTGCCTATTAAAATTTGTAGCTATTTAGTTTTGAGAGTGTTCACGAGCGGGATGCTCACGCTAGCACGTGCTTGATTATCAGTGGTTATTGCACACCATTAACTCGTCTTACGAAACGTGACAAAAAAATACAAAATACAAAAAGTAATTACATTTGTTGGATGATAAAAGTCCGCCAAACACAAATAATAAAAATAGGTAATTCTCACGGGATTAGAATTCCTGAAGACTTCCTAAATGCATTGGGCACCAAAGAAGTTGTCATACAACACTTTGATTATTATTTCCATAAAAACAACCATACCACCACGAGGCGAATGGAAGCATTCTCACTAAAATGAAGATAGAACCCGAAACAACAACAAAACAGGACTTACCAACCACAACAGGTGAATTTGATGTCTATATTTAATATTTGAAATATCACTAAAAGTGGGTATTGTGACAATGATTTTAAATTGGTTTATTCGTAATATTAAAAAAAAATGAAAATGAAAAAAATATTATTATTTTTAGCTGTTGCTTTAATGTTTTCTTGTGGAAAAAGTAATGAAGAACAAATGCTCTATGACTATAAGTCTAAATCTATAAAACAATTATTTAGCACAAGTTTAGAAGAGTTAGATTTTGAAATAAATTCAATTGAGAAAATTGGTGGAGTTAAGTCCTCCGATAGCATTAAAATTTTAAAAGATAAGCTTGTTCTAGCTTGGCTTGGAAAAGATGCTGTTTTGACAGAAAAAGACACATTAACTTTTAATTACGTGATAAAAGAACTTAATAAATTAACTAATACTTATCAAGAAATAATACTAGGTAATATTAGGAACGATGAGGAGTATAAAAACTATGAATATAAAGAAAAGCGAAATGAAAACATTAAAATTTCAGTATACGCCGGAGCTTGGAAAAGTAAATTTGATTTATATTCCAAAAATCCAGACTCTATAATAAGCACTAAATATAAGGTAAGTTATTCTTTAACAAATCCTTTACTAAAAATAAAACAAACACATGATGAAATCTATTTTACAAACGCAGATCAAACAAAGTTTATTTTCGATGAAAAAGTTGAAGTAGAAAAATAAAACCCACACTAATATACGAAAGTCTTTATTATTATAACCGTTCAGAGATGAGTGATTTTTTTATTAAATATCACTAAAAGTGGGTATTGCTGAAATGATTATAAAAGGGTTTATTAGCAGGAATATTTATTTAAAAAAAAAGAATGAAAAAAATTATTTTAGTATTCGCATTAGCATTATCAACAATAGCATTTGCGCAAACAACATTGGTTGATAATCAAGTAAATTTTGAACAAGTTAAGGCTTTAAAAGAAAAGGCTGAAGCAAAAGTATTAACTAAGGATGGAATTTCACAATATACTGCTTCAAATAGTGCAGTAATAAAAATTGGTGATAAATTCCGTATAAACAGACCTGAAGGTGGAGCTAAAACATTTGTTTCCATACAAAACAAGCCAACCGTAATGGATATGCTAGGGAATAGCGGATTTAATTCAACTGTTAATACCTCAATGAGTAATACCGAAATAACAATTAAAACGTTATTTATAGCTGGAACAAGAAAATTAGGATTTAAAACAATGGCTGAATTAGCAACATGTGGTACTTGCAATAATTTAATTGTTGATATTGAATTAGCTATAGAAACAAAAGAAATTAGAACAAATGGAATGACTAAAGAAGAAGCTATCGCAAAATTAAAGGAAACAAAAGATTTATTTGATTTAGGAATAGTTAAACAAGAAGATTTTGATAAACTAAAAGCTGAACTTACACCAATAATAATTAAATGAAGACTGTGTTTTTTGATAAACCATAAGGAACATCTTTTTAACAGATTACGAATGCGTTTAAATTAAAAAAGTTACAAAGGAGATAAATTGAAACAGGAATGTTTTAAAAGAATAAAACAAGAAAGGCGAACCATAACGGAACGCCTTATTGGAATATCACGAAAGTTAATTTAAAAAAATAAAAAAATTAATAATCATAATGACATTTTTAATTTAAATGACTTATTGTGTGTAGATTAGATTTCTAAAACCAAACCAAAAATATTATGGAAATAAACATACCTAAACAGTCAGTCAATCAATTAAAAAAATCATTGGATAATTTTAAACTTACTGATGCAATTGAATTGAGTACAAATGAAGCACAAACACGTAAGTTTTTAATTGAACCTTTTTTTGAAATGTTGAACTATGTTTCAAATGATTTAATTCCTGAATACAATGCTGATTTTGGGGAACGAATAAGTCAAAAAATTGATTATGCTATCATATTAAACAAAAAAGATACTATACTAATTGAAGCTAAAAAGCAAAATAGTAAATTAACAGATAAGGAAGCTGGACAATTAAACGGATATTTTAATAATACTAAAAATTCTAAAATTGCAGTTTTAACAAATGGTATTGAATATAGATTTTATTCTGACGTTTTAGATCCTAACGTAATTGATGGTAAACCTTTTTTTATTTTTAATTTGAGTAAGTATGTAGATAAAGATTTAGACACACTTATAAAATTTGACAAAAGATATATTTTAGTAAAAGAGATTATTCAAACTGCACAGGAATCTGTTTTTGTTGAAGATTTTGAAAGTGCATTGTTTAAGGAATTAACAGCACCAACAAAAGACTTATTAAAAATAATACATAGGAATATGAATTTTAAAACTAAGTTTAATGAGGATACACAAGTTAAAATGATAAGCTTAATTAATTCTTCATTGTTAAAATCGTTGTATGATAAAAAAGTTATTGCTGAAACAAATTCAAACTCTTTAGGTGTAGTAACTACTGAATTAGAAATTCAAGCATACCACACAATAAGAACTTTGTTAATTCAAGACAAAAAAATTCCTAATGAAAGATTAGGTTACAAAGATTTCAAAAGCTTTCTCAATATTGGTATTGACGACAATTCTAAAAAAGTTATCTGTAAATTAGTTTTCAGTGATTCAAAAATGAAAATGATTATTGAAAACAATGAATATACTTTAGAACACATTGACGATGTTTTAAAGCACAAAAAGGAATTGATTAATAGAACACTTGCTTTAGTTGAATAATTAAAGATTTAGTAAAAGAGTTAAAAGGCGAACCATTACGGAACGCCTTTTTTTTTGTTCAATAGCCAGATCGCCCGGATACATCTCTCTTTGATCGTGCGGAATTGAATTCCGTACCCGCAATCAATAGCAAACAAAGCAAAACTACACAGGAATTCGTTGTGACATAAAACCAAAAAACCGCTTCTTTCGAAGCGGTTTTTGTACCCGGAGCCGGAGTCGAACCGGCACGGTTTCCCACAGGTGTTTGAGACCAGCGCGTCTACCAATTCCGCCATCCGGGCTTAGCTAGACATGAAATAACAACAGTTATTTCAACGCAATAAAAGAGGTGGTTGTGTTTAAATCAACCATCAATTCCTTTAACACGGTGCAAATGTAAAAAATAATATTAAATGTTCAACTAAAAATACTTAATTTTTTCCTTTCAGAGTTGAATAAATTTTATAAATTTGCACCTCGTTAAAAACACAACACACAACTAACTACACCCGAGGCAAATACAAACATACGGCTTTATACAAATGACAAAGCCAACAGTATGGAGTGCAACGGAATAAAAACAATAAATTAAATGTCACACCTAGAACCAGAAGCTAAAATTTTTGCGTGTTCACAAAGTGTCTATCTTGCTGAAAAAATAGCAGAGCAATACGGAATTCCTTTAGGGAAAATCACCATGTCAAAATACAGCGACGGTGAATTTCAGCCTTCTTATGAAGAGTCTATCAGAGGATTACGGGTTTTTATCGTTTGTTCTACTTTTCCTACGGCAGATAATTTGATGGAAATGTTACTGATGATTGATGCTGCAAAACGGGCTTCGGCACGACACATAACAGCAGTGATTCCTTACTTTGGTTGGGCTAGACAAGATAGAAAAGACAAGCCAAGAGTTCCAATAGGAGCTAAACTAGTAGCTAATTTACTTGATGCTGCAGGCGCAACAAGAGTAATGACCATGGATTTGCACGCAGATCAAATTCAAGGATTCTTTGAAAAACCAGTAGACCATCTTTTTGCATCGACAATTTTTATGCCGTACGTGAAAAGTTTACAACTGGATAATTTAACAATCGCTTCTCCAGATATGGGTGGTTCAAAAAGAGCGTACGCCTACTCTAAATTCTTAGAATCGGATGTGGTGATTTGTTACAAACAAAGAAAAGAAGCCAATATTATTGACACCATGGAATTGATTGGTGAAGTTAAAGGTAAAAATGTAATCTTAGTAGATGACATGATTGATACTGGAGGCACTTTGGCGAAAGCCGCAGATTTAATGATCGAAAAAGGAGCGCTGAGCGTACGAGCAATTTGTACCCACGCGATTTTATCCGGGGATGCTTACGAAAAAATAGAGAATTCTAAATTATTAGAATTAATTGTCACCGATTCTATTCCGTTAAAGAAAGAATCAAAAAAAATAAGAGTGTTGAGTTGTGCGCCTCTTTTTGCTGAAGTTATGCACATGGTGCACCACAACAATTCCATAAGTGGAAAATTTATAATGTAATACATTAGTCGTAAAGTCCAATGTCTTAAAGTTATAAAGTCATGCTGATAGCCAAAAGCTAAAAGCCAAACAAGTAATATTATTTAATAACTATATTTTTTTTACAATGAAATCGATTACAATTAAAGGATCAGAAAGAGAAAGCGTGGGTAAAGTTGCGACTAAAGCCCTACGTAATGCTGGATTGGTTCCTTGCGTATTATACGGAGGAAATCAGGCAGTTCATTTCTCAGCAGAAGTTATGGCTTTCAAAAACTTGGTTTACACCCCAAACGCTCACACAGTTGAGATCAATCTTGGTGAAGGAAAATCATTTAACGCTATTTTACAAGACATTCAGGTTCACCCGGTGTCTGACAAGATCTTACACATTGACTTCTTTCAATTATTTGATGACAAAGAAATCACTATGGAAGTTCCTGTAAAAATCATTGGTAACTCTAAAGGAGTTATGGCCGGTGGAGATTTACGTTTGAACACTCGTAAACTAAAAGTAAAAGCTTTACCAAAAAATCTTCCTGATTTTATTGAAGCTGACATTACTGCCCTAGACATGGGTAACAAATTGTACGTTACTAAAGTAGCTTCTCCAGACTACAAAATCATGCACCCGGACAACACTGTAATCTGTCAAGTGAAAATCTCTCGTGCCGCTATGAAAGCAGCTCAAGAGGCAGCAAAAGCAGCAAAAGCTCCCGTAAAAGGAAAGAAAAAATAATATTTTTTCAATCATTCAAGAAAGCATCAGTTCTACAACTGGTGCTTTTTTTTTGCTTATTATTTTTTCATTTAGAGCAACGACTAACCTCATCATCCTCTTTTAAATTATAAGGAGCACCACTACCCATTTTCACAACAACGCTCCTCCTGCTGTCCGTTGTATCCACGCCAAAAAGCGTGGGATGCCACTCCCATCAGGGCTATCCAGAACTATTTTGTTCCCAATACCGATTTTCTAAAAATCTAATAGTACACTATTCTAATTAAGTCTATTTTTGCAATATGATAAAATGGATTTCAAATTTATTCTCACCTACAAAAACTGAGAATAATACAGATTGTAGGAAATCAGAGGCTCTCGAACACCAAAAAAATAATATAGAAAACGTGAGTAATAAATTTTTAATAATAGGACTCGGCAACATTGGCGCCGAATATGTTAACACTCGCCACAACATTGGTTTTAAAATCGTGGATTTCCTCGCCCGGAAAGAGAGCGTTACTTTCGAAACCGTAAAACTGGGTACACTGGCCAAATACAAATTCAAAGGAAGAACTTTTGTGCTACTCAAACCCAACACCTACATGAATTTGAGCGGAAAAGCCGTGCAGTACTGGATGGAAAAAGAGAACATTCCACTTGAAAATATTCTGGTGATTACTGACGATTTGAATCTATCTTTTGGAGCCATTCGCATCCGACAAAAAGGAAGCGATGGCGGACACAACGGACTCAAAAACATCAATCTGGTATTGAATACGCAAAATTACGCCCGATTCCGTTTTGGGATCAGTGACGAATTCAAAAAAGGAAAACAAGTTGACTATGTCCTTGGCGACTGGGATGATACTGAAAAAATAGCGCTTCCGGAACGACTGGAATTAGCCTCCGAGATCATAAAATCCTTTGGAACTGCAGGACTGGAAATCACCATGACCACATTTAACGGGAAATAAAAAAAAGGGAATATACTTGTAGTATATGCCTGCGTGTTTTTTTTAATTTGTATTAGATAAAAATAATAATTAATTTTAGAGCAAATTTTTAATACGCACTAAAAATCAATGCATTAAATTACCAGTTTCTAAACACCCCCTAACATGAAAAAAATTATTTTTTTTATTGCATTATGCTTTTTTTTTTTAATAAATCCTGCGTTTGCACAAGTAAATAACAACCCTTCAAAAACACTTCTTTTTGGCAAAAATAAAATCATTCCGGAAGGTTCTGTAATTCGATGTGCCACGACAGAATATGAAGAATACCTAAAATCCAAGAATCCAAATAGAATATCTACTGCTGAATTTGAACAATGGATAACACCAAAGATTGAACTCGAAAAAAATAAAAAAAAGAATGCTGCACAAGGATTCAAAACAAATGCAGTAATTACCATACCGGTTGTCGTTCACGTGATTCATAATGGTGACCTTTTAGGCAGTGATGAAAACATTTTTGATCAACAAGTAATTTCTCAAATTCAAGTACTCAACGAAGATTTCAGAAAAAAATCAGGTACTCCTGGCTTCAACACCAATTCTGTAGGAGCTGATGTAGAAATAGAATTCGCATTGGCTAAACGAGATCCATCGGGCATTTTATCAAACGGGATAAACCATGTAAACTTAGGGCGAGAAAGCTGGTCTACTGACGATATTGATGGCTCTGTAAAACCACAAACACAATGGAATCCTGAAAAATACTTTAATATTTGGGTAGTCAAATTTAACAGAACCGATCTTTTGGGATATGCACAATTTCCTAGTACGTCAGGACTTACTGGAATTAATACAAATGGAGGCTTCGCTAACACTGACGGTGTTGTGATTGGTTATTCTGTTTTTGGCTCCTCCAGTTATTTTACCGGAGGAAACTACTCTACTCCTTATGACAAAGGGAGAACAACCTCCCATGAGGTAGGACACTGGCTTGGGCTGCGCCACATCTGGGGTGACGGAGGCTGTGACGTTGACGATTTTTGTCAAGATACACCTAATGCAGGACAAGAAAACACGGGCTGCCCATCAAATATTGATTCCTGTCCCGCATCCCCAGGCTTAGATATGGTTGAAAATTACATGGACTATACGGATGACGCCTGTATGAACATCTTTACAGCAGATCAAAAAGCACGAATGATTACTGTTATGAACAATTCCGTAAGACGGGCTTCGTTGAAAACTTCGGACGCACTTACTCCGGGAGTACTGTTTGCCAATGATGCCTCAACAATGGTTATAAACTTAAACATTGCTCCTTGCAGCACTAGTTTTATTCCTGTTATTAGAATTGTGAATAAAGGTAGCGCGACATTAACTCAAGCCTCAATCCGTTATGGAATTGACAATAACAATCTGCAAACCTATAATTGGACTGGAAGCCTGGCAAATAACGAAGCCCAAAATATCACTTTAAATAGTTTAACCACTACTGGAGGCAATCATAATTTCAGCAGTACAATAACCAGTACCAACAGGACAACGGATCAAAACAGCGCCAACAACAACGATACTATAAATTTTGACATTACAAAAAATTACGCCAACAATACAGTAGTTTTCTCCTTACAACAAGACTATTATGGTTCAGAAACCACCTGGAATCTTACAAATTCAGCCGGAACCGTATTATACAAAGGAGGGCCTTATACAGATCTTCCAGAATCCGGGCCGCTTCCAAATCCAATCAATATAAGCTTCGATCTCACAGGCAATGATTGTTACACTTTTACTATATTTGATACTGAAAATGATGGTATCTGTTGTGATTTCGGAAATGGCTCTTACACTATATCAACCCCTACGAATGAAATTATTGCTTCCGGAGGAGCCTTTAGGGAAACCGAATCTAAAAGTTTTAGAATTGGATCATTATCTACAGTCGATATAGAAAAATTAAATTCGGTTTACCTCTACCCAAATCCCACCTCTAACATACTGAACGTAGTTAGTGAGAACAAACTCAATACTCCGGAGGTTTACACTATTATCAATACTTTAGGTCAGATCCTAAAATCAAAAAAAATAGAATCAGCGGAGGATCTTCAGATAAACGTCTCCCATTTATCGCAAGGTATTTATTTTTTAAAATTATCGAAAAATCAATCTGAAACGACAACTATACCGTTTATTAAAAACTAAACTAAAGTCTATAATACATTAAAAGAGGATTGAACTTTTTAATCCTTTTTTAATTATATCAATTGGATACCTTAAATTTGCATCATTATAAAACACTTGCTTTGAAGATTTTTCATTCTATAAACGATTTCGCTTCCCCCAAAAAAACAATTCTAACGTTGGGTACCTTTGATGGTGTCCATATTGGTCACAAAAAAATCCTGAATAAACTAATCCAAAATAGGGAAAACGAGAATTACGAAAGTCTGGTACTTACTTTTTTTCCCCATCCCCGAATGGTTTTGCAGGAACATTCTGATCTAAAATTACTCAACACCATCGCTGAGAAAATTGATTTGTTGGGAAAAATTGGTATCGAAAACCTTGTCATCCATCCTTTTGACGAAACTTTTTCAAGATTGACTGCCGAAGAATTTGTAAGTACTATTCTCGTAGATCGTTTTCACATCCACAAGATAATAATAGGTCACGACCATCGATTTGGACGAAATCGAACAGCTGATATTGACGATCTTATCGCCTTTGGAAAAGAGTATAATTTTGAAGTAGAACAAATATCCGTTCAGGAAATCAATGCCATTTCCGTGAGTTCCACGAAAATCAGAAAGGCCTTATTAGAAGGCAATATGGCTTTGGCCAATGAATATTTAGGCTATGATTATTCGCTCAAGGGGAAAATTATTCAAGGAAAACAGTTGGGAAGGACTATCGGTTTTCCTACGGCTAACTTAAAAATTGAAGAAAACTACAAACTGATTCCACAAAATGGAGTGTATATTGTCCAAAGTAGCATCAATCAAAAAACGGTTTTCGGGATGATGAACATTGGGTTCAATCCTACTGTTGACGGACAAAATCAGTCGATCGAAATTCATTATTTTGATTTCGATGCTGATTTATACAATCAAGATATTAGTGTCTCTATCCTTCAAAGAATTCGTTCCGAACAAAAATTTGAATCAGTTGACATACTAAAAGGACAACTTGAAAAAGACAAAAAAACAGCACTTGCCTATTGGAATAAATATTGATTTTTTCATAAAACATTACTATTTTTTCTGTAAATTTGAAAATAGGATGCTTTTTATAAGAAATGTATCCTTTTTAAATTTTAAAACTAGCTGTATGAAACTACCTAAAGAATTAGTAAACGGATTCATTATTTTCGTAGGAATTGGTCTTTATTTCTTAATAATGGAACTTTTAGGCCTGGCAGATATTTATTTGTTGCGTTTATTTAACGTGTTGTTTGTCTTTTACGGCGCCCATAGAACACTAAAGGCTAATTTTTCCGAAAACAAAACAATATTAGTTTCTAATGCGGTTTCAGCATTATTAACAGCGCTTACAGGAATATTTCTGAGCATTATTGGCTTAATTATTTACAGCTATTCCAAAGGTGGTGATGCTTATGTGGGATCACTATCCAAAACCTTTTTATTTGGCGGAGATCCGTCAGTGATGACGTATTCCATTTCTTTGTTTTTTGAAGGGATAGTATCCGCTGTAATTGTCACCTTTATGCTTATGTTGTACTGGGACCCCCGCTATGCATCAGACAAACACGGAGCTGAATCATAACCTATATTTTAAATTAATACTTCCTCTAATACCGTCGCAAAGCACAATTAGTATTGGTCTTTGCGACGGTATTATTAAATTTTAAAATCCGTTATATCAATAAACCGCTATATCTACAATACTACACCCAGAATTTATGGAATATAAAAACACCGGTATACATCTGCTTAATTTGGCTATTAAAATTTTCAGAACCGGCTTTTCAATGGTATTACATTGGTTCTTTAGAACAATTTAACTACTTTTGAACCATCAAAAAATCGTATCAATGAGCATTACAAAACACAATTGGACCAAAGACGAAATTATCGCAATATATAACAAACCTATGATGGACTTGCTGTATGAAGCAGCTTCTATTCATAGAGAACACCATGATCCTAACGTGGTTCAGGTCTCTACTTTGCTCTCTATAAAAACAGGTGGATGTCCTGAGGATTGTGGCTATTGCCCACAGGCCGCAAGGTATCATACTGAAATTGAAGGCAATGATTTAATGTCAGTAAGTCAGGTAAAAGCACAAGCTTTACGTGCAAAATCAAGCGGATCATCCCGTGTATGCATGGGCGCCGCTTGGAGAAATGTAAAAGATGGTCCTGAATTTGACCAGGTACTGGAAATGGTCCGTACCATAAACAAACTGGATATGGAAGTGTGTTGTACCCTTGGAATGATCACTGAAAACCAAGCACATCGACTGGCAGAAGCTGGTTTATATGCCTACAACCATAATTTAGACACCTCTGAAGAATATTATAAAGAAGTAATCTCGACCCGTGGATTTGAAGACCGTTTGCAAACTATTGAGAATGTTCGTAAAACAAATGTCACTGTTTGTAGCGGCGGAATAATTGGAATGGGAGAAAGTATTGAAGACCGAGCTGGAATGCTTGTCGCACTTTCTACCTTAAACCCACAACCGGAGTCAGTGCCTATAAACGCCTTGGTTGCTGTGGAAGGAACGCCAATGGAAGAAGAAAAACCAGTTGAAATATGGGAAATGATCCGAATGGTAGCCACAACCCGAATCATCATGCCAGAAACCCAAGTCCGACTTTCTGCGGGAAGAATGAACATGAGTCGTGAAGGTCAAGCCATGTGCTTTTTTGCTGGTGCCAATTCCATTTTTGCTGGCGATAAGTTATTGACCACTCCAAATCCTGACGTAAACGAAGACATGAAAATGTTTGAAATGTTAGGTTTAAATCCACAAAAACCCTTTACAAAAGTTTCTCAGCCTCAAACCGTTGAAGCTGCAGATTCTCAATTTGCACCCTTGGGTGAAAAACCAAAATGGTCACGACCTGGTCATATAATCGAGAAGAACCTTGAAGCATCCGGCAAAGGTAAATAAACTTTATTTTGAATAAATACTCAAAACCATCTTGCTCTTGCAGGATGGTTTTTTTGGCTTCGCTTTTAGTACACTATTTTCTTAGTAACAACCCTTCCATGCTGCAAAACTATTTTTACCAACACAACTTGATGGCCAACAAGCAAATTCAGCACTGAGAAATCACGGTTGTAAATCTCGTTTTTTTGATAAATTGTACTTCCTGCTAAATTGTATACAACAACCTGCTCTATGAATTCTTTGGTTGATTTTATTTGCAATTCTTTGTTTTTACTCGAAACAAAAACAGATTCATCTTCTTTTACAAATTCATCTGAAATCAGGGTTTTGTTTGTATATCGCAAAACAAAACGATCGTCAAATATTCCCACAGCAGTAGTGAAAGCATAACCTTCGTTTTTTATAGCAACAAGATTATTGTTTAATTTATCCTCAATAAAAACATTTTTCTCGACTAACACCCCGTCTGTCTGATCTATTTTAATGATAAAAGTTCCTGCTACTGTACTTTTGAAACCTAATTTTATTTCATCCGTCTCTTCAAACGGCAACGCACGCCCTTGAATTACTAAATTCTTGTCTTGACTCCTACTATAAAAGTCTAAATATTTATTTTCATCTAAACTCTCGCCGTCAAAAGAACGGTCAAAATCATTTGTCGCTCCCGTTGCATATCCTATTAAGATTTGTTTGAAAACACCTTCATTATTACTCAAATTCAACCAAATTCGGTGTTTTTCTATAGCCTCATCTTTTGATTTATTAGTGGCACTTGATTTAAAAAAATTAGCATTCTGACCAATAACACGCATACTGTTATTAAAAATCACTGTTCCGCCACCATTGATACTCGTCACAAAAAAAGATTGTCCTGAAGCTATTTTCCCGTCTGGCTTAGTGTTATTAACGCCTGAATTAGTTGCAGCACTCGTACCTACACCTCCCAATAAATTATACACAGCGTAATCATCTGAAGTATATACATTCTTATTAATAGCCGTATTGTGTGTCCAGAGATAAATAGTTCCGTCTATAATTTTTTTATTCTCATTTATAAACAAATCTGCGTTAATTGCTGAGGGATATGGATTGCCGATCAAATTTGACGTACCTGTGGTCGCAATTGGTACCGACCCATTATTGGGAACTCCCGTAAAAATAGCTTCATAATTAGCTGCACTTGTCTCTGAAAAAGTTTCCGGACCACGAATAATATATCCTTTACCAACTGACATCACGTTTGTTGAAATCTCATTAGCCCATGAATACCTTGAAGCATCAAAGGAATAAAACTTATCCCAAGACGTATCAGGCGAAACATCAATCAGTCTTTGATTTAAAACAGGCGAAGACCAAAAGGTATAATCTGTGAGGAGAATAGGCGTTGTTTTTCTTTTTAATTGGATCACTCCGGAATTACTGACCTGTTCTTCGGATTGATACAATGCCGCATTGTTTTCTAAAATTAATGTGCCTGAACCCGCATAATCGAAAACCAATCCTAACGTATTTCCAGCCATAATTGTAACCGTGTTCCCCGCACTAATGAAGCAAGAACAGGAGTTAACTGTTGTAAATGAGGGGTAATTTCCCTGAAAAAGCAATGTTTTTTCAGCAGAAGGCGTTCCATTACTCCAGGAACTCCCATTCCAAACGGAGCTATTGGAACAGAGTTTAATTCGGGCTATACGATGTTTTGATACCCCTGAAACCGAATTGAAATTTCCGCCAATAAGCACTTTATTATTTGGAGTAAAACAAATACTGAACAATGTATTATTTAAATTTACCAAAAATGTCGTATCAACAACTCCAGTTGCAAGCAAACGAACCATTCGCCTTACAGCTGTCCCGTTGTATGTCCCGGAGAACGTTCCGCCAATTAATAAGCGATCATCGGGCTGGACTAAAACTACCCTAATTTCTCCATTACTAAAGCCCAATCCCATTGCAAAAGTGGTATCTAAACTCCCGTCAATGTTCAATCGCAACACTCTTTTTGCGGAAACGCCTTTATAAGTTGTAAATACGCCCCCAACAATCAGTTTACTATCTGATTGTAGTGCTATTGCATACACATTTTTGTCAAAACCAGTTCCTATAGAAAATCCAGAATCTATGCTTCCATCCGCATTCAGGCGAACCATCCTATTATACGAAATCCCATTAAAAAAAGAAAACTGACCGCCTAAAACAATTTTTCCATCGGGTTGCAACACTATATTTTCTACGATAGCATCCGCTCCAGAACTGGTATTAAAACTGGAGTCTAAAGTTCCATCGGGTAATAATCGAACAATTCTATTCTTCAAGTCCCCATTGTAACTTGTAAAATTTCCACCTACAATTATTTTTCCATCTGGCTGTACCGCCAAAGCATACACCTGATTGTTAAACCCGGTTCCGATGGAGAAAGTCGCATCAATGTCACCATTTGCCAGAATCCGCACAATTCTGTTCCGTGCAGCACCGTTGTAAGTTGTAAAAACACCTGCAATAACAACTTTGCCATCCGGTTGTACAATAGCGGTTTTTATAGAATTATTGGCTCCAGCACCAGAATTATTAAAAGACACATCAATTGCTCCGTCTTCTGATAACCTTGTAATTCGGTTGCACATCGTTCCGTTGAATTTGGTGAAATTTCCAAAAGCCATCGTTTTGTTATCCGATAATGCGATCACTTTTAAAACAGAATTATCAAAACCAACTCCAGCAGTGAGATATCCAATGTCTAAAGCGCCAAAAGCATCAATTCGCGCCAAACGTCCTTGATTCTGGGAATCGAAAACAGAAAACGATCCACTAACGTACCAAGATCCCTCAGATGCAGTAGCTAAATCAAGAACGGATGCCGAAAACGGGCCTGCACCAATATCAAAGGCAGTACTAATAACTCCATTTGCTTCCAGTAAAACTAATCTATTAACAGCGGCTCCATTATAAGTCCCCGTAAAAGATCCTCCAACCAAAACACCTCCAGCCGGATTTAATTTCACAACCTCTACAGCACCACCACTAAATCCTAAGCCTGTGCTAAAATTAGCATCAAGTGAGCCATCGCTATTTAACCGAATTATTCTACTGGCTTTAACACCATTGAAATTTAAAAACACACCACCTACTATAATTTTCCCGTCCGGTTGTGTCGCGAGTGCTGACACATCATTATCAAAACCGGCACCTTGAACAAAAGTAGCGTCAACAGTTCCATTGCTTTCCAATCGAATTATTCTTCCGCAAGCAGTCCCATTAAAGGAAGTAAAAGATCCGCCCAAAATTATTTTACCATCAGCTTGAATTTTGATTTCTTCAACAAGGGAGGCAGCACCACTACCTATTACAAAGCCTGTGTCAATATTTCCATTAGATAAAATACGGGCCACCCTAGGTGCCGCAACTCCGTTGTATCTCGTGAAGCTTCCCCCAATAACAACATTGCCATCTTGTTGTAAAGCACATGAATAAATAATGTTAGTTGCAGTTCCCGGTGAAGAACTGAACGTGACGTCTCTAGTTCCATCAGCATTTAAACGGATCAGCTTTCCAACATTTACACCGTTAAAGGTTGTAAAGGAACCTCCTAAAATAATCTTCCCATCCGGTTGTATTAATGAACAATACACATCAGCATTGACTCCGGAACCTAAATTAAACGAAGGATCTTTGGAACCGTCTGGCATCAATCTACACAAATATGGCGTTACAGCCCCATTAAAAGTTGAAAAATCACCTCCAACAACTAGTTTCCCATCCGTTTGCAAAGCAACTGTTCTGACAGTTCCATCAAAACCGTCGCCTTGCAAACCGTCATCATACGTATTGAATGCAACATCCGACTTTCCTTGTTGCGAAAAAGCTACATTGATAAAAAGGAAGAAGAAAAAAACAGTGAAGTGTCGTATTTTAATCGCTAAAATTGAGTTACTAACATTTGTGAAAATCGCACGAAAATTCATGACTGTACTAAAAGATTAAGTGCCATATGGGTTATTTTAAATTGTTGCTTTTTTTATTGAAACTCATTTGATAAAGAAATACCAGCGATAACTTTATAAAAGTAAATACAATCTTTTGCAATCACAATACCCACATTTAGTGATATTTAAACTAAAAAAACCTATTCTCAACAAACAGAATGACACTTAAAATAGGTTGTAAAATCGATCCGCAGCCTCTAATACATGGCTTTTTCAACAATTACCTTTCCATTATCTAAAGGTACTTTCACTAAAACAATTTTATTGTTATGTTTAAAAGTAGTAGTTTGGAACTTATAAAAATTTACTGTTTCGTCAACTTATCTTTTTGTCATTGTGCTGAAATATTAACTTTTTTAAATTTATTATTCTTTGCACCATTATGCAACCAAATACCCAATCTAACTTTGTAGCTAATCGCTGTATCAAAATCATCATATATCTTTAGTTTAGCATCCCTTATAGAATTATTACGATAAATTAATATTATCAGCTCCACTTCCTATTTTCTTTGAAATTACAATATCCGTTCAAAGATCAGGTTTGACTATTTATTTATAACATTAGACCCTGCCATTATTGAATATAATTTGCTCCTTTATGAAAATCTAAAATCGCACAAAAGTTGGTCCTACAAATTAGAAAATAAATTAAAATCTTGCATGTCCTTGTTTCGCTGTCCAAATAAATATTTCAACAACTGCATCTTCCTATATTAATAGCATCCGAGACTAAAAACGCTCTATTTATCCGTCACTCTTAAAAAAACTGAATTTCCTAAGATCAAACACGTTTTTCCTAGCTAAAACAACAAAAAATAAATTCCTGTTTCCCGTCCTGCGACACTTTAAATTTAATATCTTATTTTTGAAATTCTCAATAAGGATTCTTGAACCTATTTAAACCATAAAGAACAAGTACAAAAGCAAAAAAAATGAATCCCATATATACCCTAAAAACAGCCATTCCTAAAATTGAACACTACTGTGCTTATCAGGAACGCTGTCACGAAGAAGTAATACAAAAACTGTGGAGCATGAAAATGGACTCTGATGAAATCGATACGATTGTAGTACATCTGATCAGTAGCAATTTCCTGAATGAAAGTCGTTTTGCCTGCAGTTTCGCCAGAGGAAAACACCGCATCAAGTTTTGGGGCAAAATCAGAATTATCAATGAATTAAAATTCCGAAAAATCACACAATACAATATTAATCTGGCACTCAAAGAAATTACGCATGAGGAATATACCGCAACCTTTGACGGCATTTCCCAAAAACAATGGGAAGCCATCCGGGAAACAAGCCGGTTGAAAAAACGAAAAAAATTTTGTGATTATTTATTACGAAAAGGCTACGAAAGTAATTTGGTTTACGAAAAAGCAAAAGAACTGGAAAGTTGGAACACGGATGACACGGATAAAACCGATTAACGCTGATTTTTTTTGTTTGCAAAAGAAAAAGCTACTCCAAAACAATTCATTTTAGCCCAAGATTCAGTTCTAAGTCACATTGAAAAAAAACCAAAACCGACAATGGAATTATTTGATTTCATTCAAATGGTATTCCACACAAAAATAAAAATCCGCTTAAATCTGCGGTATCTGCGTGCCATTAAACCTTGACCTTTATAAACAGATCGTACCAATTAACACTGATTACCAAAATTTGTGAAATTAGAGTAATTCGTAGCTACTTTTTTAAAAAGAACACCTCTTATAAATGGCATCCTTATACACTCAAAAGAACACTTACCGCGTTTCCTCCAAAACCAACGGCATTAATCAATACTTTCCTAATCGGTTTTGTTTGTGCTTGCGCTTTTGCAAAAGGGACTCCGATAAAACGATTGTGTTGCAGCATCAAAATAGCGAATTCCATACTCAAAATCCCTGATGCACCAAAGGTGTGACCAATTTTCCATTTATTGGTAGTGAGCAAAGGCAGGCTTTCACCAAAAACTTTCTGTATCGCTTTATATTCGGTCAAATCCCCTTTTACAGTTCCCGGAGCATGCATGACAATCACATCCACTTTGGACAAATCAGTATTTTGAAGTGCCATTTTCATAGATTTCTGGAAACAGGTCGCTTCTGCCGAAATAGAAATACTATGTTCCAGAATTTCTGTAGCGTATCCAATTCCTTCGATGTAGGCCAAGGCGTTTTCTTTTTTCCCAATTTCGAGACAACACACCCCAGCACCTTCACCCAGAATCATAGTATTTTGCTTTTTTTCTAAATCAAGAGCAAGATTGGGATATTCTTCTGCGCGGCTCGAATAAATTTTCAAGGCGCGCATTTGAGCAATCGTAAAATCAGTTAAAGGCGCTTCAGTTCCACCGACTAAAAACTTATCTGCCATTCCCGCTTTTAGCCACGCCACTCCGTTTAACACGGCATGCAACGCAGTAGAACACGTAATAGAATGTGAAATTTCAGGGCCAGAACTTTGCAAATCATGTGCCACCCAAGAGGAAATATTACCCAAAGTGGTCGTTGGAGAAGCCAATGTTTGTGCTTTTCCTGTTTTTAAATACTCCTGATGGTGCTTTTCGAATAAATCCGTGGCACCGCGAGATGAACCAATATTGATTCCAAAAACGTCATTTATATTCCAGCCTGCATTTTGCATCGCTTGCCGCGAAGCCGCCATAGCATACAAAACCGATTGGTCCAAGGATTTATATTTGTTATCTGACTGTTTCAACTTGCGAATTATTTCAGTAGAATCAGCATCAATTTTGGCTACAAATGTGTTTTTTTGGTCTAAAAAATGTTCGGAAAAACAATGATTTTTATCGAGATATTTTTTCCAAATTTCCTCAGGTGCATTTCCTAATGGAGAAAGGGAAGCTATGGCAGTTATGGAGATTGTTGTTGACAAGTTATTTTATTTTTCGCAAAGGTCGCAAAGTTATTTACATTCTGCGTTCAATCTGCGGAAAAATAGCACACCAATGACGCGGATCTGAACCGATAAAAAACGGATTTTTTTTAATCAGTGAAAATCCGTTTAATCTGTGGCCAGAAAATAGCACACGGATCTAAACCGATCAAAACGGATTTTTCTAATCTGCAGCCAAAAAACTAGACTATTTCTAACGCTTTTTCGACCACTTCATACACTTTTTGTAATTGCTCATCGGTAATAACATAAGGCGGTAAGATGTAAACGATATTACCAACAGGACGCAGAATCACTCCGTTTTCGATAAAAAAATCATAGAGTTTGTTCCGTAAACTCCCGTAATAACTGGCAGCACTTTCGGTTTTTATTTCTAAAGCAAAAATAACGCCCAGCACTCGGGTTGCAGTAACTTTTGGATGATTTTTGATGCGCTCCTGAAAGTTCAGATGCCTTTGATTGACCCGAATTAAATTCGCCTGCATTTCATTCGTTTGCAGCAATTCCAAACTGGCCAAAGCCGCTGCACAACCTGTTGGATTTGCTGTAAATGTATGCCCATGAAACAACGCTTTATTAATATCATCATCATAAAAAGCATCAAATAAATCCTGTGTAAAAGTCGTAATCGCCATCGGAATTGTTCCTCCGGTCAACGCTTTAGACAAACACATCATATCTGGTTTTTCAATCAAATAATCCGTTGCAAACGTTTTTCCCGTTTTCCCAAAGCCGGTCATCACTTCATCTGCAATAGTCAGTACATTATTCTGCTGACAAATTCGCATTAATTTATCTAACGATTCCGGTTCGTACATCACCATTCCTGCAGCTCCCTGAACCAATGGCTCAAAAATAAAACCCGCACAATTATTGTTTTTTATTACATGACGTAAAGCGTTATAACTTTGCTCTTCCTGCCCTTTAACAGGAACCGGAATCCGAATCACTTCAATCAAAGAATCCTTAAATGCTTCCACAAAAAACGATATTCCACTTGCGGCCATAGCACCAAAAGTGTCTCCGTGAAACGCATTTTCAAAAGCAATTATCACCGTTCTCTTTTCTCCTTTATTGAAAAAATATTGTAGGGCAACTTTAATCGCAATTTCAACAGCTGTAGAACCATTATCGGAAAAGAATATTTTTTGTTGATTTTTAGGTAAAATTTCCATTAGCTTCTCTGCTACCAAAATAGCTGGTTCGTGAGTGAATCCGCCAAATAATACGTGCTCTAATGTGGTGAGTTGTTTGTAAATCGCATCGGCGATAAATGTATTGGAATGTCCGTACGGATTGACCCACCACGAGGCAATCGCATCAATATATTCTTTGTTGTTTTCGTCCCAAAGCAAAGCGCCTTTCCCCTTTTTGATCGCAATTGGTAACGCTGCCGTTTTGTGTTGGGTATACGGATGCCATAGATATTGGCGGTCTCTTTCTGTTAAAGTCATTTTAAATAATATATTTCACAAAGATACACAGAGAAAGCACAGAGTTTCCCAAAGATTTTATAAACTCAATAGCTGCTCCCGAAATAAAGCTGCATATTCCTGAATTACATTTTGATCAAAATACGGTTCTTGCGCTATTCGTCCAATGCACTTTACAACCGTTTTACTCAGAATTATTTCTTCAGTAGCCTTATTTTCATCGCCCGAAAAAATAATTCCGGCGATTTTAATTTTTCGGTTTTGCAAAGCTTCAATGGTCAATAACGTATGATTGATACTTCCCAGATAATGTCGGGAAACCACAATCACTTTGTAATCGGGCTGAATCAAATCTACAACACAATCCTTAGCGTTTAACGGCACAAAAACACCGCCTGCACCTTCAATAACCAAGTGGTTTTGTGTTTGAGGTTCACTAATTTTCTTTAAATCAATAACAACTCCATCTCGTTCTGCAGCAAAATGAGGACTTGCAGGCGTTTTTAAGGCATAACCGTTGGGATGAATTACCGTCTTTTTATTGGACAAAAACGATTTAATCTTATGACTATCTGAGTTGTCTAAATCCCCCGCTTGAATGGGTTTCCAATAATCAGCTTCTAAAGCTTCTGTTACAATGGCTGACGCGATGGTTTTACCTACATCAGTACCAATTCCTGTGATGAATAGTTTCATAAATTTAGCCTGCGGACAATTCTGATTTTACAGATTATCTCTAATTTTATTTGTTATGTTTTTTATTGTTTGTATGTATAATACGTTTCAATTCTGGATTTTCCCCAAAGCACATTACCAATCCAAGATCAATCTCAGAAGTTTTTGAACATTTCATTCTTTGTATGTAATTCAAGCATTCCGTTTCGGAGTGTAAAACCCCACATCGTTTTGTTCTCTAGAAAACCATGAGGCAAAATAATAGCGGTTCCTTTCCTGATATCGCAATAGGAGATGATGGTGTTTTTAAAGATAATTTGTTTCCCTTTTTTGGGTTTGTTTCGAACGACTGCAAAATTAGGACTTTAATTTTTTTTAAACAGATGCGTCATATTATTTTTTAGAATTCTTGTATGGATTAGACTAAAAAATGCCAATAAAAATTAAAAAAAATATTTGAGCAGAATTAGTAAACAAAAAGTGTTTTTGTTTTGTCATC
Source organism: Flavobacterium sp. RSP49 (assembly GCF_003968735.1). Taxonomy (NCBI): domain Bacteria; kingdom Pseudomonadati; phylum Bacteroidota; class Flavobacteriia; order Flavobacteriales; family Flavobacteriaceae; genus Flavobacterium; species Flavobacterium sp. RSP49. The sequence goes on along the minus strand of NZ_RYDN01000003.1, from coordinate 113,563 downwards.
TCGACGAAGGAGAAATCACATTCTTGACTTTTATAATGAGACCCCCTCCTTTGTCGGGATGACAATTGGACAGAATACTTTGTAAACTAAAATCGTTTATCACCATTGAGTAAACTGCCTAAACCGCCCAATAAACTACCTTCGTCGCGACTGTTTCCGCCAGCTCTAGGAGCAGATGCGATGATTCTGTCGGCGAGTCGACTGAAAGGCAACGATTGCACGTAAACTGTTCCCGGACCACGAAGCGTGGCGTAAAATAAACCTTCACCACCAAAAATAGAATTCTTGATCCCGCCAATAAACTCAATATCGTAATCCACATCTTTGGTAAAACCTACGATGCAACCAGTATCGACTTTTAGGATTTCGCCTGTTGCTAATTCTTTTTTGGCTAATGTTCCGCCGGTATGCACAAACGCCAAACCGTCACCTTCTAATTTTTGCATGATAAAACCTTCGCCACCAAACAATCCGCGACCCAGTTTTTTAGAGAATTCAATTCCCACTGAAACACCTTTAGCGGCGCAGAGAAAGGCATCTTTCTGGCAAATGAATTTGCCGTTAAATTGCGTTAAGTCAATTGGGATTATTTTTCCGGGATACGGTGAGGCAAAGGAAACTTTGCTTTTGATAGTATTTTGATTGATGAACGCGGTCATAAAAAGACTTTCGCCGGTCAATACTCTTTTTCCGGCACTTAAAAGTTTATCGAACAATCCGTTTTCTTGTCCGGAACCGTCTCCAAAAATAGTTTCCATTTGGATATTATTGTCCATCATCATAAAACTTCCGGCTTCGGCAATTACAATTTCCTGTGGGTCTAATTCTATTTCCACATATTGCATTTCCTCGCCGTAAATGTGGTAGTCTATTTCGTGTGCTTGCATGATTTCTGTACTTTAAGTTTTTGTTTAAAAGATTTTACCATTAAGAAATTAAGTTTCATTTAGAAACAGAGCTTAATTTTTCTTAATTACTTAATGGTTTAAAATATTTTTTGTTTTTGAATAGGTCGGTAAGATGATTAAAAAGTTACAGCTTTACCATGGATTTTGGAATTGATGTTTTGGAATTGTAGATTTTCTCGTTGAAGTGCGCAAGGGATTACTTCATCGTACATTTATTTTTATAGGAGTTCAGTGAATTTCATTTGCAGCGAATAGCCCGACGCAGCCGGAGTTTACGGAGGCTGGGTAGCGCCCAAAAAAAATCGGTTCACATTGCTGTAAACCGATTTCCTTATACGTTTTTAAGGAATTAACTGTTCATTAATTCTTCAATTTCGTCTACTTCAATTGGGATGTTACGCATCATGTTGAATGGTTCGCCGCTTTCCTGAACGATAATGTTATCCTCCAGACGGATTCCGAAACCTTCGGCAGGAATGTAGATTCCAGGCTCTACGGTAAAAACCATATTCGCTTGCATGGGTTCGGTGAGGATTCCATAATCGTGCGTGTCCAATCCCATGTGGTGTGATGTTCCGTGCATGAAATATTTTTTGTAAGCGGGCCATTCCGGTTTTTCGTTTTGCACATCGGCTGTGTCAATAAGACCCAAACCTAGCAATTCTGAAGTCATTAATTTCCCCACTTCGATATGATATTGTTTCCAAAGTGTACCTGTTGTCAGCATTTTAGTCGCTTCATTTTTTACGCGTAAAACGGCATTATACACTTCTTTTTGTCTTTTGGTATACGTTCCTGAAACCGGAATGGTACGCGTCATGTCACTGGAATAATTCGCATATTCAGCCGCAACATCCAGTAAAATCAAATCACCGGGTTTGCATTGTTGATTGTTCTCTATGTAATGCAATACATTAGCATTATTTCCGGAAGCAATAATTGGCGTGTAGGCAAAACCTCTTGAACGGTTGCGAATGAATTCGTGAATTAGCTCGGCTTCAATTTCGTATTCGGTAACATTTGGTTTCACGAAAGGTAATATTCTTCTAAAACCGAGTTCCGTAATAGTACAGGCTTTTTGGATTAAATCCAATTCTTCGGTTTCTTTTACAGAACGTAGGCGTTGTAATATCGGATTGCTTTTGGCAACTGCATGTGCTGGATATTTGTCTTTCCACCATTTTACAAAACGGGCTTCGCGAGTTTCGGTTTCTACAGTAGCGCGGTAATGCTCGTTGGTATTGATGTAAATCGTGTCAGCGTGCGTCATCATCTCAAATAAGACTTTTTCAAATTCCTGCAACCAATACACAGTTCTGATTCCTGTTACTTCAAAAGCACGCTCTTTAGTCAGTTTTTCCCCTTCCCAAATGGCAATGTGCTCACTGGTTTCTTTCAAGAATACCATTTCTCTTTGGTGCTCGTAAGGCGCATCCGGGAAAAGCAATAAAATACTTTCTTCCTGATCTACTCCGCTCAGATAAAAGATGTCGCGGTGTTGTGCAAAAGGCAACGTACTATCTGCCGAAACGGGATAAATATCATTAGAATTAAAAATAGCAACGCTTTTTGGCTTCATCTGAGCCATGAACTTAGCTCTGTTTTTTATAAATAAATCGCTGTCAATTTGATGGTATTTCATGTGTTGATTTTTATTGTTTTTTATTGAATAAGCGTAATTAGCAGAGCGCTAGTATTGGTTCTGATACCATTTCTGGGTCTACTCATTTCATTACACATCGTTTAATATCTTGAATAATCAAAAATACTAACTTTGAGAGAAACGGATGTTAATTACTCAATAAAATTTTCAGATAACTATTTTTATGATTAATTTTCCAACTCAAATTAATTTACATGAAAAAAATAGTGCTTTTTTCGGCTCTTATTGTACAAAGTATCTCTTGGGGACAAGTTTCTGCCGAAGCGATTCAGCAAGCATTGGAAGCCAAAAAAATAATGGAGAAACAATCGCTTTTTCAAAATGTTGCTTTCGAAAATGTGGGTCCAACGGTGATGAGCGGAAGAGTGGTAGATGTAGATGTAAACCCCGAAAATCCAACCGAGTTTTATGTGGGCTATGCCTCAGGCGGACTTTGGTACACGAATAATAACGGAATGAGTTTTTCGCCTATTATGGATGCGGCGCCTACACAAAATGTGGGTGATATTGCGATAGACTGGAAACAAGGCACGATTTGGGTAGGAACTGGCGAAGTCAATTCGTCGCGATCGTCTTACGCCGGAATTGGAATTTTAAAATCCGAAGACAAAGGAAAGACTTGGCAAAATATGGGATTGCACGACAGCCATCACATCAGCAGAATTTTGATAAATCCATCAAATCCAGATGAAGTTGTTGTGGGTGCCGTGGGTCATTTGTACTCAAAAAATGAAGAAAGAGGAATTTACAAAACGACAAATGGTGGAAAAACGTGGAGTAAAACACTTTATATCAATGATGAAACGGGGATAATAGATGTGGCTGTTTCACCAAAAAATTTCAAGGTTCAATATGCGGCTTCTTGGAGTAAAGACAGAAAAGCATGGGATTTTATAGGAAGCGGTGCTACTTCGGGAATTTATAAAAGTGAAGATGCGGGATTGACATGGAAACTTTTCACGAATGCTGAAAGCGGATTTCCGGTTGGAGAAGGCGTTGGAAGGATTGGTTTAGCGGTATATGACGATGAAAATGTGTATGCCATTTTGGACAACCAATTTAAAAGACCGTTACAATCCAAAAAAAGTAATTCGTTACCAATTGCATTTTCTGTTCCGGGAGACGAATTCTTAAAATTACCCAATAAAAGTCTGAATTCTATTTTAAAGAATTACGGATTGACAGAAAAATACAGAGCCGAAAATATCAAACACTGGGTTCAAAACGGCTATTTGCAACCTAACGAAGCTGCCAAAGTAGTTTTGGATGCGATTAATAGTTTAGCCGAGACAGAAGTTATTGGAGCCGAAGTTTACAAATCAAGTAACGGAGGAAAAAATTGGACGAAGACCCATCAAGATTTTATCGATGATTTCTTTTATTCATACGGGTATTATTTCAGTGTTATTTCAGTTGATCCTAACGATGTCAATAAAATTTATTTATCGGGTGTGCCCATTATAAAATCAAATGATGGCGGAAAAACATTCACCTCCATAAGCGAAGAGAATGTTCATGCGGATCATCATGTTGTTTGGGTGAACCCAAATAAATCTGGGCATTTAATCAATGGAAATGATGGCGGTCTAAATATTTCGTATGATGATGGAGCGCACTGGGTAAAAAGTAATTCGCATTCAGTAAGTCAGTTTTATTCAGTAAATGTAGATGAGCAAGAACCGTATAATATTTATGGTGGGATGCAGGATAATGGGGTTTGGGTTGGTCCAAGTGATTATAAATATTCCTCAGAATGGTACCAAACCGGAAAATATCCTTACGAAAATTTGATGGGTGGAGATGGAATGCAGACTCAAATTGACAAAAGGAATCCCAATATTGTTTTTACAGGGTTTCAATTTGGAAATTATTACAGAATTGATCGCGCCACTAACAAGCGGGAGTATATTTCGCCAAAGCCAAAAAAGGACGAAAAGCCCTTTCGATTCAATTGGCAAACGCCTATTTTATTGTCTTCACACAACCAGGATATTTTATACATGGGATCTAATTTCTTGCATCGTTCGATGAATCAAGGGGAAACTTGGACGGCTATTTCGCCGGATTTAACGCAAGGAGCAAAAGAAGGAAATGTTGCTTTTGGAACAATTGCTGTTATCAGTGAAAGTACCTTGCAGTTTGGGTTACTATACACAGGAAGTGATGATGGATTGATTCATGTTTCGAAAGACGGCGGTGCAACTTGGAACAAAATTTCGGGAAATTTACCGCAAAACAAATGGGTTTCAAGAGTCGTGGCTTCGGCACATAAGAAAGAAAGAGTGTATGCGACTTTGAACGGGTATCGAAATGATGATTTTACCAGTTATGTTTATATGTCAGATGATTTTGGTCAAACGTGGAAAAATATCGCCAATAATTTACCTGCAAGTCCTGTGAATGCAATTGTGGAGGATAATGTAAACGAGAATGTTATATATGTGGGAACGGATAACGGTTTGTATGTTTCATTAAATAAAGGAACATCTTGGGATGATTTTTCTAATGGAATTCCAAACGTGGCCGTTCACGATTTAGTGATTCAAAAGAAAGCAAAAGATTTAGTGGTAGGAACTCACGGTCGTTCAATTTATAAAGTCAATTTGGATCAAGTGCAACAACTGAATGATAAAGTTGTAGCGGAAAATCTTCATGTTTTCGAACTTAAAAAGATAAAAAAAACAAAAGAATGGGGAAACAGCTGGAGTTCTTGGGCTAAGGCTTCAGAGCCAAAAGCGGAGATTTGGTTTTATTCGAATGGAGATGCAGAAGTACTTTTACAAATTGAAAACAGCTTGAAAGAAGTAATTTATTCTCAGAAAGTAAAAGCTGTAAAAGGATTGAACAAACACGTATATGATCTTTCCATAACCAAAGCAATTGCTGATAATTGGAAAAATAAAGACAAAAAATTAAAAATGGAACCAGCTAAAAACGGCAACTATTACCTTCCGGTTTCAGTGAATAAAATAAGCATTCAAAAAGGAAAAGAGAAAGTGGTTACTGATCTGGAAATTATCGAATCAAAATAAACAGTCCTTTTATTTTAAAAACAAAAAACACGATTTCATCTGAAATCGTGTTTTTTTATAGTTGTTGTTCTGTTTAAAACTGTGCCGCTTCTGTAGAATCTTTCATTGCGGTTGTAGAAGATTTCCCGATTGTCACAGTATTTTGTACCGCATCAAAATAAGATGTTCCTACGAAACCTTGGTGTTTTACCGCTTTGAAACCGTGTTTTTGCAAAGCAAACTCTCTTTCCTGCAATTCAGAATATCCTGCCATTCCTCTTTCTTTATAGGCTTTAGACAATTCGAACATGCTGGTATTTAGTGCATGGAATCCAGCTAAAGTGATGAATTGGAATTTGTATCCCATTGCCGCAAGATCTTCTCTGAAAGTTTCCATTTCAGCCACGGATAATTTAGCAGCCCAGTTAAAAGAAGGCGAACAATTGTAAGCCAACATTTTTCCTGGGAATTTTGCGTGAATTCCTTCAGCAAATTTTCTAGCGTAATCCAGATCCGGATTGCTAGTTTCCATCCAAATTAAATCAGCGTAAGGCGCATAGCTCAATCCTCTGTCAATTCCTTGCTCCACACCACAATTTACATAGAAAAAGCCTTCTCCTGTTTTTTCGCCTGTGATGAATTTAGCATCTCTTGGGTCAATATCGCTAGTCAATAAGTTTGCTGCATCCGCATCGGTACGTGCCACAACAATTGTTGGCGTTCCCATTACGTCAGCTGCTAAACGAGCCGCAATCAATTTGTTGATGGCTTCTTGCGTAGGAACCAATACTTTTCCACCCAAGTGACCGCATTTTTTAGCAGAACTCAATTGATCTTCAAAGTGAACTCCGGCTGCTCCCGCTTCAATCATCGCTTTCATTAATTCAAAAGCATTTAGGTTTCCACCAAAACCGGCTTCGGCGTCAGCCACAATAGGAACTAAATATTCTTTTTTGTCTGCAGTCCCGTTAACCACTTGTATTTGATCTGCTCTCAATAAAGCGTTATTGATACGTTTTACAACCAATGGAACACTGTTAGCAGGATATAAAGATTGGTCAGGATACATTTCGCCGGCTACGTTTGCATCAGCAGCAACTTGCCATCCGCTCAAATAAATGGCGTCTAATCCTGCTTCTACTTCTTGAATGGCTTGGTTTCCGGTAAGCGCGCCAAGTCCGGCTACAAAATCCTGAGCATTTAGTTTATTCCATAAAGTATTCGCTCCAATTCTGGCTACGCTATGTTCTATTTGATACGAACCTTGCAATTTCACCACTTCTTCAGCAGTATATGGTCGCTCAATGCCATTCCATCTTGGGTTTGTAATCCAGTCGGTAACTAATTCTTGAATTCTTGTTTCTGTAGTTTTCATAGTGTTTATAAAGGTTTAATGGTGTTTAATAATTTTTTATTGAAATTGATTTTATTGAAATTTTAAATGTATTTGTATCCTGGAATAGTCAAAAACTCGATAAAATTGTCGTTCACGACCAGAATATCTAATAATTGTTCTGCCAATCTGTATTTTTGTTTTTCGTGATTCTCATCTCCAACGAGCTTTCTTATTTTTTCAAATTCTTCCATAGCCAGTCGGTGATAGTATTTTTCAGTCAGGACTTTTTGATTATCTAAAACCACTTTGTTTTGCAGCCATTGCCACAATTGTGATCTTGAAATCTCAGCAGTAGCGGCATCTTCCATTAAATTGTGCAAGGCCGCGGCGCCTTGTCCGTTGAGCCATGAAGCAATATATAAAACCGAAATACTGATGTTTTTTCGAACACCTTGCTCGGTAATGGTTCCTTTTGGCGTTTCCAGTAAATCACTTTCGGTAACGTATACGTCTTCTCTTTTTACCTGAATTTGGTTTTGGTTTGGCATGTATTTGTCGAATACCGTCATGGCAAGCGGAACCAAATCTGGATGTGCAACCCAAGTGCCGTCATGACCATTTTTTACTTCCCGTTCTTTGTCCGCAATTACTTTATCGAAAGCAATTTTATTGGCTTCTTCGTTGTTTTTTATCGGAATTTGTGCCGCCATTCCGCCTATTGCGTGAATATTTCGTTTATGGCATCTTTGTATAACCAATTGGGAATACGCACTCATGAATGGGGCAGTCATAGTCACCTGATCTCTATTTGGAACAAGAAAAGCTGGATTTTTTCTTAGTTTTTTGATGTATGAAAAAATGTAATCCCATCGACCGCAATTAAGGCCTACAATATGCTCTTTCAGTTCAAAAATGATTTCATCCAATTGAAAACTGGCCGTAATGGTCTCTATCAAAACTGTAGCTTTGAATGTTCCGTTATTTACACCCAAATATTCCTGCGTGAATTCGAAAACCTCATTCCACCATCGCGCTTCCAGATAATGTTCCAGTTTTGGAATGTAAAAATAGGGCGCCGTTCCATCCTCAATAAGTTGTTTGTAATTATGGAAAGCATACAAACCAAAGTCAATTAGCGATCCCGAAGTTTGTTCTCCATCAATCAAAATATTTTTTTCCGGCAAATGCAATCCTCGTGGTCTGACAAGCAGAACGGCAGTTTTGTCGTTCAGACTGTATTTTTTATTTTTTATCTTGTCTTCAAGAGTGATGGTTTTATTCACCGCGTCTTTCAGGTTTTGCTGTCCTGACATTAGGTTGCTCCACGTAGGCGAAGTACTATCTTCAAAATCAGCCATGAAGGTTTTTGCTCCGGAATTCAAGGCATTGATCACCATTTTTCTGTCGACTGGTCCTGTTATTTCGACTCTTCGGTCTAATAAATCCTTGGGTGTTTGCGCTGTTTTCCAATTGCTTTCTCGGATGCTTTTTGTTTCAGCAGGAAAAGTGGGTAAGACCCCCTGATCAAATAAATCCTGTTGTTTTTTTCGTTCTTCTAAAAGGTCGAGTCTTTTTTTGTTGAAATTTTCATGAAGTAAAGACAAAAAAGTCATGGCTTCATCAGTTAAGATTTCCGGGTACTGCTCGGTGGTTTCTTCTGAAAAATTTAACAAATTTTTCGAATATACTTCTTTAAAATTCATTTTTTAACACATTTAAATTGATACTATTAAACTTTTGCTGATAATTATTAATTATTCAACACTGCAATACTACAAAAAGTTTTTTACAAAACAAGCGAACGTACGCTAAAAATTAAAAATATTTTTTTTGGCGTAAATATTTTTTACATTATCTTTGAAATATGAATATAGAAAAGGATTATATCAAGTTAATTTTTGGACTTAAAATGAAGCAGGCTCGTACCAATAAAAAACTGTCTTTATTTGGTTTGGCAAAAATCACGGACCTTTCAAAATCGTACTTGAACGAAATTGAAAAAGGGAAAAAGTATCCTAAAACGGATAAAATTATTCTGTTAGCCGAAAAACTCGATATTTCCTATGACAATATGGTTTCCTTGAAACTGGATAATAATCTCGCCCCCATTGGAGAAATCCTAAAATCTGGTATTCTGAAAGAGATCCCGTTGGATATTTTCGGGATTCAGGAAAATGATCTTATCGACATTATTGCTAACGCTCCTGCAAAAGTCAATGCGTTTATCAGTACGATTATTGAGATTGCGCAACATTATAATTTAACCAGAGAGAGTTTCTTCTTGGCTTCATTGCGTTCGTATCAGGAAGCGCACACCAATTATTTTGAAGATTTAGAGCTGAAGGTTTTGCAGTTTTCCAAAGCGTTTTACGTAAATATTGACACTAAAATTTCGATTGAAGAACTCACAGCAATATTAATGGAGGAATACGGATATACGATAAAAGAACTTGTTTTTTCGGAACAAGAACAATTGGGGGATTTGAGATCGATTTTTGTGCCAAAAAGCAAGACTTTGTTACTTTCATTAGATATTGACGAACCTCAAAAAGCATTTATTCTGGCCAAAGAAATTGCGTATAATTATCTCGCAATCACCGATAGGCTGTATACGTTCAGTTGGATTAAGTTTGATAATTTCGACCAAGTTCTGAATAATTTTTATGCTTCATACTTTGCGGGAGCATTGCTTATTCCGAGGCAGAAACTGATAGACGAACTGAATTTATTTTTGTCCAAAACAGATCCGAAACCTCAGGAAATGATTGCTTTGATGAGCGGGTTTAATGTTTCTCCAGAATCTTTCTACCAAAGGCTGACCAATATTTTACCAAAAGATTTTCAGTTAAAAAATCTTTTTTTCCTGCGATTGTCCCATCAAAAAGGAACGGACACCTATCAGATAAAGAAAGAATTACACATCACCAATCAGCAGGAGCCGCATGCGAATGAAATGAATGAGCATTACTGCCGAAGATGGGTTTCGATACGCACAATTGAGGAGTCTTTGAAGCAAAAGAAAAACCACTTTTTTGATGCACAAATCTCCAGTTATGAAAACAGTAAAAATGAATATCTTGTTTTTTCATCCGCAACACCGGATCCGTTCAAAGTAGATTGTATCCGCAGTATTTCGGTAGGGATTTTAATCACTCCGGCCGTGAAGAAAAAATTTAAGTTTATGGAAAACGACTCCATTAAAAAACAAATTGTGGGGGTTACCTGTGAGACCTGTGCGGTAAAAAATTGTTTGGAACGGGCTTCTCCACCAATTCAGTTAGAGCAAAAAATGCGAAACGAGAATACGGATTTAATCGTGCAGCAATACATGACAAAATTCAGTTAATATAGAGTCCTGTTTTAGTAAAATAAATTTTAGTCTGGGAAGTGCTTTTTATTATGTTTTAAACATTTTAATTTCGCGCGAGAGTAATTAAAGGTTTGGAAATTGATGTATAAATTATTAATATCGAGTGCTTAAATACTATTTTTGCTCTTCAATAGTAAGATTGATTTTCAGTCTTTTTCATTTTTTATTTAAGTTTTTTTTCTTTTTTGTTGAATCATTTTTAGGTCATTTCTAGATTTGTGTTTGATATTTAAGGATTTCTTGGTGTTTTGTGTAAAACACTTTAAATTCATTATAAATAACAGCGAAAAGGTTGTAGTTGCTGTCTAATTGCTCTATTTTTGTACAATTCTTTAAAATCAATTATTTAAATCTTATGGCAAAATCTGCATTATTGAAATCGTCAATAGCAAAAAAAGTAGCTATGGCACTTTCAGGCCTTTTTCTGGTGTTGTTTCTAGCACAGCATTTTTTTATCAATATGACATCGGTTTTCAGTGCCGATACTTTTAATTCCATTTCCCACTTTATGGGAAATAATCCATTGGTTCAATTTGTTATACAGCCTATATTGATTGTAGGGGTAATATTTCACTTTATCATGGGTTTTGTCTTGGAATTTAAAAATAACAGTGCAAGACCAATTTCTTATGCTAAGAATAACGGAGCGGCTAATTCTTCTTGGGCTTCAAGAAATATGATTATTTCTGGATCAGTAGTTTTGGCTTTTTTATTAGTTCATTTTTATGATTTTTGGGTTCCCGAAATGGTTTACAAATACGTAGATGTTAGTCCATTGAATGAAACTAGATATTTTCATGAATTAGCTGAAAAATTTGAGAGTCCAATACGAACGGGGTTGTATTGCTTATCGTTCCTTTTATTGTCATTGCACTTATGGCATGGATTCAGTTCTTCTTTTCAATCCGTTGGATTTAATAATAAGTATTCAAAATCGTTAAAAGGTTTCGGATACGGTTTTGCAATCGTAATTCCTTTTGGTTTCATTTTCATTGCATTATTTCATCATTTTAATCATTAATATTAAATTATAAATGGCATTAGATTCAAAAATTCCAGGAGGTTCAATTTCGGACAAATGGACAAATTATAAAGATCATATTAATTTAGTAAACCCTGCTAACAAACGTAATTTAGATATTATTGTAGTAGGTACTGGATTAGCTGGAGGTTCTGCAGCTGCAACATTAGCAGAGTTAGGATATAATGTAAAAGCGTTTTGTTTTCAAGATTCACCACGTCGTGCGCACTCTATTGCTGCACAAGGGGGGATTAACGCTGCAAAAAATTATCAAGGAGATGGAGATTCAACTTTCCGTTTGTTTTATGATACTGTAAAAGGCGGCGATTATCGTGCGCGTGAAGCAAACGTACACCGTCTAGCTGAGGTTTCCACTAATATTATTGACCAGTGTGTGGCTCAAGGTGTTCCTTTTGCTCGTGAATATGGTGGATTATTGGATAACCGTTCTTTTGGAGGTACATTAGTTTCTCGAACTTTTTATGCCAAAGGACAAACAGGTCAACAATTATTACTTGGAGCGTATTCAGCAATGAATCGCCAAATAGGTCGTGGAAAAATAAAAATGCACAACCGTCACGAGATGCTAGATTTAGTAATTGTAAACGGTAAAGCAAGGGGAATCATCGCGCGAAACTTGGTTACAGGAGAAATCGAAAGACATTCTGCTCATGCTGTAGTTATTGCTTCCGGAGGATACGGAAACGTATTTTTCTTGTCGACTAACGCAATGGGAAGTAACGTAACAGCAGCTTGGAAAATTCACAAAAGAGGCGCGTATTTTGCTAATCCATGTTACACACAAATTCACCCAACTTGTATTCCAGTATCCGGAGATCACCAAGCAAAATTGACCTTGATGTCTGAATCGTTGCGTAATGATGGCCGTATTTGGGTTCCTGCAAAATTAGAAGATGCAAAAGCGATTCGTGAGGGAAAATTAAAACCAACTCAAATTGCAGAAACAGACAGAGATTATTATTTAGAAAGAAGATATCCTGCTTTTGGAAATTTGGTACCCAGAGATATTGCTTCTCGTGCGGCTAAAGAAAGATGTGATGCCGGTTTTGGTGTTAACAAAACGGGAGAAGCTGTTTATCTTGATTTTGCTGCCGCAATCGAAAGATACGGAGTGGATCAAGCGAGATTAAAGCATTTAGACGAGAATGATAAAGCTTTGGTTATTAAGTTAGGAACAGAAATTGTAGCAAATAAGTACGGTAACTTGTTCCAAATGTATGAGAAAATTGTGGATGAGAATCCATATTCAACTCCAATGATGATTTATCCTGCCGTGCATTACACGATGGGAGGAACTTGGGTTGATTATAACTTACAAACTACAATTCCAGGTTGTTTCTCTATTGGAGAATCTAACTTTTCAGATCACGGAGCCAACAGGTTGGGAGCTTCGGCACTGATGCAAGGTTTGGCTGATGGATATTTTGTTCTTCCCTATACTATTGGAGATTATTTAGCCCCAGATATTAAGATGGGTGCTATCTCTACTGATTCTCCTGAGTTTGAGCAAGCTGAGAAAAATGTTCAACAACAGATTGAGGAATTGATGAATAATGGTGGTACTAAACCAGCAGATTATTTCCATAAAAAATTAGGAAAAATCATGTGGGACAAAGTAGGAATGGCTCGTAATGCCGAAGGTTTAACAGAGGCACAAAATGAAATTGCCGCAATTAGAGACGAATTTTATAAAGAGGTAAAGATTCCTGGAACAGCGGATAGTTTTAACCCAGAATTGGCGAAAGCACTTCGTATTGCTGATTTCCTTGAATTAGGAGAGTTGTTTGCCAAAGATGCCCTGCATAGAAATGAATCTTGTGGAGGTCACTTTCGTGAAGAATATCAAACTCCAGAAGGAGAAGCGCAACGTGACGACGAAAATTTTGCATACGTTGCAGCATGGGAATACAAAGGAAAACCAAGCGATGCGGTATTGCACAAAGAAGAGTTGAAATTCGAAAATGTTAAACTAGTTCAAAGAAGTTATAAATAATTTAGTCTAATGGCTAATGTCTTAAAGTCAATCGACTTTCGACTTTCGGCTTTAAGACTTTCAAACTCAAAATATGAAACTTACATTAAAAATATGGCGTCAGAAAAATGCCGCTGCAGAAGGAAAAATAGTTGAATATCCAATTGATGGAATTGAACCAGATATGTCTTTTCTTGAAATGCTTGACATTTTGAACGATGAATTAATCGTAAAAGGAGAAGATACTGTTGCTTTTGATCACGATTGTCGCGAAGGAATTTGCGGGATGTGTTCGTTGTACATCAATGGCGAAGCGCATGGGCCTGACCGTTTGGTTACAACTTGTCAATTGCACATGCGTAAATTTAAAGATGGAGATACTATCTTTATCGAGCCCTTTAGAGCAAAAGCATTTCCAGTAATTAAAGATTTAGTAGTAGACAGAGGTGCATTTGACAGAATCCAGCAATCTGGTGGTTTTGTATCTGTAAACACATCTGGAAACACGATCGACGCAAATACAATTCCTATTCCTAAACATGATGCAGATAGAGCTTTTGATGCTGCAACTTGTATTGGTTGTGGAGCTTGTGTTGCAAGTTGTAAAAACTCCTCGGCTATGTTATTTGTTTCTGCAAAAGTGTCTCAATTTGCTTTATTACCACAAGGTAAAGTTGAAGCTGCTGACCGTGTAATGAATATGGTTGCTCAAATGGATGCAGAAGGTTTTGGTAACTGTACCAATACTGGAGCATGTGAAGTAGAATGTCCAAAAGGAATTTCTTTGGAGAATATCGCTAGAATGAATAGAGAATATTTGTCTGCAAGTTTGAAAGGATAAAACCGTAATATATAAATTTATAAAACGCATTCAATGTCAAAGTTGAATGCGTTTTTTTATGTAAAATAATCTATTATACACTAATCTTTCCATCCCCAAGGTGCAGCAGGCGTACCTACTGTTTTTGTCAAATCAAATTTCACGGTAAACAGTCGGTCAGAACCGATGCGTCTGAGGTTGTACGTGAAAGAAGTTTCGTCTAGAGTAATCCACCAGATATTTGCAGCAGCATTTGGAATCAAATCATAGGTTTCCTCATCTGCCGGAAAAAACTGAAGCGTTGCTGACCCCGCATTAGTGGTTGTCCCTCCATATTGTGTCACTTTATCCTCCGAGCCATCTTCGTGGCGGTGGTCGTGTTTCAACTGGATGCGATCGTTTTCATAAGCAAGCACCCATGTTCTTGACTTGTCGTCTCCTACAAAAAACGGAATCCGAATCGTGTTTTCATCGCAGTTGCGGACATGCATCACCAGTTTTTTATCCCGAAAAGTGTCATTGGTTGCACCCTCTGTGACTGTTCCTTCAAAGGATTTCCCACATTGTTTTTGTAGGTTTTCCCAAAATTGTTTCGCTCCCGATTTTTCCTGTCCAAAAATCAAAACAGAAAATAATAGTGTACACACAAGAAGTGTCTTTTTCATAAAGTTCTTTTTTGCTAATATAAGAAACTTATGGTACGCAGATATTTCTTATTTTTATAAAAAATAAAGTAAAATGAAAATTATCCTAATTCAAGCTCCATTAGTTTGGGAAAACCCAAAAGCCAACCGAAACTATTTCGAAGAAAAAATTAATGCACTTACTGAAAAGGTAGATTTGATTGTGCTTCCTGAAATGTTCACAACGGGTTTTACAATGAATCCAAAAGATGTTGCTGAAACAATGCAAGGAGAAACTATTGTATGGTTACAATCATTGGCAAAAGCTACAAATAGTGCTATAGCAGGAGGTTTAGTTATTAAGGAAAACGGAAGTTTTTACAACAGAATGGTGTTTGTATTTCCTTCTGGGACAATTCAGTGCTATGATAAAAAACACTTGTTTACCTTAGCTGGCGAAGATAAAGTATATACTAGTGGCACCCAAAAAACGATTGTAAATTATTTAGATTGGAAAATTTGCCTTCAAATATGTTACGATTTGAGATTTCCTGTATTTTCCAGAAATTCAGAGGATTATGACTTGGTGATTTATGTGGCGAATTGGCCAAAAATTAGAACCAATGCTTGGGATGCTTTATTGAAAGGACGAGCGATAGAAAACATGTGTTATACCATTGGTGTCAATAGAATAGGAACCGATGCCAATGGACACGAATACATTGGTCACTCACAAGCAGTCGATTTTCTGGGGAATTACATTCAAGAGCCAATAGCAACAGAAGGTTTATTTTTAGTAGAATTAGACCAAGAAAAAATGCTGGAAACCCGACAAAAACTGGGTTTTTTGAATGACAGAGATTCTTTTGAAATAGAAAACAGGTAACATTTATTTCTTCTTGTCGGTTTTCTTTTTAGGTTCCGGAATGTAGGGAAGACTTAAATCAAATGCCTGATTGACGTCCCAATTTGCCCGAACATCAATTTCTTTGGAAAAGTAAATCACTTCCTCGGCTTGACGTTTTTCTAAATAATTACCGGAATCCCATTCCCGGTTTTTATTGGCATCATAAATAATACGGAGGGTGTACAGCCCAGGGTCAATTAAATTAAAATTTATTGTGGTGTTTTCTTCGGTATATTCCGTAACTAAAACATCCCCTTTCGCATTTGTGAGTTCAACAATGACGGGAAATTGTTTTACATTTTGCAACTGCACGGTCAGATTCCCATAATCAGCAGTGCTTTGAGTGTTTAATTTATACGTTAAAGTATCATTTGTTTGTTCGAAAAAATCAGTTAACGCTCCAGGTAAAATTTTAAATGTATAATTTTCGGAAGGTTCTTTTATGAAATCAAAAAATAGCTTTTGATTGAATTCGTCATATTTAGTGGTAAAAGGCACTGTATCTTTTGCGTTATTGGTTAGTTTTATTTTCGAATTTTCGAAACGGGTTAAAGGAGTATTACTTTCTAATGTAAATTGCTCTCTAAATTTTAAGGTTCCGTTTTGCAGGGCTATGACGTTTAAAGTATCTTTTTTCTGGTCTTTTATTTTAAAGTTGAATTTCGATTCATATTGACCTTTGGCTACAGCCAAATTTAGTGAATCAGCTTTAATGGGCTTGTACCAGATTTGAAGGGAATCTTTTTTTGGAAATTTAGTAATGACAGTAGGCAGAAGATTGTTGTTGTTTTTTAAAATTATTTTGGGACTGTCATCAGGAGAATTTATTAGTCCCTCATACCCTACTAACAAGCGGTTTCCTGAGGCTTGACTAGGCTTAAATGTTTTGA
This sequence comes from Flavobacterium sp. RSP49, assembly GCF_003968735.1. Classification (NCBI taxonomy): domain Bacteria; kingdom Pseudomonadati; phylum Bacteroidota; class Flavobacteriia; order Flavobacteriales; family Flavobacteriaceae; genus Flavobacterium; species Flavobacterium sp. RSP49. The sequence goes on along the minus strand of NZ_RYDN01000003.1, from coordinate 97,021 downwards.
AAGGAAGTGTTTCCTTAAATAATTCTAACTCATAAATAGTGTCATTTGGAATCGTAATAAAGTCTTTGCTAAATCCAATTTTATCTGTTTTTGGGTTGTATTTATTGTTGCTGTTGTAGTCTTTCATGGCTACAAGAAGATATTTCCCTGCTTTTAAATTCTCTAAACGAAACGTCTTCAAGCTGTCCAGTGTGTTGGTTACATATCTTGGGGTTTCAGTATAAACAACGGAGTCCTTGAAACTGTCATTGACTTCGTAAAGCATAACTGATACGAATGATTCCACTTCCTTTTCATACGCACTTTTCAGAGTACCACCAAGGCTTAAAGAGTCAATATAATCGCCGGTAGAAAATACATATTTAAATTGATTTAACGGATTTCCTTCATTATTATCAGCAATACTTTGTCCAAAATTATAGCTGTACGTGGTGTTGGGCTGTAGTGTATCTTTAATTTTTATGGTGATCGTTTTACTTGCCGTTGTGGGTAAAACCAATGGATCGTTCTTCATTGGTGGTGAAATAATCAATTGTTTGTTCAGATTTTTTATTTTGATATTTTCGTCAAATACCAACTTAATCTCATCTCCTTTGAAGTTTGTGTTGAAGTTTTCCGGCAAACTCATTTTCAAAACAGGCGCAATAGTATCTTTTAATCCCCCGGTGATAGAGCCTCTTTTGGCACAACCAGCTACAATAAAAAGCAATAATAAGAAGGCGTATTTTAAATTGTTTTTCAACATATCAAATCATAATTAGATTGTACAAAATAACAATTATAATTCATGTGATTGCTATTTTTTATAAAATTATTATGAGCAATAAATTCAACTTCCTTTTTGTGGGAATGTTGTTTTTTCTTTTTAATGTTTAATTTTACCCAGAAAAATAATTGCAGTTATAATTCGCAGTGGTACCAGAGTTTTTCAACTAAAGTAGCGCTGCGCTCAAAACATAAATAATGAGAAAAATAGAACACATTGGGATTGCAGTTAAGGATTTAGAAGTGTCGAATTTAGTTTTCGAAAAGCTTTTTGGCGCTCCGGCCTACAAATTCGAGGCGGTGGAAAGTGAAGGAGTAACAACTTCTTTTTTTATGAATGGGCCGAACAAAATTGAGCTTTTAGCAGCTACCAATCCAGAAAGTCCTATTGCTAAGTTTCTTGATAAAAAGGGAGAAGGCATACACCACATTGCCTTTGACGTAGAAGATATAGTTTTAGAAATTGCGCGTTTAAAAAAAGAGGGTTTTATTGTATTAAATGAAATTCCTAAAAAAGGGGCTGATAACAAGCTAGTTGCTTTTTTGCATCCAAAAAGTACGAATGGCGTTTTGATTGAGTTGTGTCAGGAAATAAAATAAGTGTTTTCAGGATAATTCATTTAGTATTCTACAATTCAGCACGTTTCTCTTTAAAAGCGATGAATCATTGAAATATTATTGAAATCTAAGTCAAAATATTTGGAGTACATGAAAAATAGTAGTAATATTGCACACTCTTAACCGGTCCTATAGCTCAGCTGGTTAGAGCACCTGACTCATAATCAGGTGGTCCCTGGTTCGAGCCCAGGTGGGACCACAGTTTAAGTTTAAAAGCCTTGCAGTACTGTGAGGCTTTTCTTTTTTTATATCTAAAATTTTATAAAAACCGCCTTTTGTCAGCGTTAGTCTTGTTTATATTAAAAGGATGTATTTATTTTACACCATAAATACTCTGATTTTTTAAAGAATAATTCAATTTTAAATATGAAATTTATTCAAAGGTTTTTTATTACTCTGATTTTATTTGTGTTTTGTATTTTTAATGTAGTAGCTAAAGATCCACCACCGCCACAGGCAAGGACAACAAATGTGCCTCCGCCAGGACTGTCTGTAGACGAAAATATTAACAGCATGATGGCACTTGCCTTGTTATTTGGGATTTACATCATTTATAGCTTTAGGTTAAAACAAAAAACTCCAAACTAGATTGGAGTTTTTTTTGTTTATAATACTATTGAGTTCTTATTTGTTGGCATACAATCTGGAAACGTATTTACCAATGACATCAAATTCAAGATTTATTTTTGTGCCAACTTCAAAGGTTTTAAAATTAGTATGTTCGTATGTATATGGAATAATGGCGACACTAAACTGATTTTTCTTTGAGTTCACAACCGTTAAGCTAACACCATTTACCGTAATGGATCCTTTCTCAATGGTAATGTTGTTCCAATTTTCCTCGTATTCAAAGGTGTAAAGCCAGCTACCGTTAGTCTGCTCGGCAGTGATGCAGGTGCCCGTTTGGTCTACATGTCCCTGAACAATATGTCCGTCCAGCCTGTCTCCCAGTTTCATTGCTCTTTCCAGATTGATACTGTCCCCAACTTTCCAATCCGATAAATTTGTTTTTTTTATGGTTTCGGCAATGGCTGTTACGGTATAGAAAGTGTCGTTGATAGCAACAACCGTAAGACAGACCCCGTTATGAGCCACGCTTTGATCTATCTTAAGTTCACTGGTAATTGATGCGTTTATGGTAATATGAACGTTATTTTTTTCTTTTTTTATTTCTTGGATGACACCAAGGGTTTCTATGATTCCTGTAAACATTTCTTGTTTTTTTTACTAAATTTGCACTTCAAAATTAGCAATAAATAACGGTATGTCATTATGAAAAAAGCAGAAAATATAATTGTCGGAATTTCTATTGGAGATTTAAACGGTATTGGAAGCGAAGTTGTTCTAAAAACATTTGAGGATTCTCGCATGTTAGAGTTATGCACTCCAGTTATCTTTGCTAATGTTAAGTTGTTGTCTTTTGTTAAGAAAAGTTTTCCATCAACATCTTTGCTCCACGGGATCGACAAATTAGATCAAATTGTAGTGGGCAAAATCAATGTATTAAACCTCTGGAAAGAAAGTGTGGATTTAAATCTTGGCATGGATGATACTAAGGCAGGGGAATATGCTATAAAATCATTTATTGCAGCGACGAAAGCACTCAAAGAAGGTGTCATAGACGTTCTGGTAACCGCACCAATAAATAAATTCAATATACAATCAGACGATTTTAAGTTCCCGGGCCATACGGATTACCTAGACCAAGAACTAGAAGGCAATGCCCTGATGTTGATGGTTCAGGATACTTTGAGAATAGGATTGCTGACAGATCATATTCCGCTTAGTGAAGTCGCCTCGCAGCTAACGGAAGAATTGATTGTGCGAAAAATCGAAACGGTCAGACAGACTTTGATCAAAGATTTTGGCATTAATAAACCCAAAATAGCAGTTTTAGGTTTAAACCCGCATTGTGGAGATGGCGGAGTCATAGGGACAGAGGATGACTTGATTATAAAACCTACATTAAAAAAAATGTTCGACAAAGGGATCTTAGTATTTGGTCCATTTGCTGCAGATGGTTTCTTTGGCAGTAATCAATACGAGAAATACGATGCCGTTATAGCAACCTACCACGATCAAGGATTGATTCCTTTCAAAACATTATCTTTTGGAAAAGGAGTAAATTATACTGCAGGCTTGCATAAAATAAGAACCTCTCCAGATCACGGCACCGCTTATGATATAGCAGGCAAGGGAATAGCTGATTTTAACTCCTTCAAAGAGGCGGTATATCTGGCAATAGACATTTATCATTCCAGAAATCAATATGCGGAAATCAGCAAAAAACCATTGAAAACAAAAGAAAAGCAGTTGTGAACAAAAAAAAGTGAATAACAGTATTAGATTTGCAATAATTTTATATCTTTGCACTCCCGAAGTTTAGGGGAAAATTGTTGTTGAAATGAAGAACACAAAAGAATATTTAATTCCTTTTATAGGATTAAAGCTAGGTAAACATCATTTTGAGTATCAAATCAGTAATGCGTTCTTTGAAATCTTTGATTATGATGAATATCAAGATTCAAAGATCAAAGTAAATGTAGTTTTAGAGAAAAAAAGCACACTCTTAGAGTTGCGTTTTAATCACAAAGGAGTTGTAAATGTACCCTGTGATCTTACCAGCGAAGATTTTGATCTGCCAATTGAGGGAGAAATGAAATTAATCGTTCGTTTTGATGAGGTTTACAATAATGATAACGACGAATTATTGATTTTGCCCCACGGAGAGTTTGAAATAAATATTGCACAATATATCTATGAAATGATTGTGCTGTCAGTCCCTCTAAGACGCGTTCATCCTGGCATACAAGATGGGAGTTTAAAGACAGAAGCATTGACTAAACTCAATGAATTGGCGGTAAAGGAAGAAAAAGAAGAAAGCAAAGAAGAAGAAAATATTGACCCGCGTTGGGACAAGTTAAAGCAACTATTAACGGATAAATAATATAGTAAAATGGCACATCCTAAGAGAAAAATCTCCAAAACAAGAAGAGATAAAAGAAGAACACATTACAAAGCTACTGTAGCACAGATTGCTACTTGTCCAATTACTGGAGAAGCACATTTATACCACAGAGCATACTGGCATGAAGGTAAAATGTACTACAGAGGGCAAGTTGTTATAGATAAATCTGTAGCTGTTGCATAATACATTTTTTGTAAATGATATTCGAACTCTCACATCGTGAGAGTTTTTTTGTTGTTTGTAATTTTCGTTAAATAAGAAGTTCTAATTCAAAGAGAATGGAATTTTTTTTGTAATTTTCAATCTTTTTAAAAATTTTCAAATGGCACCATTTGACTAGAAATAAACGCATACAATGAATACAATCACAGCCGCAATAACCGCTGTTGGAGCCTATGTTCCAGACTTTGTACTAACGAACAAAGCTCTTGAAGCCATGGTCGACACCAATGACGAATGGATCACCTCTCGTACAGGAATAAAAGAAAGAAGAATCCTTAAAGACAAGGACAAGGGAACTTCTTTTTTGGCCATAAAAGCCGCACAGGATTTATTGGCCAAAGCGAACATTGACCCTTTAGAGATTGATTTACTAATTATGGCAACCGCAACGCCAGACATGCCAGTAGCATCAACAGGCGTGTATGTCGCAACCCAAATTGGAGCCACAAATGCTTTTGCTTATGATTTGCAGGCTGCTTGTTCCAGTTTTTTGTTTGGGATGTCAACAGCTGCTGCTTATATTCAATCCGGAAGGTATAAAAAAGTACTCTTAATTGGTGCTGATAAAATGTCTTCGATCGTGGATTATAAAGACCGATCGACTTGTATTATTTTTGGAGATGGCGCAGGTGCAGTACTCTTTGAACCTAATTACGAAGGATTAGGATTGCAGGATGAATACTTACGCAGTGACGGAATTGGCAGAGATTTTCTTAAAATTGATGCCGGCGGATCACTTAACCCTGCCTCTTTTGAAACGGTAAGAGACAACAAACACAACATTATACAAGACGGAAAAACGGTGTTTAAATACGCCGTAACCAATATGGCAGATTCAAGCGAATTAATTTTGAAAAGAAATAATCTGACAAATGAAGATGTCGATTGGCTGGTTCCGCATCAAGCCAATAAACGTATAATTGATGCGACAGCCAACAGAATGAATTTAGAAGAATCTAAAGTATTAATGAATATCGAAAAGTACGGAAATACAACCTCTGCCACTTTGCCATTGGTGCTCAGTGATTTTGAACATCAGTTCAAAAAAGGAGATACGATAATTTTGGCCGCTTTTGGAGGTGGATTCACTTGGGGATCTATTTATCTAAAATGGGCATACGACAAAAAATAAATTTAAACTAAAAACAAATAATTATGGATTTAAAAGAAATTCAAAATCTAATCAAGTTTGTCGCAAATTCAGGAGTTGCAGAAGTTAAGCTAGAGATGGATGATGTGAAAATCACCATCAGAACAACCTTAGAAGGAAATGTTACTGAAACTACTTATGTGCAACAATTGCCTGCTCAAGGGGTACATCAGCAACCCTTAGCTCCCCAACAAGTAGTTCCCGTTGCAGTTGTTCCGGTAGTACCAGTAGTAGAAAACGCTCATTTCATCACTATAAAATCTCCTATTATTGGAACTTTTTATAGAAAACCATCTCCAGATAAACCAATGTTTATTGAAGTAGGTAAAAGCATTGCTAAAGGTGACGTTCTTTGCGTTATTGAAGCTATGAAATTATTTAACGAAATTGAATCTGAAGTTTCTGGTAAAATCGTAAAAATATTGGTTGACGATATGTCGCCAGTCGAATTTGACCAACCTTTATTCTTAGTAGATCCATCATAAGAAATTATAAATTATAAATTTTGAATGATGTTTTTTCATTATTTGAAATAATTTAAAATTTAAAATTCAACATTTAAAATTTCAAAACAAGATGTTTAAAAAAATATTAATTGCAAATAGAGGAGAAATTGCGTTACGCGTAATTAGAACCTGCAAGGAAATGGGTATAAAAACAGTAGCGGTTTACTCTACTGCAGATGCTGAAAGTCTTCATGTAAGGTTTGCTGATGAAGCCGTTTGCATAGGACCACCTCCAAGCAACTTGTCCTATTTGAAAATGTCAAATATAATTGCCGCCGCAGAAATTACCAATGCAGATGCAATACATCCAGGATATGGATTCCTTTCTGAAAATTCTAAGTTTTCTAAGATTTGTCAAGAACATGGAATCAAATTCATTGGAGCTTCGCCAGAAATGATTGATAGAATGGGAGATAAAGCTTCTGCAAAATCAACCATGATTGAAGCGGGCGTTCCTTGCGTTCCGGGATCAATAGGGATTTTAGAATCCTATGAACAAGCCCTGCAACTATCCAGAGATTTTGGCTATCCCGTGATGCTCAAAGCAACCGCTGGTGGTGGTGGAAAAGGAATGCGTGCAGTTTGGAAAGAAGAAGAACTCTTAAAAGCATGGGACGGTGCACGTCAAGAATCGGCAGCTGCTTTTGGGAATGATGGTATGTATTTAGAAAAATTAATTGAAGAACCCCGTCACATCGAAATTCAGGTTATAGGAGATTCCTACGGAAAAGCCTGTCACCTTTCTGAAAGGGACTGTTCCGTACAAAGACGCCATCAAAAACTGACTGAAGAGACTCCATCGCCGTTTATGACTGATGAATTGCGTCAGAAAATGGGAGAAGCGGCTGTAAAAGCGGCCGAATATATTAAATATGAAGGTGCCGGAACGGTAGAATTTTTGGTGGATAAAAATCGTAATTTCTATTTTATGGAAATGAATACTCGTATTCAGGTAGAACATCCAATTACAGAACAAGTGATAGATTATGATTTGATTCGGGAACAAATTCTTGTTGCTGCCGGAGTTGCCATTTCAGGAAAAAATTATTTACCTCAATTGCATGCCATTGAATGCCGTATTAATGCGGAAGATCCTTATAATGATTTTCGTCCGTCTCCAGGAAAGATTACAACGTTACATATGCCGGGAGGACATGGTGTTCGTCTAGATACCCATGTTTATTCCGGGTATACCATACCACCTAATTATGATTCAATGATTGCAAAGTTGATTACAACTGCTCAATCACGTGAAGAAGCAATAAGTAAAATGAGAAGAGCCTTAGATGAATTTGTGATAGAAGGAATAAAAACGACTATTCCTTTTCACAGACAATTAATGGACGATCCTCGTTATATTGCAGGTGATTACACAACCGCGTTTATGGATACGTTCAAAATGAACGACCCAGAATAGCAGATTTACATATCCATAATAAAAAACCTTGCAGCGATGCAAGGTTTTCTTGTTTAGAACCACTACACGAAGACAAAGCGGGTAATTTATACCCATAACACCCTATGTATTACCCACATTTCTCCTTATTAGAAAAAACAGATTTTATTAAACACCTCTATTTCAGAAACTTAATAACGCAACACCTTCCTTTGTAACTCTGGTATAATTATTTCAATTACTTAATCAATAATAAGTAACAATAATAATCTAAAAATAAAATAGTATGAAAAAGTTAATGGTAACAGCAGCAATCTTAATAGCAAGTTTTTCAACATATACAGCTACAGCTCAAGGAACAACTACACCAGCGGAAACAGTCTCAATTCAAGAAGAATATATTGAAGTGAAAAATGAAGAAGTCCCAGAAGCTGTAACAAAAGCGTTAAAAACGGCTTACCCAGATGCAATTCTAGACAAAGCATATACAAATGCTAATAAAGAATATAAACTGGATGTGACTGTTGGGGACAAAAAAGGAAATCTTTTTGCAGATGCAACTGGGAAATGGATTCAAAAATAAAGCATCAAAACAATAACAATTTAAAAAAAACACTATGAAAAAGTTAATTTTATCAGCAGCGATTATTTTAGGAAGCATGTCCGCATTTGCGACAATACTTCCCGTTCAAAACCCACAAAATCAATCGGTTTTACTACAAGAGGAATATACTGAAGTACAAGCAGAAGCAGTTCCTCAAGCAATAAAAACAGCTATGGAAAAAGCATATCCCGGAGCAATTCTGGGAAAAGCATACATCAATAAAAATAAAGAATACAAACTAGAAATTACAGTTGGAGACCAGAATGCTACTGTTTATGCGGATGCTGAAGGAAACTGGATAAATAAATAATTTAGGTGAGTTTTGTTTAAAAAGAGAGATTGTTTTAACAGTCTCTCTTTTTTTTGCAAAAAATTAGCTAAATACAAATTTAATACCTTTATTTTAGCCGTAAAGTTAAAATACAATGGCTAAAATTTTATTGATTGAAGATGATGTTGCTTTTTGTAAGTTATTAGAAAAATTTCTAGTAAAAAACAACTATGAAGTAACGGCTACATTTTCAGCTGAAGAAGCCAAATCTCAAATAAAAAACACTGAATTTGACCTCATCATTACGGATTTAAGACTTCCAAATTATAATGGAATTAAACTTATGTCAGAAATCAAGAGTACCCATCCCAATGTTCCCGTACTGTTAATGACGGGATATTCTGATGTGAATACTGCTGTAAAAGCCATGAAAAACGGGGCGGCAGATTATATCTCTAAACCATTCAATCCCGAAGAAGTTTTATTGGTTATTCAAAATTCTCTTCAAATGGAAACGCACACTAATTCTGATAAAGTAATTTCTGAACCTAAAACTGACAATAAAAAAAACAAAAAACCGACTAGTAAATTTGTGAAGGGGATCTCAAAAGCATCTCAAAAACTGGCAGAATATATCCAACTCGTCAGCCCAACAAATATGTCAGTTTTAATCATCGGCGAAAGCGGAACGGGAAAGGAAGTTATTGCCAAAAGCATTCACCAGAACAGTTTCAGAACAAACAATAATTTCATTGCCGTAGACTGTGGATCGATCCCAAAAGAATTAGCTGCAAGTGAGTTTTTTGGCCATGTAAAAGGATCTTTTACGGGAGCCATAAATGATAAAATTGGATTTTTCGAGGCAGCAAACAGAGGTACATTATTTCTTGACGAAATAGGGAATCTTTCCTATGAAAATCAAATCCAACTATTGAGAGCACTCCAAGAAAGAAAAATTAAGCCCGTAGGAAGCAATAAAGAAATTGATGTAGACATCAGAATCATCACCGCCACAAACGAAGACTTACGGGAAGCAGTCAAAAATGGGACATTCAGAGAGGATTTGTACCATAGAATAAATGAGTTCTCTATACATTCCCCCTCTTTGGTAGATCGTGACGAAGATTTGATGCTCTTTTCTGATTTTTTTCTTGAAAAATCAAATCAGGAATTAAACAAAAAAATCATTGGGCTTTCTGCTGAAGTAGTTACAATTTTTCAAAACTACAGATGGCCGGGAAATCTGCGTGAGCTTCAAAATTGCATCAAAAGGGCCACGCTCTTGTCGCAAGGAGATTTCATTGAAAAATCAGCACTACCCACAGAATTCTTTCAAAATGAAAACCTAGACACCTCTGATCTGTCTTTGTCTCAAAACGAAAAAGAAGTCATTCAGGAAGCTTTAGCTAAAACCAATAACAACAAAACAGAAGCTGCTAAATTATTGAAAATCAACAGAAAAACACTGTATAATAAATTAAAATTATACAACATCAATTAGTTTAATTCCTTTTCTAACAGGACAAAAAGAGCTGTTATTTTGAGCTTCAAATTAATTGTAGCCATTTTTACCTCTTCAAGTGTTAAGTCTTCTTGCTCTAATACATCTAGAATAACACTGATTTCTGATGCGCTAATTTGCTTGAACATGGGAGCCATTTTATGAGCTGTATTTTTAATCTCCATAAAATCAATGTTTGAAACTGACCGATCTAAATTTTCTAAATTCTTTGCCGTACTTTTTATAAATGAGAGTAACACTTCTTTTAAAGCAACTATATCATTAGATAAAAAAGCGTTCAAGACTTTTAATGAATAAGGCCTTTCCCCCTTTGTTTGCTTGCTTTTTAGAATTGCTTCAAAGGGAACTGCGTCATTGTTCAAAATAGACTGTAATGTTTTAAGCAGTATTTTAGGAGAATAAGGCTTGCTGATTACAGTGGTAAATCCTGCGGTTGTGTAGTTGTCCAGATTTAAATCATTTCTTCCGGTGACCGCTACCACAGGTTGTCTTTTATACTCGTATTTCGGATTATTTATGAGTTCTTTCAAAAATAAAAACCCGTCCATAACTGGCATTTGAATATCGGTGATAATCAAATCAAAGGTAATATTTGATAGCGCATCAAGAGCTTCTTTTGCACTAGCAAAAGGGAATACAATATATTGGTTTTGTTTTAAAACTTCAGTTGTTAATTTCAACAAGCTTTCATCATCATCTATCAGTATGGCTGTATAGTGCTTTTTTGACGGATTCGCAGTAGTCTGTTTTTCGGAAACCGTGACATCAAAAAGTAAGGGGATTTGGATTGTAAACAAACTTCCCTTTCCTAATTCACTTTTCAAATGCAAAGCACCGCCTAGAATCGCTGTCATTTTTTTAGAAATGGTAAGTCCTAATCCTGTCCCGCCATATTTTTTCTCTATATTCTTATCGGCTTGAATGAATTCCTCAAAAATGAGTTCTTGGTTTTTTTCTGCTATTCCAATCCCGGAATCTTCTATTTGTATCGCTATCAATTGTGTTTCCAAGTAGATTTCAACGCTAATTTTTATGAATCCTTTTTCAGTAAACTTGAACGCATTTCCAATAAGGTTTGATACTATTTGTCTTAAACGAAAAGGATCCCCAATGATTTTTTTTTCGAGATTAGGGTCAATTTCAACAATCAGTTGAATTGGTTTTTGTGCATAAACGGATTGAATGCTATTTGCCACTTCATGAATCATCTCGTACAGCGAAAACGGGATTTTTTCTATCGTGATTTTCCCGGCTTCAATTTGAGTAAAATCCAATAGATCCTGAACCAATTGTGAAATATAATCGGAGGAACCTTTGATGTTCTTGGTGTAATAGCATTGTTTACTGCTTAAATCGGAATTTCCCAATAATTCCGTATAGCCAATAATCGTGCTTAAAGGGGTTTTCAGGTCGTGGCTTACAGTTGCAATGAGTTGCTCCCGACTAATAAGTAATTTTTTGGATTTTAGATTTGCCTCCTCCAATTGTTTCTTATAGGATTGGGTTTTCGAGTAATCATTTAGAATTATAATCAAAAAAAACAAAGTAAGCAATAATCCAATTATAGCCGCAGAGGTTACAATTTGATTCGTTTTTGCTAAGGAATTCTCTCTATCCGAATAATTTTTTGTGGTGTTTATTATAATTTCCCGTTCTATAGTGTTAAGGACTTTTCTTAGCTGGTCAGAGATTGAAAGTTCATTTTGCAATAATTTATTTTCCTCAAAATTCAATAATTTTTTCTTTCGGGATGTTTCTCTTTTTACCTCATTTAATAAATTTTTAGAAACCGTCAAAATAGAATCGGTTGCTTTTTTACTTAACGTATTGGTACTATCATCCGGAATGTTTTGATTTAAGTAGGCAACATATTTCTGAAGGACATTTCGTTGATAAATTCCCATTCTGGCGGGATCTTTTACAAAATCTTCTAATTCCAGTTTCCGCAAAGAAGACTCCATTTTAGTCAAATCACCAATCGCGTCGTCCACCGCATCTTCATTTTCACTTTTATTTTTAATAAGTTTTAGTTGCTGGATATTTATCGTTTTCTTAGATAGCAATTGCTTGACACTGTCTAGTAAAGTGATTTGGTGTGGTGTGGAGACAAACAATTTCAAGGAATCAATTTCTGCTTTTAACAGCGTATTTTTCTTTATATAGTTGTTAAAATCTTTTTCTGATTCTGATTGAATGGCTATTCGAGCTAAATTTTCCGTTTCATACGTATCAGAGAGCAAGTTGCTAACCCGTAAAATAGTATTGCTTTCCTCGGTAATTCTTTCTTCGGTTTTTGAAAAATTCTTGTTCTCGGAGTATAAAAACCAGCCCACACTGGCAAAAAGCACCGCCAAAACCAGATAACTCAGGAAAACTTTTATCGGAATATAACTTTTTTTGTTATTCATTTTTCAAAGATAAAAATTACAAAATATTTTCCAGTTAAGGTATTCAAAATATTTTGACACGAACAAAAAACCCCACGAAAAAGTGAGGCTTCCTATTTTTAAAATGATTTCTACAAGGTTTCTTTGAGCCATTTGAAAAATTCACCTTGCCAAACCTGCGCATTTTGAGGTTTCAGTACCCAGTGATTTTCTTCCGGGAAATACAAAAATCTACTTTTTATTCCTCGTAATTGTGCTGCTTGGAACGCTTCCTGTCCTTGTCCTATTGGTACACGAAAATCTTTTCCGCCTTGAATAATTAAAATAGGTTTGTTCCATTTCTCTACCAGAGTCATTGGGTTGAATGTCGTGTAAGTTTTTTGCGCTACAGCATTGTCTTTTTCCCAGTACGCACCGCCAAAATCCCAATTGCTGAAGAAAACTTCTTCGGTAGTTCCAAACATGCTTTGGGTGTTAAAAACACCATCATGGGCAATGAAGGTTTTGAATCGGTTGTTGTGCATTCCGGCCAGATAGAAAACAGAATACCCGCCGTAACTGGCACCAACGCATCCTAAACGAGTGGCATCAACATATTTTTCCTTAGCAACAGCATCAATCGCTGATAGGTAATCATCAATTACTTGTCCACCCCAGTCTTTGCTGATTTGCTCATTCCATTCCACGCCATGACCTTGCATTCCACGACGGTTAGGAGCCACAACAATATAGCCGTTGGCAGCCATCAGTTGTAAATTCCATCGGAAGGAATAAAATTGTGTCAATGGAGATTGAGGTCCGCCTTGACAATACAAAAGCGTTGGGTATTTTTTTGAAGCATCAAAATTAGGAGGAAGAACCACCCAAACTAACATTTTTTTGCCATCTGTTGTCGTAACATATCTTCTTTCGGTTTTGCTTAGCGCCAAAGAATTATAAATTGTAGTATTGACATTAGACAGTTGTTTCCAAGTCGTTTTCTTCAGATTATAAGAAAAAAGTTCTGCCGCATGATTCATGTCGGTTCTCGTTACGATGATATTATCACCGGAAAACCCAACTAAATCATTGACATCAAATTCTCCATTGGTAACTTGGCGAACGGTAATTGCTCCCGAAGCTTCTGGATTGGTCAGACCAGGAAAATTAACTTCAAACAACTGCTTTGTTCCGTCTACAGGGGCAACAAAAAATATTTTTTCCCCGTCACTACTCCAGATGAAATTGTCTACTGTTCCATCCCAATTGGCTGTTAAGTTCATTTTCATTCCTTTGAAACTAACTATCAGGTCGTTTTTATCTGCCTCATATCCATCTCGTTTCATTTGCAACCAAGTCAAATTTCCGGTTGGAGAAAATTGTGGAGCGGTATCATATCCAAGGTTTTCTTCCGTTCTATTGCTGGTTTTCCCAGTTTTCAGGTTGTATTCATAGATATTGGTGTTGGTAGAAAGAGCATAGTCAGTTCCTGCTTTTTTCTTGCTTACGTACAGAATACTTTTGCTATCTGGCGACCAAATATAATCTTCATCACCACCAAAAGGTTTTTGTGGACTGTCGAAATTTTCGCCTTTCAGAATGTCAATTCCCATGGCGCCTTCTTTGTTTTCTTTATAAAAAACATGGTTGTATTTGCCTTCATTCCAGGTATCCCAATGACGATAATTCAATCCGTCATAGATTTGAACATCTGATTTTACTAATTCTGGATAAAAATCTTTTCCATGAACGTTCTCCATTTTTACTTCTTCATTGTAAACGATATATTTCCCGTCAGGAGAACTGTTTTTATCTTTTAACAGGGCTGCGGTATCTTTTACTTCGGTTGGATTTCCGCCATTTACGGGTAAAGTGAAGAATTTTGTATCCGATTTATTTTCTTGAACAGAAGGAGTTGTTACTTTATACACTACATTTTTTCCATCTTTGGAAATGCCTAATGGTGTTACTCTTCCTAGTTTCCAGAGCAGTTCTGGAGTCATTACATTTTGTGCCATAGCAGTTAAACTTATCATTAATAAGGGTATCAGTAGTGTTTTCTTCATTGTAATAATTGATTTTTTCAAACACTAAAATTAGCCAATTTAATTTGATGATTTTAGTTTTTAACACTTACTTTTTAGTCCCCATTATCCCGAAACTTCAGGAGAAATCCTTTTGTTTTTTTCTTTAAAAAATAAAAGATTACTTCACACTACTTTTATTTTAATTGGAGTTCAGTGAATTTATTTAGAACGGATAGCGGTATTAGCTCCAAAAAATTATTATTTTTATAAAAATATTTAAACATGGATTTGAGCTATTGGGAGTTGAAAAACTGGTTTACTGATGTAAATTATACCATCGTAGGAAGTGGGATTGTGGGCTTGCATGCTGCATTACGCTTGCGCGAAAGATTCCCTAAAAGCAAAATTTTAGTATTAGAAAAAGGAATGTTACCGCAAGGCGCGAGTACTAAAAATGCCGGTTTTGCGTGTTTCGGAAGTCTTTCAGAAATTATAGACGATTTAAAATCCCACTCGGAAGAGGAAGTCATTCATCTCGTTCAAAAACGGTGGCAAGGCTTGCATTTGTTGCGAAAAAGATTGGGTGATGACACGATAGATTTCAAGCCATACGGCGGATATGAGTTGTTTTTAAAGGCAGATGAAAGTAGCTATAATGAATGTGCTGGAAAATTACCATTTATCAATGAAATCTTAAAACCACTTTTCAAAGCCGATGTTTTCGCCATGGAAGTAAACTGTTTTGGGTTTAGCGGGATAGAGGAATATTTAGTTTTCAATCCGTTTGAAGCACAAATAGATACCGGAAATATGATGCAGGCGTTGTTGAAAGAAGCAGTTTCTAAAAATATTTTAATCCTGAATCAACAAACCGTTACCTCCTATTTCGACAACGGTAATAAAGTGGAAGTGGCACTTGCTGATTTTAGTTTTAGTACCCAGAAAATACTGTTTGCTACAAATGGTTTTGCTAATACATTGACAAATGGTGCGGTTAAACCGGCCAGAGCACAAGTTTTAATTACGGAGCCTATCAAAAACTTAAATATAAAAGGAACTTTTCACTTGGATAGAGGGTATTATTATTTTAGGAATATTGGCGATAGAATACTACTGGGCGGAGGAAGAAATCTGGATTTTGAAACGGAAAATACAACTGAATTTGGACAAACAGAAATTGTCCAAAATAAATTGGAACAATTATTAAAAGAAGTAATTTTGCCGAATCAGGATTTCCAAATTGCGCACCGTTGGAGCGGCATTATGGGTGTTGGTAACAGCAAAAGTCCTATCGTTTCACAACTGTCCGATAATGTTTACTGCGGTGTACGATTGGGTGGAATGGGAGTGGCAATAGGAAGTTTAATTGGAACAGAATTAGCAGATTTAGTATAATGGCAACGAAAATAACACCCAGGAAATCAAAACAACCCATTAAAAAAGAAACAACCTCTTTTATGAGCAAACTAATTCGTTTTTTATTCAAAATATTGTTATGGTTCATCGGACTCTCTTTATTTTTTGTGGTATTTTTTAAATTTGTACCCGTTCCGTTTACCCCATTAATGGTGATTCGTGCAATTGAAAATAAAACTGCAGGAAAAGAAGTTTTCTTCAGCCACGACTGGGAACCTATTGAAAACATCTCGATGAATCTTCAAAAATCCGTGATTGCCAGTGAAGATGGAACGTTCCTGAAACATAATGGTTTTGATTTTGTAGCCATGCAAAAAGCGTATAAAAGCAATGAACGAGGCCGAAGAATAAAAGGAGGAAGCACAATATCACAACAAACGGCCAAAAACGTATTTCTTTGGCAAGGCCGCAGTTATTTGAGAAAAGGATTGGAAGCATATTTCACTCTTCTGATTGAAATCATTTGGGGAAAGGAACGCATTATGGAAGTCTACTTGAACAGTATCGAAATGGGGAATGGTGTCTATGGAGCTCAAGCAGCCACCGAACATTGGTATCGAAAAGATGCTTCCAGTTTAACACTAATCCAGGCTGCAGGAATAGCCGCGATTTTGCCCAATCCAAGAAAATATTCGGCGACTAGTTCTTCCACGTATATCAACAGGCGAAAAGCTAAAATTGTACGCGTGATGCGACAAGTAGGAAAAATTGAATATCCAAAATAGTTTTTAGCAGTCTTATAAAGCAATCAAACAATTTCTAAAAAATAAAAAACCGTAAACTCTTACTTAAAAGATTTTACGGTTTTATTTTGTGGAGAATACCGGATTCGAACCGGTCACCCCTTGCCTGCCAGTAGAATCTATATTTTAAGAATACCTTATTTTACTGGGGTTAATGTTTTTTAAGTAATGCAAAATCATACATTTTCAAGCATTTTGCCACTCATTAAGTACACTTAGATTAATGTGTTGTAAATCGAGATAACTATTAAAAATTATTGCCAATTAATATCTATTGTTAGCCAAATCTCAATATTATTTAATACATTTGGCTAACAATAAAAACACTTTTATGAAAAAAGTTATAGGAAGAGAAAAGGAAATAGAATTATTACATCACGCTATCGGTTCTGATAAGTCAGAGTTAATAGCGATATATGGAAGAAGACGTGTTGGAAAAACTTTTTTAATTCGTGAAACCTTTTCTAAAGAAATGATTTTTGAAGTTTCGGGAATTCCTGATGGAAGTTTTAAAGAACAATTGATGAACTTTCATATTGAACTTTCTAAAAAATATACACATCCAACCAAGACAAGCATACCAATAAATTGGATGGAAGCTTTTGCACTATTAGGAGACTATATTGACACTTTAAAAAAATCAACCAAAAAAGTCATTTTTATAGATGAATTCCCTTGGATTTATACTCACAAGTCAAAATTTATACAAATGTTTAGCCACTTTTGGAATAGCTATTGCACAAAACGAAATGATTTGATTGTTGTAATATGTGGCTCTTCTGCTTCGTTTATGGTTAATAAAGTAATTAATGATAAAAAAGGCTTACATAATAGGATAACAATACCGATAAGATTGTTGCCTTTTAATCTTTATGAAACTGAACTTTTTCTAAAATCCAAAAAAATTAATTTAGATAGATATTCCTATCTTCAATTGTATATGGCTATTGGAGGCATTCCTCATTATTTAGAAAAAATTAACCCAGGGGACAGTGTTCCTGTAGCAATTGATAGGCTATGTTTCCAAAAAAATGGTGTTTTAGTAAATGAATTTAATCAAATTTTTGCTTCTTTATTTGAGAATTCTGAAAATCACATGAGAATAATTGAAGCTTTAGCCTCAACCCAAAAAGGGATGTTAAGACAGGAATTGATAGATAAGTCAAAAATTCCTTCTGGCGGTACTCTATCAAAAACGATTCAAGAACTAATTGAATCTGGATTCATTTCTGAATATTTTCCCTACGATAAAAAAACAAAAGACACCCTTTATAGGCTGTCAGATGAATACTCTCTTTTCTATTTTAAATTTATTAAAAACAACTTAAGTTCAAGTTGGACAAGTCTTTTTACTTCTAGGAGTTATATATCATGGGGAGGTTTTGCATTTGAAACGTTATGTCTTAAACATATTGACCAAATATTAAAAAAACTAGGATTAATAGGCATCGATAGTAAAAGCTCCAGTTGGAGAAATAAAAATGCTCAAATTGATTTACTTATAGCAAGAAGTGACCGTAGTATTAATATTTGTGAAATGAAATTTTCTGTAAATGAATTTGTTATTGACAAATCTTATGCTGAAAATATTCGAAAAAAGAAAAGCGAATTTAAGAAAGAAACATTAACAAGGAATAATTTATTTATCACATTCGTTACAACTTTTGGGGTTAAAAATAATGCTTATAGCAATGAAGTTATGGATAATGAAGTTACGATGGATAGTTTATTTGAAAAAATATAGCTTTTCAATGATTATTAGCAGCCAAAAGTAATGATTAAAATACATTTTTGGCTACCAATAAAATCCATTCTCATACTCACTAATGAAGAAAGCACACTCAATAAGTACACTTAGACTCCATAAAAAAAGCCTCACATTGCTGTAAGGCTTGGTATTACTGGTGGAGAATACCGGATTCGAACCGGTCACCCCTTGCCTGCCAGGCAAGTACTCTAGCCAAATGAGCTAATCCCCCAAACTAGTTCGCAAATATAACATATAAATTTCCCAAAAAGCAAATTTCAAAATACAAATCCATTCTATTTGAAAAAAAGTCAAATCCTCCTTTACTTTTTTTAACTTTACATCAAAATCCCCACTATGGTATCAGAAAACCCAATAGGTTCGCTCTTCACAACTATTGATAATAAAATTGCAACCGTTACATTTGCTCATCCTTCAAGTAATTCTTTTCCGAGAGAATTGTTAGATCGACTCACTACTGAATTCAATAATTTAAGTGCCGATCCAGCCGTTTCGGTGATAGTTATACAAAGTGAAGGCTCGGGTGCCTTTTGCGCGGGTGCTTCTTTTGATGAACTTTTAGCTGTTTCCAATGAAGAAGCAGGAACACAATTTTTTTCTGGATTTGCGCATTTGATCAATGCAATGCGTTCATGTTCCAAGCTTATCGTCGGGCGCATTCATGGAAAAGCAGTTGGTGGAGGCGTAGGAATTGCTTCCGCCTGTGATTATGCATTGGCGACAAAAAATGCATCAATAAAACTATCAGAATTGGCCATCGGAATTGGTCCCTTTGTAATAGAACCTGTCGTTTCGAAGAAAATCGGAAAAACGGCAATGGCCGAAATGACCCTCGCAGCCCATGAATGGAAAACCGCTGATTGGGCGGTAGCCAAAGGATTATACGCTAATACTTTTGAAACCATAACAGAACTGGATGCCGCAATAGCTGATTTCACTGGTAAATTATCCGGTTACAATCCAGAAGCTTTATTGGAGATGAAAAAGGTTTTCTGGGAAGGAACGCAACATTGGGATACATTGTTGCTAGAACGCGCCGCGATTTCGGGTAAATTGGTGTTGTCTGATTTTACCAGAAAAGCATTGTCCCAATTCAAAAAGTGATTTTCTCAGGATTTATTCTGAATTTATTTCAGGAGCTATTTCCTGCTGTACACTATATCTTTTTATAAGGTGAAAAAAAATCACCTTATAAAAAGGATGCCGTTTCCATCAGGGCTAGAACATTTGTGGATTATCAAATTCGGATTATAAACAAAATAATTTCATCCTATCTCCCTCCACTTTGGGGAGGGTTGGGGAGGGAAAATATTTACATCCCATTTCTCATATCAATTTGCTAAATTTGCATCAAAATTAAACTCCAATGAGCTATATCAGAATTACAAAACAATTTAGTTTCGAAACCGGACACGCCTTATATGGCTATGATGGGAAATGTAAAAATGTCCACGGACATAGTTATAAATTGTCAGTAACGGTAATTGGAACCCCAATTTCAGATCGCTCTAATGTGAAATTTGGAATGGTGATTGACTTCACGGATTTAAAGAAAATTGTAAAAGAAGAAATAGTAGATCAATTTGACCATGCGACTGTTTTCAACGGAACAACCCCGCATATCGAATTGGCAAACGAATTAATAGTTCGCGGACACCATGTTATTTTAGTAGAATACCAACCAACAAGCGAAAATATGGTAGTTGATTTTTCTCAAAGAATCATCAGAAGATTACCCGAAGGAATCACCCTTTTCTCTTTGAAATTACAAGAAACCGAATCTTCTTTCGCGGAATGGTTTGCCAGTGATAATGTGAAATCCATACTGTAACTTCATGCAATTACACAATAACAAAAAAATATATTTTGCCTCCGACCAGCATTTTGGGGCACCGACACCCGAATTGAGTTTCCCGAGAGAACAAAAATTCGTAGCTTGGCTCGACGAAGTAAAAGACGATGCTGAAGCTATTTTTCTATTGGGCGATTTATTTGATTTTTGGTTCGAATACAAAACCGTAGTTCCAAAAGGGTTTATCCGTATTTTAGGTAAATTGGCCGAAATCCGAGACAGTGGCATCCCTATTTATTTCTTCGTGGGAAACCATGATTTATGGATGGAAGATTATTTTCAGAAGGAATTGAACATTCCAGTTTTTCATGACAATCAAGAATATACTTTTGGAAATAAAACATTCCTTATTGGCCACGGCGACGGAAAAGGTCCAGGTGATTTAGGATACAAACGCATGAAAAAGATATTTACAAATCCGTTTTTCAAATGGCTTTTTAGATGGCTTCATCCGGATATTGGAGTTAAACTGGCGCAATACCTGTCCGTAAAAAACAAACTGATCTCTGGTGATGAAGATGTGACTTTTCTGGGTGAAGACAATGAATGGTTAATTCTGTATTCCAAAAGAAAATTAGAAACCAAACACTACAATTACCTTATTTTTGGCCACCGCCATTTGCCTATGAAAGTAACAGTAGGAGAAAATGCCGAATATGTGAATTTAGGCGATTGGATTACGTATTTTACTTATGGCGTTTTTGATGGCGAGAATTTTGAGATTAAAAAGTATTAAGAAATTTTCGAGTATTTTAGTATTGACCTCCTTTCTTTTTATTGCATAAAAAACTTATAAATATGCGAATGCTTCTCCGTTGACGTTTTCTTTTTTTGTATATTTGATTTAGGTAATATTTGATTGATTCGATTTTCAATCTCTATAAATTTGGCAGGATTGTGCTGATCATGTCATATCTATAAACGAGTTGGTGTACAGTTTAGTAGAAATTAATCTTAAATAGAAAATATGCAAACAATCATTATAATTTCATTAATAGCTCTTTATTTTTTACCCAGTATTTTAGGTTATAAATTAAGAAATGCGGGTTCAATAATCATTTTAAACCTTCTATTAGGTTGGACTGTTATTGGTTGGATAGTAGCTTTAATATGGTCTGTTTCAAACGATAAAAACAAGAATATTGTAGTTAAACCAACAAATAGCGCATCAAATGAATTAACCCAATTGAAAAAACTTTTTGATGATGGAGTTTTGACGAAAGAAGAATTTGACGCACAAAAAACCAATATACTTAAAAACCAATATACTTAAAAAATAATATGGAAAAATATTTAGAATTAGCAAAAAGAGAGATTGAATATTTAAAACGTGATTCCCCCAGCTGGCACGAGCGTCTCGATCGTGTCTAAAATTACAAACTGTTTATAAAAGATTGAAGTTGAAATTAATAAACCAATCCCTAATTCATTCCCTCTCCATACAAATAATCATCTAGATTTATTTTAAACAAAGTGCCTTCTACCAAATCTTTTACGGCATCTAATTCTTCCATGGAAACGGCCAAATCAATTTGGGAACAAGGTGTTTTTAGTAAAAATTTGTGGCATTTGTTTTTCAGTTCACAATCATCGCAACATCTGTTTTGGATATAGCTGTCTTCAATACAACGTTTAAATAGTTGCAGTTCCTGTTGGGTAAAATAAAAACCAATTTCTCTAAAAACCAATTGGACTTTGTCCAGTACAACGTCATTATCTTTTCTCCAGTAGAAAGCAGTGCCTAAATTGTTATGATATATTTGTTTTATTTCTTGCATGTTTCATTAGTTTGAAGCAAATATAAGTATTATTTATATTTGTTCTAAATAATAAAACATAAAAAAGTATAAAAGTTTGGTAAAATAATCTTGAGATTTTTTTAAAATAGCATGTTTAATGCCATTCTACTTTTGTAATAAACAACCGTGTAGTTTGTCATTTCGACGAAGGAGAAATCACATCAAGTTATTCAAATTGTGTGATTCCCCCTTGTCGGACACGAGTGATAGCAAACTGGCGAAGCAATGACAATATTACTCGCTCTTTTCATGTTCCTCAATATCTTTTTGCAAGTCCAGTTTTCTAAAAGTAGGGAATACAGCTCCTGTAATAAATACGGTAATCAGTGTCATGGTTCCACCAAAGACCACTGCGCTAACAGTTCCCATCAGCTTTGCGGTTAATCCGCTTTCAAAAGCACCCAATTCATTAGAGGAACCCACAAATATAGAATTCACCGCTGCAACTCGGCCTCTCATGTGATCCGGAGTTTTCAATTGCAAAATAGTTTGGCGTATCACCACCGAAATCCCATCGAAAACACCGCTTAAAAATAAAGCAGCAACTGACAACCAAAAAATCGATGAAAGTCCAAAAACGATAATACAAATCCCAAACGCAAAAATTGCCGACAACAGTTTCATACCCGCATTTTTGGTAAAAGGAATATAAGCGGATATTATTAGCATCAAAAATGCGCCAACTGCCGGTGCGGCTCTCAAAACACCAAATCCTTGAGGGCCTACTTTCAAAATATCCTGTGCAAAAATGGGTAACAGCGCTACAGCTCCTCCAAAAAGGACGGCAATCATATCTAGTGATAAAGCACCTAAAATCGTTTTATTGTTGTAGACAAACTTCACACCTTCCTTCAAACTTTCCATAATGGGTTCGCCAATTTTTGGATTCAAAATAGGTTTCGTTGCAATTTGGGTTAAAGCGATTAACGCAAAAAGTGAACACCCCAAAACGATGGACATGGACCAATGAACACCAATCCAATTGATCAAAAAACCGGCTACCGCAGGTCCTAAAACGGAACTTATTTGCCAAACAGAACTGCTCCAAGTGGCAGCATTGGGATATAATTTTTTAGGAACAATCAAAGACAAAAGAGAAAATATCGTCGGGCCAAGAAAAGCACGAACCAATCCGCCTAAAAACACGAAAAAGTAAATAGAATATAAAATAGTTTGGGTAGAAAAGTCTTTTATAAAGGGTGGCCATGTAAATAAAAACAAGCCCAAACTAATAATTGAAAATCCTAATATGCATTTAAATAGCAATCCTTTTTTCTCTTTTTGATCGACTATATGTCCGGCAAATAAAGCCATTGAAATGGCTGGAATAACTTCCATTAATCCGATAATTCCTAAGGACAACGGGTTTTTGGTTAAACTGTAGACTTCCCATTCAATGACGATAAATTGCATCGACCAGCCAAAAACCATAGCAAAACGCAATAACAAAAAAATATTGAATTCTTTATACCGCAGTGCCGAATACGGGTCTTTTTTTTTCATAACAAAATAATCATTCTTTAATATCTCGCAATCGCAATTGCAAGCTTATTTTACCTTTCCATTCGTTTTCATCAATGCAATAGACCGCTTGAAAAGGTTTTTGATGCGTAGTCAGTTCCATTTTGTCACCTAAATTAAAACCAATTGCAGCAATCCCCTCGGAATTATTTTGTTTGACAAAAAGTTTTAGGTGTTCCTGATCTTGACCCATAGGTTTTCCATAACCAGTGTCTTTGATGTTTTTAGTCAGGAAAATTGGCGTCATATTTTGTGGTCCGTACGGTTCAAATTGTTTCAGAATCCGGATTAATTTTGGAGTAATATCCGCAAAATCAATCTCGGCATCAACTGCAATTTCGGGTGTCAACATATCCGAATGAATGGTTCTTTCCACTTCTTTTTCGAAAGCTTCTTTAAAGACTTGATAGTTTTCTGCCGCCAATGTCATTCCCGCAGCATACATGTGACCGCCAAATTGTTCCAAATATTCTGTACACGCTTCGAGTGCATTATACACATCAAATCCTTTTACGGATCGTGCCGAAGCAGCATATTTATCGCCACTTTTGGTGAAAACAAGTGTTGGACGGTAATACGTTTCAATCAAACGGGAAGCAACAATTCCTATTACTCCTTTGTGCCAATCTTCTTGAAAAACTACGGAAGTAAAACGTTCTTTTTCATTATTTTCCTCAATCTGTTGCAACGCTTCTTTGGTAATTAATTTATCTAAATCTTTTCGTTCAGAATTATATGCCTCAATTTCAGAAGCAAATTGTTGGGCTTGCTCAAAATTAAATTCGGTTAGTAATTCTACCGCATGATTGCCGTGTTTGATCCGTCCGGCAGCGTTTATTCTGGGAGCGATGATGAAAACAACATCGGTAATGTCTAAGGTTTGTTTTTTTATCTGGTGAATGATGGCTTTGATTCCTGGTCTTGGGTCAGTGTTGATGACTTGCAGTCCAAAGTAAGCCAGCACCCGATTTTCTCCGGTCATCGGAACGATATCAGCGGCAATGGCAGCCGATACTAAATCCAGATACGGAACCAAATCCTCAATTGTCTGGTTTCGGTTGACACCCAAAGCCTGAATCAATTTGAAACCTATTCCACAACCACACAACTCATCATAAGGATAATTACAATCATCACGTTTTGGATCGAGAACAGCAACGGCTTCAGGCAGAGAATTTCCTGGTCTATGGTGGTCACAAATGATAAAATCGATGTTTTTTGCTTTGGCATACCCCACATGATCAATGGATTTTATACCACAATCCAAAGCGATGATAAGTGAAAATCCATTGTCATCAGCAAAGTCAATACCTTTGAATGAAATGCCATAACCTTCTCCATAACGATCCGGAATGTAGGTCGCCACGTTTGGATAATAGGTTTTTAAATAGGAAGAAACGAGAGAAACTGCGGTGGTACCATCGACATCATAATCGCCAAAAACAAGAATATTTTCTTCGTTTTCAATCGCTTTTTCGATTCGGGCTACTGCTTTTTCCATATCTTTCATCAAGTACGGATCGTGCAAATCAGCTAAACTCGGACGAAAAAATCGTTTGGCATCTTCAAAAGTTTCAATGCCGCGTTGTACTAATAAAGTGGCCACAAAATCTTCTACATTCAATGCTTTCGCCAAATGTTGAACGGCATTTTCGGAAGGTTTTGGTTTTAGGGTCCAACGCATATTGATTAGGAATTATAAAATTGTATTAGGAATTTTGTCAGGTCGAGCGCAGTCGAGACCAACTGATGTGTCTCGACTGCGCTCGACCTGAGATCGGATTGTAATTTTATTTTGAAACCAAAGCACTTCCGTAAAATGCAATTCCATCCCATCCGGTTTTCATGAAATTGCGGATGTTTTGGTGATCTGTTCCGTTTGGATTTTGCAAAACATCTTCGTAATAATACGCTCCAAAACAGGCTAATGTTGCTGCTTCTGATAAACTTTGAATTTCAGCGAAAGCAAACAACTTGCAAGATCCTGAATTTTCTCCAGCTGCATTGTGTTGCAAACCATTCTCAAATGCCGTAGGAGTAAAATCGTAGTTATCTTCAATTGTTGCGATGGTTTCTGCAAACGTGATCATTTCTGGCGTTTGCTTTAATTTATCTATAAAGGATTCTAAATTCATAGTTTTTTATGGGTTATTCTTCTTCCGAAAATTTACTTTTTTTAGGTTCTTTAGTGATAGTTTTTCCACTGATCACGACGACAATTTCACCTCTTGGCGCTATTTTATTAAAATGATCGACCACTTCTTTCACGCTTCCGCGAACATTTTCTTCGTGTAGTTTAGATAATTCTCTAGAAACCGATATTTGGCGGTCTTCACCAAAAAAGGTAATGAATTCCGCTAAAGTTTTTACTAATTTATGTGGAGAAACATATAAAATCATCGTTCTGGTTTCTTCTGCCAACGCTAAATATCTAGTTTGCCGTCCTTTTTTATCAGGTAAAAAACCTTCGAAAACAAATTTATCATTGGGTAAACCGCTGTTGACTAATGCCGGAACAAACGCCGTTGCACCCGGTAAACATTCCACATCAATTCCGTTTTCAACACAAGCGCGGGTCAGTAAAAAACCAGGATCAGAAATCGCTGGCGTTCCTGCATCTGAGATTAAGGCGATATTTTCTCCGGCTTTTAACCTCGAAATTAAATTCTCGATGGTTTTGTGTTCGTTGTGCATGTGATGGCTGTACATGTGAGTGCCAATTTCGAAATGCTTTAACAATTTTCCGCTTGTACGCGTATCTTCGGCGAGAATCAAATCGACTTCTTTAAGAATCCGAATCGCCCGAAAAGTCATATCTTCGAGATTGCCAATAGGCGTAGGAACGATGTATAATTTTGACATAGATAAAATAATTAAATACAAAATTTAAAGAAAGTCTGTATTTGTTCAAATGTATATTCAGAACAATTCAAGGCGATTTACAAAAATTTTTTCTCTATAATATCCATAAAACGTTCTTCATACTCTTGTTTTCCTTCCCAGTTCTTATAGTCCGGTTTTACCATTTCCTGGATAAAATCTCTGGTTTCATAGAAGGTATCAAATGTGATTAATTGATTTAAAACGCGGTTGTAATCTTCGCTGCTGTTTCCAAAAAGATGTTTTATAAAAGCAATGCGGTCATTTAAATCGATATTGATTCCTTTGGCTAATTTTTCGTTCAGCGAAACTATTTTTGGCTCTACTTTTTCGGTTGGTGCTGCGGGAGTACTTTCTGATTCCGGTTCTTCAGGTTGTAGATTTTCTTTTGGAGTTTCAATAACTATTGCTGTTGGAATGTTATCTACTTGCTGTTTTTTTACAAAAAGCGTGTCGTGATAATTGCCTCCTAATAAATCCTCAAAAGAGATTTGGACCGCTTGCGCTTTCTTTGGCATTTCCAATTCCGTCTGCGTTTCTTCTTCCTGTGATAATTCAAAAGCAGGTTCAAAAGGCGCTTCCGGTTCTGCTGTCTCATCCACCGCTTCCGTTTCCGTAGCAACAACTGTTTCGCCGACTACCATTTCCTCTTCTTTTTCATGCTCCTCAAGTAGCGCTTCGGCTTGCTCTAAAGGCATTT
Source organism: Flavobacterium sp. RSP49 (assembly GCF_003968735.1). Classification (NCBI taxonomy): domain Bacteria; kingdom Pseudomonadati; phylum Bacteroidota; class Flavobacteriia; order Flavobacteriales; family Flavobacteriaceae; genus Flavobacterium; species Flavobacterium sp. RSP49. Next base: position 69,927 of record NZ_RYDN01000003.1, on the reverse strand, counting down.
CGATAGTTTTCTCAGCAGCTGCTTCCTCAATAATTATTTCCTCTTCAGGAATTTTATCAGCTTCAGTTTCTTGGACTTCCACGGCACTTTCTTCCTCCGTTGCAACTGGATCCGGTTCCTCTGAAGGAGTTATTTCTTCGGTTTGTTCCAAAGTCGTTTCTACTGTTTCTTCAACTATTGTTTCTTCTAGTACCGGAACTGTTTGTGGTTGAACGGAATCAGTTGTATCAAAAACAGCTGCGATTTCTCTGCTGATTTCCGTTATACCAATGGTTGGTTTTGCTTCACTGAAATGTTCTTCCACAAATCGTAAGACAGAAAGTTTTTCGTATAACTTCTGTGTTTCCAGATATAATTGATTGATATCAGATTTATTTTTTAGCTGTAATATTCTGTGTGCAATGCTGATTAAATCGGCTTCCAATTTTTTTTTCATGTCTGTTGAAATTATAGGGTGTTAAGCGGGTCTTTTTTGATGCGTTTTCGTATTCCGTTTGATATCGTCCCAAGAAAAGGGAATCTTTGTGAACACGATTTTTATTTTTTTAAATAAGTGCTCTCGAATCTCCCATTTGATATAAATTTTATACTTTTGAAACGACGTAAAAGTATACAATTTTTAAGTCGGTTTCTTTATTATAAAGCAATAAAAACTATTCATTTTTTAAGTCAGAAAAATACAAAATGTTTCTCGAAAATACAGTAAATCATAAAGAACAATTTGGTTGGATCGAAGTCATTTGTGGCTCCATGTTTTCGGGTAAGACCGAAGAATTGATCCGTCGTTTGAGAAGAGCGCAATTTGCCAAGCAAAAAGTCGAAATTTTCAAACCAGCAATCGACACCCGCTATGATGATGAAATGGTGGTCTCTCATGATGCTAATGAAATCCGTTCTACGCCCGTTCCCGCTGCCGCAAATATTGCAATTTTGGCACAAGGTTGTGATGTAGTGGGCATTGACGAAGCACAGTTTTTCGATGACGAAATTGTCAAGATCTGTAACGATTTGGCCAATCAGGGAATCCGTGTTATCGTGGCCGGATTGGATATGGATTTCAAGGGAAATCCTTTTGGCCCGATGCCTGCTTTAATGGCAACTGCTGAATATGTAACCAAAGTCCATGCCGTGTGTACCCGCACGGGAAATCTCGCGAATTACAGTTTCCGCAAAACCGACAATGACAAACTCGTCATGCTGGGCGAAACCGAAGAATACGAGCCATTGAGCCGTGCTGCGTATTATCATGCGATGCGGAAAGATCAGGAGAAGTAAATCCTCTCCCCTTCTTAATTCCATTTTTTTCTGAAATTCCCAAGTTAGATAATTCACATACGAATAGGTTTTATTTAAATCCAATAAATTAATGTCTGTTATCACAACTATTCCTTTTTAACAAAACTACAAAAAAAGGATTCTCGTGGAATAACTTTGTTAAATTGATTCCTGCTATAACTGGCAAATAGAATTTAGTCTGCACGGTTAAACTATATTTGAGACCAATAATCCTAAATCTGCAACTCTGATAGCAATAAAACAGGTGTTGTGGTATCAATAACTTGATAAATATCAGATATTTTTTTAAATATTGGTTTAAGACATGCTACCATAAAAGTACATGCCTGACTCCCAATAATCACTTTTTAAACAAAATAGGTTAGACTATTCAAAATTTGATGCGTATTGACTTAAAAATTACACCTCTAAATTAACCATCAAACCAATCAACTCGTTTTGGGTTGTTATCCCTTTATCGTGCAAATACCAGAGTTGTAAGTTGGTTTTTAAAGTTTCGTCAATAACGCCAAATTCTTTTTTATAATCCGCAACCAAATCAGCAGCAGCTTTAGGTCTTGGTCCCCAACTACCGAGTATAGCGCCTGTTGTTTTAGCGACAACGATCAATATAGGAATTGATTTTTTTTTGTTCGTCAGATATAAGTTCATTAGTTCTTCATTTTCATCACGCAGCACAATTCTCAAGTCAATTTTGCCAGATTGCACTGCCATTGTATTCATGATTGGCAACAACTGAGCAGCATCTCCGCACCAACCTTCTGAAATTACCACCCAAATGTTTTCACTTTTTAGATTCTTTAACTTAATCTGATTTTCTTCCGTAATTGTAATGGTTTTGTCCAAACGATGCATACGGGTTTCATTCAGGGTGCTATACTGCGTCAAATTTTCGGATTGTTCCTTTCCTGTGGATTTTCCTTCCAATATTAAATCTGAAATAAGTTTTCTGTAATCGGTATAGGAATGACTGTTAAATAATGCTTTAGCTACAGGAATTTTCATAATACGTAAGTTGTTTACACAAAGTTAGCATAAAATTGGCCTATAAAGATGACTTATATCAGTTTCAATTCTACAAAAAGTGTATTTTTATCCTAAATTACAAAGATGGATTTAAAAACAAAATCGATAGGATTAGTTCTCTCCGGAGGCGGTTCTAAGGGTATTGCTCATGCTGGCGTGATCAAATTTTTAGAAGAAAAAAACATCCGCCCGTCTCAGATAGCGGGTACGAGCGCAGGTGCTATTGTTGGTGCAATGTATGCCTGGGGAAAGACACCGGAGGAAATTCTGGAGTTTTTCAAGTCGATCTATCTTTTTCATTGGAAACATTTGACCTTTAAAAAGGCGGGGTTGATTGATTCAGAATCCTTCAAAAGTTATTTTCATACTATTTTTGGAGAGGCTGTTTTGGGCGATTTAAAAATTCCAATTCAAATTACAGCTACCGATATGGTTCGAGGAAAACTAAAAATATTTGCCCCCGAAACAAAAATTACAGATGCTGTTTTAGCTTCCTCGGCGTTTCCGGGTATTTTGTCCCCTTATGAAATAAAAGGAAGCATTTATAGTGACGGAGGGATCCTAAATCATTTTCCAACAGATATCCTGCAAGGACAATGCGATACCCTGATTGGTGTTTACGTGAGTCCTATTCAAAAAATAGACGCCAAAGATTTGAATACGATCAAAGCGGTAACGACTCGGGCTTTTGATATTCTTTCGGCAAATTCTAATATGCATAAATTTAACATCTGCGATTGGATCATAGAACCAAAGGATTTATGCCTGTACAGTACGTTTGAAACCAACCGAATTAAAATGGATGCCGTATTTAACATTGGCTATGAAGCCGCAAAAAAATCGTACGAAAAACTAAATTTATAAAATTTAAATAACGCATTTTTTAGAAAACAGAATATGTCTATATTTGCACCAATCAACTCAACACACACATGAAATACAAAAGAATTCTTCTTAAACTAAGTGGAGAAGCTTTAATGGGCGACTTGCAATACGGAATTGACCCAAAAAGACTAGCTGAATACGCTGACGAAATTAAACTAATTCATGATAAAGGAGTAGAAATAGCGATTGTAATAGGTGGTGGAAATATTTTTAGAGGAGTTGCCGGAGCCAGCGCAGGAATGGACAGAGTGCAAGGAGATTACATGGGAATGCTGGCCACTGTGATCAACGGAATGGCCTTACAGGGTGCACTGGAAGAAAAAGGAATGAAAACCCGTTTGCAAACGGCGTTAAAAATGGAATCCATTGCGGAACCCTATATCAAAAGAAGAGCAGACCGCCACCTGGAGAAAGGAAGAATTGTAATTTTTGGAGCCGGAACAGGAAATCCTTATTTCACAACAGATACCGCAGCCGTTTTACGGGGTATTGAGATCAATGCTAATGTGATTCTAAAAGGAACTCGCGTGGATGGTGTGTATGATTGTGATCCGGAAAAAAATCCATCTGCCGTGAAATTCGAATTTATTTCCTTTGAAGATGTCCTCAAAAAAGGATTGAATGTAATGGACACAACCGCTTTTACATTAAGCCAGGAAAATAAATTACCAATCGTGGTTTTTGATATGAATAAAGTAGGCAATTTATTAAAAATCTGCGAAGGAGAAAACATAGGAACCGTAGTAAATATATAGTTAATGGTTCCTGGTTATAGCTTTTGGATTGCTCCAAATTTCTAAAACCCAAAACCCAAAACCTAAAAAAATGACTGAAGAAATTGAATTTATATTAGATAGCACCAAAGAATCCATGACCGGTTCTATTGCGCATTTAGAAAAAGAATTTTTGAATATTCGTGCCGGAAAAGCATCTCCTGCCATGCTGGGAAGTGTTTTTGTTGATTATTACGGATCCGCAACACCGCTTTCGCAGGTATCAAAAATAAGTGTACCTGATGCCAGAACAATTACGTTACAACCTTTTGAAAAAAACATGCTGCACGTGATTGAAAAAGCAATTATGGTGGCCAACATTGGTTTTAACCCTATGAATAACGGCGATGTAATTATCATCAGTGTTCCTGCACTAACTGAGGAGAGAAGACGTGATCTTGCCAAACAAGCCAAAGTTGAAGCCGAAGACGCTAAAGTGGGTATCAGAAATGCCAGAAAAGATGCTAACACTGAGATCAAAAAATTAGAAAAAGAAGGAACATCAGAAGACATTTGCAAAAGTGCCGAAGAAGAAGTTCAAAACTTAACCAATAGTTATATCCGTAAAATAGATGAACTTTTAGTGGTTAAAGAAGCTGAAATCATGAAGGTGTAATTCCCTTTCAAATCCTATTAAAAATCCGTTCGCTTAGGGGAACGGATTTTTTTATTGTTATTTTTGCGGTACCAAAATGAGATTATACCCGTTTTGCAGTAAACCCTATTTATGAAGCAATTGTGTGTGTTCTTCTTTTTTTTAACGCTTTCGCTACAGGCGCAGTTTCAAGTCAATGGAATTGTGAAAGAGTCTACAACCAATAAACCATTACCATTTGCTACGATTACTACAACTGACGGTATAAACTCCATCTCTGATGTGGATGGGAAGTTTAGTATCGTTACTCCAATTCCCTTTACAGCCTTTGATATTTCATATATTGGTTTCACCAAAGCCAGAATTACCCTTGAAAAAAACAAAAATTATTATGTGGTCATGCTATCTCAAAAAACAGATGATCTGAATGAAGTGGTGGTTCCAGACGAAAACCCAGCTTTGGCAATTATCCGAAAGGCGATCGAAAATAAAGACAATAATAACCCCCAAAAAAAACTCTACAGTTTCGAGTTTAAATCCTACAAAAAACTCATTGTAAGCGCAAATCCTGACTCCATTGACGGGAGAATCGATTCTGTTTTTGTCCAAAAATCAAGCGGTGATCAGTTCTCAAAAATTGACTCTTCCGAGTATAAGTTTAAAGATATCGTACGTCAGCAACATCTGTTTCAAACTGAAAAAGTATCACAATATCAATTTGCTAATAGCACATTAAAAGAAACTATATTAGGTACCAAAATGGCGGGTTTCAAGCAACCTGTTTATGAAATCATTGCATTTAATTTACAGTCCTTCTCTATTTACGATTCCCGTTACGAACTTTTTGAGACCAAGTACAACAGTCCCATTGCCAATGATGCCCTAAAAGATTACAACTATAAACTGTTGGATTCCCTGATCATTGACGGCAGAAACACCTACATGATTTACTTCAAGAACAAGAAAAAAAGAAGAGCGTCAGGACTGGAAGGCGTACTTTATATTGACCAAAATAATTTTGCTGTCGCCAAAGCGGTAATGCGCATAAAAGGCGTTCTTGACATTAGTGGAATTCATAACTTTAAGTACATTCCCAGTGAAAAATTATGGTTTCCAACGGACAAAACCTTTAAAATTGTAAAGGGCAAAAATGATGACGATATAAAAATCCTTGGCGGAACGATTCAATTTGATGGTGATGTAGAAAACGATTTTAAAGAACGAAAAAAAACAGCCTCGGATTTCACCTATTTATTATCGCAAACCAACAATTTTGAAATCCAGTATAACATACCGATCCAAATAAAAAAATCAGCCGTCACTATCGAAATCAAAGACGATGCAGTTAATAAACCAGAGGCTTTTTGGGACACCTACAGAAAAGACAGCTTAGACAGCCGAAGCCAAAAGACCTATCTGGCACTCGACAGTCTTTCGATCAAAAAAAGAATTGAAAGCCGCCTCCGTTTTGGCAGGAAAATCATCAATGGGTATTTACCTATAGGAAAATTCGATTTAGACTTACGTAAATTGTTTAGCTATAATAACTACGAAGGATTTAGATTGGGAATTGGAGGCACTACAAACGAACGATTTTCAAAAAATTTTAGAGTCGAAGGATACACCGCTTACGGAACAAAAGATAATGATTTTAAGTATAACTTAGGAATAGCAGCACGTGTAGGGAAATTTACTAATTCCTGGATAGGAGTTTCCTATACGGATGATCTTCGAGAAATTGCCAGTACCGTATTTGCAATTGACAAAAAGCCTTTTAAAATTTATGATCCCAGACCAATAAACATCAGTACTTTTTATAATTATGTAACTTGGAAAACATTTATAGAGACTAAAGTCATTCCAAAAACCGAAAGTTTATGGGAACTCTCTAGAACGGCTGTGGAACCACAATTCAATTATATTTTCAATTTAAACGGAAAATTATACCCCAATTACGTGATGACTACCGCAATGGTTTCTTTGCGCTGGAATCCATTTAGTGATTATATGCAAACGCCTACGGGACGAATTGAGGTTGAAAAACGTTTTCCGAAATTTACGTTTCAATACACCCAATCCCTCCCCAAAATCTGGCAAAATGATTTTGAGTTCAGCAAAATAGATTTTAAAACAGAGTATGAAAAAAAATATTTAAACGGTCAAAAAACAAGCTTACTTTTCGAGGCAGGATATTCTTTTGGTGCAATACCCTTAACTCATTTGTACAACACCTCGCCTAATAATATTACCAAAGAAACTATCATTCAAAGGATTACTTTTTCAGGCAAAAACAGTTTTGAAACCATGTTTTTCAATGAGTTTTTCTCCAGTCAATATGCCTATTTTCAATTCAAGCACGGGTTTAGCCGTGTCACATTATTCAAAAAAATAAAACCGTCTTTAGTCATTGTATCCCGCGTGGCTTGGGGTAATTTACAAAACCCGGAGCAGCACATCGGACTGGATTATAAGACACTGAACAAAGGGTATTTCGAATCGGGAATCGAACTGAATCAAATTTACAAAGGACTTGGATTAGGTGGGTTTTACCGGTATGGACCCAATCAGTTGAGTAAATTTCAAGATAATATTGCTGTCAAAATAAGCTTCGTCCTCAATATAGGCCTTTAATGACTCGACACAAATTTTAATCCTATAATAGAACTGATCAAAGTGGTGATGAAAAATATTCGCCAAAAATCAGCTGGTTCTTTAAAGACAAAAATTCCAACCAATACGGTTCCCACTGCTCCTATCCCAGTCCAAACCGCGTATGCGGTGCCTATAGGCAAAGTGAGTGTGGCTTTGTAAAGTAATCCCATGCTTATTGCCAGACAAATCAAGAATCCGCACAACCAGAATGTGGCTGTCATTCCGGAACTTTCCTTGGCTTTGCCCAAGCAAGTGGCAAAACCCACTTCAAAAAGACCTCCTAAAATTAATAAAATCCAGTTCATATTATTGTTTTAAAATTAATACCGAAGGAACTCCGCTCAGCCAAGTGCTTCTGGAGTCCACCAAGTCTTTCCAACTTTCAAGACTGACTACCATTAAATCCTGCTGATCTAAAAATTCCTTTTTAATGATTTTATCGGTTATCAAACCAATGTTATTTGGGTATTTTTGCTCCAAAGAATCAATAGCGCTCTTCATGACAAAATTAGTCGTAAGATGCCCATTTACATCCAAAAGAATAATTTTAGAATTGTTGTTGTAAATTAATTTTTGCACATAATCAATCAAAAAAGAGTCTTCAGGGCTAAAAATTGGAATAAAAATATGGTTTACGTGCTGTAAATCTTTATCGATCAAAATCCCTATTGGCATCTTGGTTTTAGAAATAATCTGTCTGGTTCTTTCATCAAAGGGCGAGTTTTCAAACAAGCCTTCTTTGCCGGTAAACTTATCAATCAAACGATCCGGATTGATGATCCGTGTGGTAAAGCCAATTACTTTTCCAAGAATAGTCCCTTCAAAAATAGATTTTCCTAGACCTATCAATAACAAATCATAGTCGCCTTGATTGGCTACATCGGCAATTTCAGTTTCAATATCCATCGTTGCTTTAAAAATCGTGGTGATGTCCTGCTTCAGGAGATGGGATTCTTCAACAATAGGATAAAAACTATTTTTTTCTTTGTCTTCCATGTTAAAAGTATGTACCTCATCACTTAAAGACAAATGCATAACGGTAACACTCGACGTGTTTTTCTGTTTTTTTATCAAACTATTGGCCAATCGAAGCAACGATTTTCCTTTTTCATTGTTTCCAAATGAAATTAAAATTCGGTATTTGTTATCATTTGATGGTTCCAAAATTTCAACCCCATCTTTAGTTTTAAAAATATAATTGATGAGATCTAAGGCCGGACCGGTCATAAAAGTCGTGACCAAAGCCATAATGACCATCATGGTAAAGACTTCAGGAGTCAACACTTTAAGCTCCAACCCGATGTTTAACACAATCAATTCCATCAAACCTCTGGTATTCATCAAGGCACCAATTGTCAAACTATCCCGCCAACTTTGCCCTATAAATCTGGCAGCCAATGCACTTCCCAAAAATTTTCCTACTACGGCTACCAGAATAATAAAACCGGTCACTTTCCACAAATACGGATCATTGATCAGCCCAATTTCAGTTTTCAAACCTGTGAATACAAAAAATAAAGGCAGTAAAAGGATCAACGCCACATCCTCTACTTTTTCTATAAATATGGTCCTGAATTTTGGAACATCTGGCATAATGGCTCCCGCCATAAACGCTCCAAACAAAGCATGAATACCGATAACCTCAGTAGCATACGAGGAAATAATAAGTACCAGAAAAAAGATCGCCACAACTGGTTTTATAATACTGTCTTTAGAACCATATAAATCTCCAATTCTTTTTAGAAATGGTTTTACAATAAAAATCATAGCTACAACATAAAGCACCGCCAACATAATAATGTATAGGGAGCTCACGAACGTTCCTGCTTTAACGATTGCAATGACCACTGCCAGTATACACCAAGCCGTAATGTCATCAGCAGCAGCACATGTAATAACTATAGAACCTAATTTAGTTTTATGAATACCTCTTTCCTGAACGATTCTGGCTAACACAGGAAAAGCAGTGATACTCAACGCAATTCCCATAAACAAACTGAAAGAAAGAAACTTAACGCCTTCAGGAGCAAAACGATTGTACACAAAATAAGCCAGACCAATCCCGAGAGTAAAGGGAATGACGATGCTCGCATGACTGATTACCACCGCTTCATTAGCTTTGTTCTTCAGCACTTTTAAATCGAGTTCCATCCCTATCACGAACATAAAAAGAATCAGTCCTATCTGACTCAAAAACTTTAAGTTCCCCAACGATTCAACAGGAAATAAAGCAATTGAAAATTCTGGAAAATACAATCCCAGCAAAGATGGTCCTAGAACAATACCCGCAATAATTTCCCCAATTACTGAAGGCTGACCAATTTTCTTGAAAATCCAGCCAAAAACACGAGCAACTAGAATAATCGTAATAATTTGTGCCAAAAGGATAGCCAAAGGATCTTGGAAGTTATGCTGAATCGACACTAAAAAATCACTCCACGAACCGTTTCCGCTCTCTGGTGTCACTATCGTTTCTGCCACTTCTAAATGCTTTCCTTTACTTATGATCCAATACATTAGCGCTATAAAACCGCCAGTAACACTTAAATAAAATAGTGTGTTTTTATAATTCTTCATATCTATTTTTATATGGACTTTCCCCACTTTAAAGAAACAAAGATGAGAAATTCAAATATATAATTTATATGCCACAAAATTATTTTATTGTAAAATAAAAAATGGGTGTTATTAGCCCAGTAAAACAACAAAAAGTTTCCTTTAAAATAAATGATTTATAGTGGTTTTGACTACCTTTACCGCCTTTAATATTGATTTATGATTAAGTGGTTTAGTTTAGGATTTTGGGAATTAATAGCGCGAATTGTCCTTAGAAACAGAGTTTTAATGTTATCTATTATTGTTGTGATAACAGCACTTTTAGCATTACAATGGAAAAATATTCACTTCGCTTTTACTGAAGCCAATTTATTACCGGATGACAATATTGTAAACATTGAGTACAATGCCTTTTTAAATAAATTTGGGGAAGAGGGAAATCTAGTCATCATCGGGGTAAAAGATGACGCCATATATACCCCGAAAGCCTTTGCTTCCTGGAGCAAAATGATGAATACGTTAAAAGGTGAAAAAGCGGTTGATTTAGTAATTTCGTTAAATGACTTAAAGAAATTACAAAAAAATGATTCGTTGGCAATCTTTGAACTTGTTCCTTTTGTGGACCAAAGCAAAACTCTTGATCCGGCATACCTTCAAAAAATTAAAAAAGAACTTTTTAATGATTTGCCTTTTTACGAAGGATTACTTTTCAACAAAAGATCCGGAAGCGTTCGCTCTGCCGTTTATATGGATAAAAAAATTGTAAACACAGCAGCCCGAAAAGATTTTATCCTTGATAAATTAGTTCCTGCAGTCGAAACATTCGAAAAAGAAACCGGAATCGACCTGCGCGTTTCAGGAATGCCTTACATCCGAACACTAAATGCAAAAACTGTCACTGATGAGATTAGCATCTTCATTGGAGCCTCTTTATTAATCACCTCATTGCTTTTCTTTTTCTTTTTTAGAAGTTTTAGGGCGACGTTAATATCAATGGTAATTGTCATTATTGGCGTGATGTGGTCTTTTGGGTTTTTAGGATTATTAAACTACGAAATTACGGTTTTGACCGCCCTAGTTCCGTCATTAATCATCGTAATCGGAATCCCCAACTGTATTTTCCTGACCAATAAATACCATCAGGAATACAAAATTCACCACAATAAAGCCAAAGCATTACAGCGTGTCACGACCAAAGTAGGAATGGCAACCTTGATGACGAATCTCACCACGGCTATAGGTTTTGCTACGTTTGTGGCTTCAAATAATCAATTGTTATTAGAATTTGGAGTTGTAACATCCATCAATATCATGGCACTTTTCTTTTTGTGCATTATTGTCATTCCTATTTTTCATAGTTACATTCCAGCACCCAAAGAGCGCCACATCGAACACCTAGACCGCAATTATGTGAAGGTTTTTATGAATTGGATTCTGAGAAACGTAAAATACAATCGATTTTCAATTTATGTTATTTCCATTATTTTACTTGTCATTAGCATTATAGGAATCTATGAAATGCGCATTTCCGGCAGTTTGATTGAAGATATGCCTAAAAAAGAAGCCTTTTTTGAAGACATTGTTTTCTTCGAAAAAGAATTTGATGGCGTGATGCCGCTCGAAATCATGATTGACACCAAACGCAAAAAAGGAGTTATGAAATTGTCTACGCTGAGGCGAATGGACGAATTGGAGGAAACCATTGACGAAATCCCGGAATTATCAAAACCCATTTCGATTGTGAATCTGGTAAAATATTCTAAGCAAGCGTATTATAATGGAAATCCCGATTACTACGAATTGCCAACGTCACAGGAACAGTCGTTTATTTTGTCGTATGCTAAAAATGCCACGAAAAACTCCAAAGATAATCTGATGAAAAGCTATGTGGATTCGACGGGGCAATTTGCACGAATCACGACTTTTATGCGCGATGAAAATGGCGATAATATTGCCAAAATTGAAGCTGAAATTCGCAAGAAAGCTGATAAAATTTTCCCGCCAGATCAATATAAAGTCACCATCACCGGAAAAGCTTTAGTTTTCCAGAAAGGAACTGGTTACCTACTGGACAACTTACTTTCGTCGCTGGCTTTCGCCTTTTTCCTGACCGCACTTTTGATTGGTTTTATGTTCCGTTCGTTCAAAATGGTGTTGGTTTCTATCATTCCTAATTTATTGCCGCTAATGCTAACCGCAGGAATCATGGGCTTTCTGGACATTCCGCTGAAACCGTCGACGATATTGGTTTTCGGAATTGCGTTTGGTCTTTCGGTGGATGACACCGTAAGATTTCTGTCGCAATACCGCGAGGAATTAAAGAAAAATAATTGGAAAATTCGCAAATCCGTTTACGCCACATTTACGGATGCCGGCCTGAGCATGTTTTATACTTCTATCGTGTTGTTCTTTGGATTTTCGGTGTTTATGTTGTCCAGTTTTGGGGGAACAATAGCACTTGGCGGATTGATTTCATTGACATTGTTATTCGGAATGCTATCCAATTTGATGTTGTTGCCAGCTTTAGTCTTGACCTTGAATAAAACTTTGGCCAACGAACAAGATTTTATCGAACCCAAAATTGACATCATCGAACCAAGTGATGCCGAGATTGATGATTTACAGAAAAACAAGTAATAGTACTTGGAGCTTTTTCCCGCTATTCGTTACAATATTTTAAAGCTTCCAGCCTCTGAAAGGCTGGAAGCTTTAAAAATGATTTTCACTGCTATCGGGGCTAGGGAATTATGAAAACTAGAAAAATTTAAAAAAACCTATCCAATCTCGTTGTCATTTTAACTAAAGATAAAACTTATAAAAATGAACTATTAGTGATAAGATTCCTCCTTCGTCAGAATGGCAAATAAAGAACAGAAAGGCAAAACGGTACAGGAAATTCATAAAATACTTTCAAAAATTCCCAAATAACTCCATTCGTTTAGCCCCGATAGCAGCGGCATCCCACGCTTTTGGGCGTAGATATAGCGAATAGCGGGAAATAGCTCCAGATTGCTTCACTCCTCGCAATGACTTTTAAAACAAATCATTTATATTTGCAGTTCAATTACAAGACACTATTTAATATTAATTATACCCCTAAAATGAGACATACAAAAGTTAAAGACTTACTAAATAGCACAACAACGCTTCATGAAGTGAATGCAAAAGGATGGGTGAGAACTTTTAGAAACAATCAATTTATTGCCTTAAACGATGGCTCGACTATCAATAATATACAATGTGTTGTCGATTTTGAAAACACTCCAGATGAAACCTTGAAAAGAATTACCACTGGAGCAGCAATATCTGTAACCGGAACTTTGATAGAAAGCAAAGGTGCAGGACAAAAATTTGAAATTCAGGTAGCTAAACTGGAAATCCTTGGAGATTCGGATGCGGAGAAATTCCCAATACAACCTAAGAACAAACCGAGCTTGGATTTCTTGCGGGAAAATGCGCATTTAAGAGTGCGTACTAATATGTTTGGAGCGATTATGAGAGTGCGTTCGGTATTGTCATATGCAGTTCACAGTTATTTTCAAGAGAAAGGTTTTGTGTATGTGAATACACCAATCATCACGGGATCGGATGCTGAAGGTGCTGGTGAAATGTTTAAAGTTACCGCTTTGCCATTTGACAGAACGCCAAGAACCGAAGATGGAAAAGTGAATTACAAAGAAGATTTCTTCGGAAAAGAAACCAACCTAACGGTTTCGGGACAACTGGAAGGAGAAACTTTTGCGATGGCTTTGGGTCAAATTTATACTTTTGGACCAACCTTTAGAGCCGAAAACTCGAATACTTCGCGTCACCTTGCCGAATTTTGGATGATTGAGCCAGAGGTAGCGTTCAATGATTTGAATGACAATATGGATTTGGCCGAAGATTTTATTCAGCATGTAATTAAATACACTTTGGAAAAATGTCCTGAGGATTTGAAATTCCTGGAAGGAAGATTATTGGATGAAGAGAAATCAAAACCAGTTGCGGAAAGAAGCGAAATGGCGTTGCTTGACAAATTAAATTTTGTTTTAGAGAACAATTTCAAACGAGTTTCATATACGGAAGCAATTGATATTTTAAGGGATTGTACGCCTAATAAAAAGAAAAAATTTAACTATATCATTAACGAATGGGGAGCTGATTTACAATCGGAACACGAGCGTTATTTGGTGGAAAAACACTTTAAATGTCCGGTAATCTTGTTTGATTACCCGGCAAATATCAAAGCATTTTACATGCGTTTGAACGAAGACGGAAAAACGGTTCGTGCGATGGATATCCTTTTCCCAGGGATTGGAGAAATCGTGGGCGGTTCTCAAAGAGAAGAGCGTTTTGATGTTTTAGTTGAAAAAATGAAAGCCTTAGGAATTGATGAAGAAGAATTATGGTGGTATCTTGATACCCGAAGATTTGGTTCAGCGGTTCACTCTGGTTTTGGACTTGGATTCGAAAGATTGGTATTGTTTGTAACAGGAATGACAAACATTCGTGACGTAATTCCTTTTCCAAGAACGCCAATGAATGCGGAGTTTTAAAAAAGTTTATTCGGTTAGTCGGTTATTCGGTTAATCGATTCAACAAATAAACGGTTAACCGATTAAACAATAAAAATGCTGAAGCAATTCTTAAATTTAAAATTATCACAGAAATTATCTCCTCAACAAATTCAGTTGATGAAGTTAATTCAATTGCCTACGCAAGCTTTCGAACAGCGTTTACTGGAAGAAATGAACGAGAATCCAGCTTTGGAAACTGGAAAAGAAGAAGATGAGTATGAAAAGGATGAATTCGAAAACGAAGATTATGACGATTATGATGATGCGGAATCAGAGCGGATTGACGCCGAAGACATCAACATTGACGAATATTTAAGCAATGACGAAACTCCGGATTATAAAACGCAGGCTAACAATTATAGTGATGATGACGATGATCGCGAAACGCCTTTTGCCGCGCCAGTGAGTTTTCATCAGGATTTAATCAATCAGTTGAATACCTTCATCCTGAATGATGAAGAGCGTGATATTGCTGAATTCCTTGTAGGAAGTATTGATGACATGGGATATATTCGTCGCAGTGTTGCTGATATGGTAGACGATATGGCATTCACGCAAGGCATTTATACCGATGAGAAAATGGTCGAAAAAATGCTGCAGGTAATTCATGAACTGGAACCATCCGGCGTAGGCGCACAAGATCTACAGGAATGTTTGTTGTTACAATTGAAACATAAAACACCGACAGAATCCGTAGAACTGGCCACTGACATTATCGAAAATCAGTTTGATGCTTTCACTAAAAAACATTATGACAAGCTGTTACAAAAATACAATGTTTCAAATGAGCAGCTTAAAAAAGCAATTCACGAAATAGAAAAACTGAACCCAAAACCAGGAGGATCCTTTACCGGAAACAATAAAATAACAGAAAACGTAGTTCCTGATTTTGCCATTAGAATTGTAGACGGTGAACTGGAACTGACTTTAAACGGTCGAAATGCTCCTTCTCTGCACGTTTCTAAAGAGTATCAGGAAATGATGCAAACGTATAAGGATTCCCGAGACAAATCGGCACAGCAAAAAGATGCAGTGCAGTTTATAAAGCAAAAGTTGGATTCAGCTAAATGGTTTATCGATGCGATACGCCAACGTCAGGAAACCCTTTTTGTAACCATGAATGCGATTACACATTATCAGGAAGAGTTTTTTCTGGATGGTGATGAAACCAAGTTAAAACCAATGATCTTAAAAGATATTGCCGACATGGTAGGTCTTGACATTTCGACGATTTCACGTGTAGCAAACAGCAAATATGTAGAAACGCCTTATGGCACGAAACTGATCAAGGAATTTTTCTCGGAATCCATGAAAAACGATCAAGGCGAGGATGTTTCGACATTGGAAATCAAGAAAATCCTTCAAAATACAATTGAGGAAGAAGACAAGAAAAAACCGCTTCCAGATGATCAACTGGCCGAAATCCTAAAAGAAAAAGGATATCCAATTGCGAGAAGAACCATTGCTAAATACAGAGAACAACTCGATATTCCTGTGGCGAGAATGAGAAAGAAAATATAGGCGATGCGTTAAATAAGGACCAATTTAAGCACTCAAAATACGTACAATAAAAAATTAATTTACAAACCATATTAGGTTTAAATACTAATCGCTTCTTTCCTAATAAAGTACCGATAGTTTACAATACAATTCACCCGTATTCTTTATGCTTTTTTGATTATTTGAATTCAGGATTAATCTGCAATCAAAAGTAAACCCATAATTACAGCAAGAAGTACGTTAATGCACTAATCTGTTTTAATCCTTGAAATCCGGAGCATCCGCTGGCTAAAAAAGAAAAGTGCACAACAAATGCAACACTTCCGAAATTTCTTGCGTCGAATTGTAACTATGAATGCAAAAACGCAGGCGTTCCTGCCCTTCGGGAACCGTTGGCGAAAGTATAGCTTTCACATCAAATCCTTTTTCCTGCAGTTGACTGGCGATGGTTTTTACTTTTTCATTTCCGGGAATAATCGCAGATTGTATTGCCGATTTGCTTCGGACGAAAAGTGGTTTTAAACTCAATAGATTTTTCTGCTGATTGAAAAAGACAATGTTTTCTTTTAATTTTAAAATTGAAACCGAATCTTTTTTTAAATGCTGGTACGCAACCAAAATCGCAGCAACAGAATGTGGCGAAAGCCCTGTGGTATAAATAAAACTGCGGGAGAAATTTACTAAATAATCCCTCAATTCAACCGAGCCTAAAATCGCGGCTCCATGGCATCCCAGTCCTTTCCCGAAAGTCATAATTTGAGCAAAGACATGTTCTTGTAGACCCTGCATTTGAACCAATCCCCCGCCTGTTTCACCAAAAACGCCCAAAGCATGCGCCTCATCCACAACAAGATAACAATTGTATTTAGTTGAAACCAAAACTAATTCTTCCAAATTGGGACAATCACCATCCATAGAAAAAACAGATTCAGTAACGATATAAATAATAGTGTTTGGATTCCGTAAAATCAAGTTTTCTAAATCCTCAAAATCATTATGATTGAATTTATAGGCTTTGGCTTTCGACAGTTGGATTCCGTCCCGAATAGAAGCATGACACAATTCATCGTATAAAATCAAATCGCCTTTTTGTGGAACGGCACTAAAAAAACCAATATTGGCATTGTAACCCGAATTAAAAATCAAGGCTGTTTCTGATTGGTGGAAACTGGCAATATAGTTTTCTGTTTCTTGATACAGCTTATGGTTCCCGGATAATAATCGGGAACCGGTCGCCCCGTTTTGAATGACATTATTAGTAATTAAATACTCGTGCGTATGATTAAATATAATTTCTGATTGTGAAAAGCCCAAGTAATCATTGGAAGAAAAATCAATTCTTTTACTTGATAAAGGCAATTTTCGCAACGCATTATTTTGCTTTCGAATTTCAAGTTTAGCGGATAGATTTTCTGGGAAATGTTTCATAGTCCACAAAAATAAGCATCTTTTTTGGTTTATGAATTTTGCGCCATTTTTGTTTACTAATTTCTTCCAATTAATGAATTTTGAAACAGGAATTCTAATACAGAATCTTGTTTCATTATTCAAAAAAATATAATTCTATAAAAATTAACAATTAAAAAACAACTATTAAAAAAAAATATACAAATTTTTCCGAAAACGGTTTCGTTTTATAATTTTATTAAATTATGTTAAAAAAAACTTAAAATTAATATTGAAAATGTTAACTTATTAAATAGTTTTCTACTTTCGGGAAATTATGAAACGAATTGCATCACTTTTTTTAATAGTAACGTTGTTCTACAACGTGATGGGATACTATCTGATGTTTGCTTATCAAGAAGAGCAAGCGTGGGTATCTACTATGGAAAAAAGACATGATACAGAGTTTGAAGTAATCCAATTGAATGCAACTTTATATTCTTTTATTGAAGACACTGATTTTGAGTACGTCAATGAAGATGTGGTTATCAACAATAAAAGGTATCATATTTTCAAGAAAAGAATTCAAAATAACATACTAAGTTTGTATTACCTGCGCAATGCACATCAAGATGCAATAAGCCAGGATTTAAAAGATATTGTTGACAATCAATTATTTAATGGATCTTCCTCTAAAGAGTCTCCGGTTAAAAAACTCATGAAGTCTTTTCTTCAAGATTATATTCCAAATAATACTGTTTGCCTAGCTTTTTATCCAAAAACAGCGATACTTTCTGCTGAACCTATCATTACGCCAAACCAGGCGTTAGATTCCGGGTACACTTCCATTTCGTATTCACCACCTGATTTCGTTTAAATCGTCATTCATTTTAGTAGAATCATTCGCTTTTATCCGGTTTTTGTAAGTCAAGATAATTCATGATTGCTTTAGCTACATCTGTACATTTATTACACCCTTTCGATAGAAATTGTGCCCGTTATAAATACAAAACAGGTTTTTGTGTTTTCTGAATTCACTTTTGTGAATAATTTGATAGGCCATTTTGCATTGCTATTCTGGTATACTTTGTACAACTAGCCTTTAGGACCATGACTAAAATAGATTTACAGAAAAGTTCTGTGTTTGAAAAACGCCCTTAATCAATGCATTTAGCCTTGTAAATTCAAAGAGATTTTTTGGCTGAAGCCAAAAACAAATCTTGTTTTACAGCGATATTACTTGACAAACAATCACTATTTTTTTAACTCAGACCTTCTTAGGTAAAAAGTTGTTGTTGTACTATTTTATACCATTACCCATTCTAAAAAAGGCTAAAACCATTAACCAAAAATCATTTTTTAATGAAAAAAATTTATCTGAACTGCCTGCTGTTGGCACCTTTATTTATAAATGCTCAAACCGAGATTGATGGTATTATGATGAGCAAAAACAATTTTTGTCTCGGAGCTGTTTACCAATACAGCAGCTGGGATAAGTATTGGGAAGGAACCTTTAAAAGAGAAAATCTTAATCTGGGTACTGTTTCAACAAAATCAATTGCTCTAATGGGAAACTATGGTGTTTCTGATAAATTGAATATTATTTTCAGTCTTCCTTACGTGGATACACATGCAAGTGCTGGAACAATGGAAGGCCAAAAAGGATTACAAGATATTTCACTAACAGTAAAATACATGCCATTTGAAAAAACAATTGGTAAAGCTACCTACTCGTTATATGCTTTGGGAGGTCTTTCGGCTCCAGTTTCTGATTATTCAGCTGATTATTTACCCTTGAGTCTTGGCCTAAAAAGCAAGACAGCATCTTTACGCATCATGGGTGATTATCAAAGAGGTCATTTTTTTACCACTATTTCGGGAGCGTATGTAAAAAGGGCCAATATAATTATTGATAGAAATTCCTATTACACAACCGAAATGCATTACACCAATGAAGTAGACATGCCAGACGCAATTTCTGTAAACTTGAGAATTGGCTATCGTTCCACTAGATTAATAGCCGAAGTAGTTCTTGATAACTGGGTTACGCAATCCGGAGGATTTGACATCACTACCAACAACATGCCTTTCCCGAGCAATACTATGAATGCCTTAAAATTTGGCATGAATACGAAATACACAGTCCAGAAAATTCCGGGATTATCTCTTATTGGGGGGTACAATTTTGTTACGGAAGGTAGAAATATTGGGCAATCAAACACCTTCTATGGTGGTTTATTTTACATCCTTAATTTAAAAAAAACAGCACAAGAAAATGAAAAATAAAACACAAAAAATAGCCTATTACACTCTTTTGGTTCTGTTTCTTACATTGAACCAATCTTGCAGTGATGAGCTAACAGAACGCAACGAGCAATTCCCTCAATTGAATCCAGCCAATACAGACCAATTAGCAGGAACCTGGAAAACATTCTTACTGACTACTCCGGATGAGTTCTCTTTGGATGCACCAATAGCAACTACCGCAGCGGCATTTACAAGAGAAATAAATGACATAAAAAGCTATCAGGCAAACATCACGCAAGACCAAAGAAAGATCATAAAATACTGGAGTGCCGGAGGAGTTTTGCGTTGGAATGAAATCATGCGAACATTAGTGGCAAGACACAATCGACCGCCGTATCAAAATGAAGACGGAACCTACCCTGCACCATCTGGAGCAAATCCGTTTGCGAATCCGCAGTTTCCATTCTCAAATCCGCCTTATGCAGCCAGAGCGTATGCCTATGTGAGTGCGGCGCAATACGATGCGATGATAGCAACTTGGCATTATAAAAAACTGTACAATAGAGCTGCACCTTTTACGGTTGATGCTACATTACCGGTTTTAATCCCAAAAAGCAACTTGCCTTCCTATCCCTCTGAAGATGCTGTTTTAGCAGGAGTAACAGTTGAGTTATTAAAATTATTATTCCCAACAGAAAGCGCTTACATACAAGAAAAGGCAGAGGAACAAAAATTGTATCGAATCATTAGTGGTGCCAATGTTCGCAGTGATGTGGATGCTGGAATTATTTTAGGGCGAAAAATAGCAACTAAATTTATCGCAAGAGCAGCTGCTGACGGAACAGGAGCTGCTATTGGCAATCAAGCGCTTTGGACACAACTGGAAACTCAAACGGCAGCAACCGGAGAAACTCCATGGAAATCATTAGATATACCAGCAAGACCTCCAATGCTACCATTATTTGGAAAAGTAAAATCATTCCTTATGACTCCTGAAATGGTTGTGGCCAGTCGCCCGGTTCCACCACCATCAACAAAATCAGAACAATTTGCAAAAGAATTAGCTGAAGTAAAAAGTTATGCAAAAAATGCCACTAGAAAAAACATGGAAATTGTTACTTTTTGGGCTGATGGAGTAGGAACTTATACGCCACCGGGACACTGGAATGCAATTGCATCAGAGTCATTTGTAGCACTCAATTATAGTGAGGTGCGCTGGGCACGAAATCTAGCGTTGCTAAATATTGCCATGATGGATGCGGCGATCTGCTGCTGGGACGCAAAATACAGGTACTTCAATCCAAGACCATCACAAATGGATCCGTCTATAAAAACATTAACCGGGATTCCAAATTTCCCTGCTTATGTATCCGGCCATTCCACCTTCAGCGGTGCAGCCTATGTTGTTTTATCACATCTCATCCCTTCAAAAGCAAAAGGTTTTGTAGCTATGGCAAAAGAAGCTTCGGATTCCAGAATGTTTGGATGCATTCATTATAGAAGCGATTGTGAAAAAGGACTTGAATTAGGCGAAAAAGTGGGTGGCTTTGCAATTGCAAGAGCTCTTATTGATGGTGCAGAATAACTAGGAATAATCAAGTTGGTGATTTGTTTTAATGGTTTGTTTTAATATCTAATTTTATCAACTACCTCCTAACAGATGTTGGAAACCAGTTAGGCTTTTTTAATTTTAAAAGCGCAGAGAGATTTAAAAGAAGTGGCTGTCTTTTATTGCTGTTAAGCGTTTATGGGATTATAATTAGACTGATGGGCATGAGTCAGACGCCAAAGGACCAAATACTTTCTGACATTATTTTGTATTTTTTACTACTTGCAATTGGATTTGGGTTATTAGCTTTTTCTGATGTTATTAAAAAAGGAAATATCATAGAAACGGAAAATAATTTAACAATATAACCATGTCTATTATCATCAACTTAGATATTGTGCTCGCAAAGCGGAAGATACGTTCCAATGAATTAGCGGAACGAATGGGAATTACCACGGCCAACCTTTCTATTTTGAAAACCGTGAAAGCAAAGGTGATTCAATTTTCGACTCTAGAACTGATTTGTAAAATTCTGGAATGTCAACCCGGAGATATTATGGAGTTCGTAAAGGATAAATAATCTCTTGTTCTCGACTTTTTAGCCCAGATGGAAACGGCATCCTTTTACAAAGCTTCCAGCCTTTTGAAGGCTGGAAGCTTTGTAAAAGATATAGTGGACAGCTGGACATAGCTCCAAAAAAAAAGCCTCACAAATTGCGAGGCTTTCATTTATATATCGGAAATCATCTTAGTCAACTAAAACAATAACTTTGTTGTCTTTCATTTCAATTGTTCCTGAAGTGATCGTTAGCGTATAATTTTGATCATCTAACTTCGTGAATTTACCAACTACCTCTTTTGCAAAAGCAAAAGTAGAAGCTGTAATTTTCACGACACCTTTTCCTAAAATAGAAACGATTGGCGCGTGGTTATTCAAAATTTGAAAGCTTCCATCAACTCCGGGCAATGTAACCGAAGTTACTTCTGCTGAAAACAATTTTGCTTCTGGTGATACTATTTCTAATAACATACTTTTTAGTTTACAGTCTCAGTTTACAGTCACAGTACTGAATACTGAGACTGAACACTGAACATTAATTTATGCTTCCGCTAACATTTTTTCTCCAGCTTCGATAGCTTCTTCAATAGTACCTTTAAGGTTGAAAGCTGATTCTGGCAAGTGATCTAATTCACCGTCGATAATCATATTAAATCCTTTGATAGTATCTTTGATGTCCACTAACACTCCTTTTAATCCTGTAAATTGCTCTGCAACGTGGAAGGGTTGAGATAAGAAACGTTGTACACGACGTGCTCTTGAAACGGCTAATTTATCTTCTTCAGATAATTCTTCCATACCAAGGATCGCAATGATATCTTGTAATTGTTTGTATTTTTGTAAAATTTCTTTTACTCTTTGTGCACAGTCATAATGCTCATCACCTAAAATTTGAGGCGTAAGGATTCTTGAAGTTGAATCCAATGGATCAACCGCTGGATAAATACCTAGCTCAGCAATTTTACGAGATAATACTGTTGTTGCATCAAGGTGAGCAAAAGTTGTAGCCGGAGCCGGATCCGTTAAATCATCCGCAGGAACATAAACCGCTTGTACTGATGTAATAGAACCTTTGTTTGTTGATGTAATACGTTCTTGCATTGCACCCATTTCAGTAGCCAATGTTGGTTGGTAACCCACTGCAGATGGCATACGGCCTAAAAGTGCCGAAACCTCAGAACCTGCTTGTGTAAAACGGAAGATATTATCCACGAAGAACAATACATCTTTCCCTTGATCAGTTCCTGCACCATCACGGAAATATTCAGCGATAGATAATCCAGAAAGTGCTACACGAGCACGAGCTCCTGGAGGCTCATTCATTTGTCCGAAAACGAAAGTAGCTTTAGACTCTCTCATTCCTGGCATATCTACTTTAGATAAATCCCATCCTCCATTTTCCATAGAGTGCATGAATTCATCTCCGTATTTTATAATTCCTGACTCTAGCATCTCACGAAGTAAGTCATTTCCTTCACGTGTTCTTTCCCCTACTCCTGCAAATACAGAAAGTCCACCGTGACCTTTTGCAATATTGTTGATCAACTCTTGAATTAATACTGTTTTACCAACACCAGCACCACCAAACAATCCAATTTTCCCTCCTTTTGAGTAAGGCTCAATTAAATCGATTACTTTAATACCTGTGAATAAAACTTCAGATGAAGTTGATAGATCTTCAAATTTCGGTGCCTGTCTGTGAATAGACATCCCGTTTTCTCCTGTTTTTGGCAAGTTTCCTAAACCATCAATTGCATCTCCAATCACGTTGAATAAACGACCGTAAACATCAGCACCAATTGGCATTTGGATAGGATTTCCTGTTCCAACTACTTCATAACCTCTACTCAAACCATCTGTTGAGTCCATCGAAATGGTACGTACCGTGTTTTCACCAATGTGAGATTGTACTTCAAGTACTAATAGTGTACCATCTTTTTTTGTGATTTCTAATGAATCATAAATTTTTGGAAGTTCAACATCCTTACCGTTGAAAACAACGTCAACTACTGGGCCAATGATTTGGGCAACTTTTCCTATTACTTTTGACATCACTTATGTATTTATTAAATAGCTATTTAGGTTTATGAAACAGAACCAATCGAAACATATCGATTATACCCTTTTTTCAGTGTGCAAAGATAATTTTTAAAATATAAAATCAAGATGTTTTTTTATAAAAAAAGATATTTTTTTAATAGATTATTTACAAACGACTTAGAAACTAACAAAAGACCGAGTTGTCACTAAAATAAACAACCACCACGTCATCAAACGGGTGGTTGTTATTATGTAAAAATCAAATTCTAATTATTGAATAGAAGCCGGATATTGAATTCCGTATAACCCTAAATCAACACCTTTCAAGTTAGAGCCATATTTAGTATTTATGGCTTCTATGAATTTATTGGCAATCAAAGCATATCCTCTAGGACTTGGATGAACTCCGTCTAAAGAAAAAGTACCACCAGTTACATAAGCAGCTGTCATGTGAAAAGTACCAAAACGAATTCCTCCGTTATTCAACTGATTTAAAATTGACGCAGCATCAACAAAAGCCAGGCCATTAGAATCTGCAGCAGCTTTTATCGTTACATTATAAGCATCAGTAGCTAACTTTATCTCAGAAACCTCCGAAGCTGTTAAAACTCTATTATCTTGTAATGGATAAGTCACCCCCACTGTATTAAATGGAGGCGGAATTCCAGCTTGTGATGTTCCAATAACCGTTCTGGTAGTAAGTAATATAAAATCTTTATTAGCAACATTTGCTCCTCCATTAGCATGACGTGCTTGACCGTATAAGTTACCCATTAAACCAGCTTGAGATGCAGGAACGCCAGCAGCAGTCAAAGCACCAGTTATCTGAGCACTGTAGTTTACCAAAGTTTCATCCCTTATCAACAACGGATTTGTAGCTGAAGCAGACAGTGTTTTGATTCTGCTTCCAGCGCCCAAAGCAGAAAGAATTTGTTTTACAGGCCCTAGCAACTGTGTATTCAATTGTGCTGCAGTGGCAGCATCCAATGGAATTGGGTTATAGGGAACCGTCGTGAAAAACGGAAGATTGTTGATATATGGTAAATTTGCTACAACTCCTTTTCTTCCTCCTGTAGCAAGAGCAACAGCTAAAGCATTGTAAGCCGCGTTAAATGTGCCTGCCGGAGTAATATCATTTCCCGCAACAGGATCTTGCGAAGTAGGAATACCACCATTAGTAGCATATCCTAAAACATCATTCCCTCCAATAAACAAGGAGAAAAAAGTTGGATTTTGATCTGTAGCATCTTTAACCATACTTGACATTGCGGTTTTTGCAAATCTGCCAAAGTATGGGTTCGCTTGCCCGTATCCTGCGATTCCTAAGTGTATAGCTTTCGCACCTGGAACACCCATATTGCTGTATGCTCCAGAAATACTAGTGCCAAAAACTGTTCCCGAAACACCTGAAACATTTACAGGCCCAGCACCATTGAAATACAAACGAGTTGGAAATTGTGGAATTTGATTCCCTCCATTAGAAAAACCTCCTCTATTATCGTCAGCCATAAATGGATTTGTAAAAACACCTCCACCAACTAAAGCGAATTGCTCTGCCATAATATTTGGATATGAATTTTTTTGACCCGCTTTAAAAAGAGCACCATCACTATATCCTGCCGCAAATGAATCTCCTAAAGCCACAAATTTAGAGAAATCTGCAGAACCTGCAGTTAGCGGCTCTTCAACGACTACCTCATCCTCGTTATTACATGCTGCGAAGGTTAGCGAAATCAACAACAGCCATTTGAAATTTTTTATCATAATATATTTTTTAAAATTATTGACTTTTCTGAATTACGGATTAATTGTCCAAGAAGCAAACCATTGTTGTCCGATGGCACCCGCTCCAATTACCTGAATATAATCCCTTCCTCCTAAATTAGTAGCTCCTACTTTAAGCACTGATTTTAAGAACGGAAAACCATAATTAATCTGAGCATCTAAGACTGTATATTCAGGAACAATTCCATCAGCAAACGAGGACTGCCATAAATATTCCGTATTGTATCTCACATTGATATTAAACCCAAAATTTTTGAATAATTTATCATTTCCTAAAGACGCTTTAACCCTATGTTTTGGAGTATTGAAACCAGCTACAAAACCTGGATCTTCTGCTTGATCGAAACTAAATTCAGCAAAGTTATAATTGACACCAACCTCAAAATCTTTATACACTTTTTTAGATAAGCCTACTCCAAACCCTTGAGACGTAATTTTCGCAGTGGTATTTGTATACACTTGATACACCCTTCTATCTCCGTTACTTAAAGCAGAAAGTGTCGCTAAAGTTGCCGGATTGCCAAAATCAAATGTCGTGTTAACGTCCCCATAATAAGGACTAATTACTCTTGAAACATTCATGAAATCATTATACACATTGTAATATCCATTAATATCAATTGATAAGTCATTATTTACAACCGTACGATATCCTAGCTCAAGTGCTTGAACTTCTTCTGGCTTTACCAGCCCTATATTAGCCACTTGCAACAAAGCTGCTGCAGCCGGAACATTAGCTGGATTAGCCGCTATTGCCGCACTAAAAGCCCGAACTGAAGCTAGCGTAAACGAATTATTATACGCATTTTGTCCTGTTAATGTTAACGTAGCAGGAACGCCCATTGCTTGTCCCGCCGCACTAACTCCTCTAACCTCTGTAAAACGATCTAAGTTTTCAGGAGCTGAACCAATTAGAGCAAATGGCCCTAAGTCAAGACCAATATACTGGTCTTGAGTTGTTGGATTTCTAAAACCAGTTTGATAAGAAACCCTGAAATTATGTCTTTTTGACTCTCCCGCAGAATACACTAAAGAGACACGTGGGGATATATTTCCATTAAAATTTTGACTTTTATCGTACCGTGCAGACCCAGTAAATTTCAATCGGTCATCTAAGAATTTTTTAGTTAATTGCGTATAAGCACCATACTCGTTATAACGTAAAGGACCATCAAAATCAGTAAAAATTGTTCCCTGAGAATTCATTTCATATTGTCTGAATGACCCTCCTAATTGAATCTCTGCAAATTTTATTAGATCTTTAAAATTATAATTTACATCTGAATGGTAAATTTTTGATTGATCAATAAATTTAGCTCCTTTGGTTAGATCCGGTTCCGCGATTGCAGCCGCCAAAGCACGATTGAATTGTACCGAACCCGGTTCAAATCTTGCACTCCCTGTTGGAGTTGGCAAAAAAGGAAGTCCAGCCGGTTTAATATTGTAATCGGCATAGTTCCTTGCATTCGCGGCAGACAACTGCGCATTAGTTCCCAAAACTGCCCCTGAAAGTTGATATGCTGTAGCATAGTTCGTAAACCATTCTGTATCTGATTTTGCCGCTCTATTTACATTCCAAGCAGCAAAACGCATGTCATAGGAATTCCCCGCATCTTCATCAGTAACATACCCTCTCACAAAGAAATTTTTCCCTTTTACTTCTATTTTAGTTTGTTGCATAAAGAAATCATTAAGCGCATATCTATTCGCTCCTTGATAAATAGTGCTCCCCAAACCTATTTTGTGCTGTAATATAATTTCGGTTTCCCCTTCCCATGGTTTAAAATGTAAAGAAAAATCTGCCTTTACACTTCTTACTTTATTGTCATTCAGGTCTTGTTCTCGGTATCCCGTTCTGCTTACCTGACCAACATTAGTGATAAAAGTGGTTACCTCATCACCGTATAAATTTAATCCGTCATAATTTTGATTATTAGCATGACCTATTGATCCGCCAGTAACACTCCTTTGATCAGCAGCAATCCATTCAGTAGCCCTCAAAAAATTAAAATTCCCTTTGGCGGCAAAATGCTTGCTGAACGCTTTAGCAGCTCTAAGTCCAAAATCAAAATAATCATTAGTTCCTGCTGCTTTCTGGGTTGTTTGTCCATATTTTACATAAGTACTGATTCCTTGATTTGTGAACGGATTTTTACTGTTCATAAATAAAATACCATTGAAAGCATTTGCACCATACAATGCAGAGGAAGCTCCTGGCAGTAATTCTACGTTAGCAACATCAATATCAGAAAGTCCTATTAAATTTCCCAAAACAAAGTTTAAGGCCGGAGAGGAATTATCCATTCCGTCTACCAATTGCATAAAACGCGTGTTGGCGACAGTTGAAAAACCTCTTGTATTGATCGATTTAAAGGAAATACTACTGGTATTAAAATGCACCTCTTTCAGGTTTTCTAAACCATCATAAAAAGTTGGCGCTGTGGTGTTTTTTATCTGCTGAATTCCCATTCTTTCAATAGTAACCGGGGACTCGATCACTCGTTCTGGTGTTCTTGAAGCAGAAACTACAATTTCATCTAATTTATTCTCTTCGTCTAAAAGCATTATGAATAGTTTTTGACTACTGGAAACAACACTAATTTGTTGGGAAACAAACCCCACACTGGTCACCTCAATTGAATAAGGTAGTTTTTTAGAGGATTGCAATACAAAAGAACCGTCAAGATCCGTAATTGTGCCAGAAGTATCTCCAACTATCTTGATGTTGGCTCCAGGAATTGGTTGGTTGTTACTATCTGTAACAATACCTGAAATTGAGTTTTGAGCAAAGGTTAGACTGCAAAAAAACAATGACAAAAAAAGTAAATACACTCTCATTGGGTTCTATTTTGTTGGTTTATGTAGCCAAAGTACAAATATTTTTGATATTAATAAAAAATCGGCTAAAAAATTTCATATTTATCAGTAATTTTGCCTCATTTACAGTTATTCTACATTTGTATTTTATTTTAAAATGTTAAAATTTAGATTAAAAAATCAAAATTTCACTATGCATGCATATAAAAAATACATTTATCACAAAATTATTATTGATTTTTGGATATATGATAAAAGTGTCAAAAGAGCAAACATTTATGATTCGTTTGCATTTCGGAAAAAAATTAAAGACAAAAAAAGTACTAATAAAAAAAGCCTCGAAAGTTTTTCTTTCGAGGCTGGCACTATTAAAAAGGATGTCAATAATATCCCTATTATATTTTATTCTACAGTAACCGATTTTGCTAAATTACGAGGTTGGTCTACATTGCATTCCCGCATAACAGCAATATGATAGGACAAGAGCTGTAACGGTATTGTAGTTATCAGCGGCGATAAAGCATCTGAAGTTTCTGGTATTTCGATAACATAATCTGCTAACTCCCTAACTTGAGTATCGCCTTTAGTCACCACTGCTATAATTTTACCACTTCTGGATTTTATTTCTTGTATATTACTTACAATTTTATCGTAATGACCTTGTTTAGGCGCAATAACGACTACTGGCATGTGTTCATCTATCAGTGCAATTGGTCCATGTTTCATTTCAGCAGCAGGATAACCTTCAGCATGAATATAGGAAATCTCTTTTAGCTTTAAGGCTCCTTCAAGCGCTACAGGAAAGTTATAGCCTCTCCCCAAATAAAGACAATTTGGAGCATCTTTAAACATCGCCGCAATTTCTTTTGCTCTCTCGTTTGTCTCTAAAGCTTCTTTTACTTTTTCAGGTATAATTTCTAATTCCTGTAAATAAGCATGAAAAACAGAATTTGACAATGTCCCTTTGGCTTTAGCCAAACGCAACGCAATCATAGTCAAAACCGTAATTTGAGTGGTAAAAGCCTTGGTCGAAGCAACACCTATCTCAGGTCCGGCATGTGTATAGGCTCCAGCATGTGTTTCTCTAGAAATAGAAGAACCCACCACATTGCATACTCCAAAAACAAATGCCCCGTTTTCTTTGGCCAACTTAATTGCCGCCATTGTATCTGCCGTTTCTCCAGATTGAGAGATGGCGATCACAATATCTTTACTATTAATTATAGGATTTCTATATCGGAATTCTGATGCATATTCAACTTCAACTGGGATACGGGCAAATTCTTCAAATATATATTCCGCAACTAAACCGGCATGCCAAGAAGTACCGCAAGCAACGATTATAATTCTATCGGCGTTTAAAAATTTTTCTAAATTATCTTCCACACCAGACATTTGAATCAATCCCTGATTAGCATGAAGCCTTCCACGATAAGTATCTTTGATAACACTTGGCTGCTCATAAATTTCTTTCAGCATGAAATGATCATATCCTCCTTTTTCAATTTGCTCCAAATTCATTTGAAGTTCCTGAATATTCGGATTTACTAAAGAATCATCTTTAATTTTCCGGATTTTCATCGGTTTGTGCAACCTGATATTCGCCATTTCACCGTCTTCTAAATAAATAGCATTCGATGTATATTCTATGAATGGGGAAGCATCAGAGGCAATGAAAAATTCTCCTTCTCCAACACCTATAGCCAGTGGACTTCCCAGACGGGCAGCCACAATTTCATTAGGATTTTTTTTATCAAAGACAGCAATTGCATAAGCGCCCACCACTTGGTTTAAAGCGACCTGGACTGCTTTGCCTAATTTTAGATTGTCTTTTTTTTGTACTTCTTCAATTAGATTCACTAACACCTCGGTATCCGTATCTGAATGAAATACATACCCTCTTTTTATCAACTCTGCTTTTAAGGGAGAATAGTTTTCAATAATTCCGTTATGGATTATAGCCAAATCTCCAGAATTAGAAAGATGCGGATGCGAATTTACATCATTAGGAACTCCATGCGTAGCCCAACGTGTGTGACCTATTCCAATTGTTCCGTTGGTAGTAATGCTAGAAGAAACGCTCTCCTCCAGATCAGAAACCTTTCCTTTTGTCTTACACAGTTTCAAGTTTTCGCCATCATATAGCATGACTCCAGCACTATCATACCCTCTGTACTCAAGCCTTTTCAATCCCTTTATTACAATAGGATAAGCTTCTC
Organism: Flavobacterium sp. RSP49; assembly: GCF_003968735.1. Lineage (NCBI taxonomy): Bacteria > Pseudomonadati > Bacteroidota > Flavobacteriia > Flavobacteriales > Flavobacteriaceae > Flavobacterium > Flavobacterium sp. RSP49. The sequence continues at coordinate 39,483 of NZ_RYDN01000003.1, read as the reverse complement.
TATAACCTATATATCCAACGATTCCACACATAAATTTGGTTTAATTTGGTTTTGTATAAAAAATTTCAAGTTTCAATCGTTTATCTGATGGTACGGTAGATTTAGAACCGTATAAAATAGTTCCCAAAGGACTCATAACAGAAGCTTTTGGCGCTCCAGTGATGAAGGAATTAGGAGTTCTCAATATATGGGAAGGAAATACACTGATGTCTTCGGTAACAACAACTCCTAATTTGACATTAGTTGAATCCTTCACATTGATTAGATTTCGTATTTGATTGGTTATTCTGATCTTGTATGTCAACCCTTTTTTGGAAGTAGCGTTTACGTTAATATTCCCATCAAAAACTGTTTTTGCTTTTTTAAGATTGGCAGTATTAGAAGATAAGTCCATAAAATAGTCCACAATAGGCCGATTATTATTAAAATCATATAGATAGATCCTTTTTGGCTCATAACTACCTGACATAGCCTCCGCATCAATATGAAAAACAAGACTTGCTTCATTGATCAACCAGCCACTGTTCCTAATGGCTTCTAACTGACCCGGAGTGTTAAAAAGACTCAATACTGCAACGGATCCTTGGCCCCCTTTAAGGTATAATTTTTCGTCTCCTTCCGAAGTATTTCCCGTATTAGGCAAAGCATTATAGGCAAGTCCGCTACTTCCAAAATTGTTTTCTAACAAACTAACACAGTTTCCTGTCAGGTTCATCACTATAGTTTTTTTAACTCGTGTTGGGTTCCCTCCCGTGGTTGAGGCCAAATCTTCATTATATTTTATTGTGATTTTCCCTGCTTTAAAGTCCAACATTGCTAAATTACCAGCACTTCCTGCCGCTTTCTCCATTTTAAAGTACAGGCCTCTAAAATAGTCTTTAAAAACATCATTTGTTGCTAATTTTCCCGAAGCAACAGCATCTATTATTCTTGTCTTAAAATAGCCTCTATTTAGACTGATTTGCATTCCCGGAGCCGTTCTTGTTGTGGTAACAGCACTAGTTAAGGAATCCGTAACCGCAACTACATGCTCCGCAGGATTAAAGAAAAAAGCATCGTTTTGTGCTGTATCCACAGCGTCATTTAAACGATTGGATACTTTAACATTATCAAATTCTGTATTTTGGTTTGTAAAATAATTTTGAGCCTGTTGAAAACCACCTACCGGATTCGTATCTCTCATGTAGTAACCCGACTCATAGATACTAATTTTCATTTTAGCTTTTTCGGCACCATAAATTGAATCTAAGCGATACACATTTCCCGTTGTGGTAGACGAGGAGGTCAATGTGCTAAAATATGGAATTGTCAAGATTACACTTTCTATATAAGGGTTTGCACCTATAGTAGTTATAGGAGTGACCAATGTCAATTGTGTACCATAATTTGCTGTTACTTCGCCGAAATTAGGATTATTAAAAATCCCTAGAGGGCTTACTGCCAAATTATTAGATTGTATTGGCCCTGTTTTTTGATTGTAGGCTATTACATCATACGTTTCTTTTTCTAGGTTAAAATTATTTTCACCTATTAAACCCGCTCCAATTTCATTATAATCTTTATCACAAGAATATAAAAAAGCAATACTTGCCACTACCAGAATTTTCTTAAAGAAAGAATTATTGTACATATTTAATAAAAAAGTTTAATTTAAAGAACCTCGTTTCTGTAGAAATTAGTATAGGCTTCCGCGAATGCGTCTTTCGGGACGAAAGATAAAAAAGGTTTCCCTGAAGATTCTATAAATTTTGTTAAACTTGAAGACAGGTTTTCCGAGGCAATAATCACAGCATCAGAATGTTTTATTGTGGCCTTAATAATATTTTCATAATCCGGGATTTCTAGATCAGCTATATCTTCTTTAGGTATGCCATCAAATTTTACTTTATTAATCATTCCAGCATCTAAACTTCCTTCAAAAGACTGACTGTAAACCGATGTAACGATCTTTGTCTCTGAAAACAATGCCTCATTTTTATAATAATGTTTCATGTAAATGGGCAACATTGCCGCCATCCAGCCATGAACATGTATAATATCTGGCACCCAATTGAGTTTTTTTACGGTTTCTACCACCCCTTTTGCAAAGAAAATAGCACGCTCATCATTATCTGGATACATGACGCCTTCTTCATCTGCAAAAGTTGCCTTACGCTTGAAATATTCATCATTATCAATAAAATACACTTGTATTCGTTCCTTTGGTATAGATGCCACTTTAATAATCAAAGGCATATCCAAATCATTTACTACCAAATTCATGCCCGAAAGTCTGATAACTTCGTGCAACTGATGTCTTCTCTCGTTAATATTCCCATACCTTGGCATAAAAATTCTTATTTGTCCGCCTTGATCGTTAATCATTTTTGGAACGTCATAAGACATCAAAGAAACCTCATTTTCAGCGAGATAAGGCACCACTTCAGATGATACGTATAATATCCTCTTATCTTTCATATTGTAATTTACTTAATTTATTGGCAATAAAAACAGTGCAAAATTACAATAATTTATGCAGTTATTAACTAAAATAGTAAGTTTGCATTTAATTTTAATAATACAGTCATGCCTATTTTCTACGGAAAAGGATCTTTAATGGACTATTTGAAACCTATAAAGGCACTTCACTCCACCATTGGATTTGTTCCAACTATGGGTGCTTTACACCAAGGCCATCTGGCATTAATGCAAAAATCATTGTTGGAAAATGAGAATACGGTAGTGAGTATTTTTGTCAATCCTACGCAATTCAACAATTCCGAAGATCTGGCAAAATACCCAAGAACATTAGATGAAGACGTAAAAAAACTTACGGCTTTGAATCCAAATATCATTTTATACGCCCCTACGGTGGCCGATGTTTATGATGGAACACCCCTTGCAGAACATTTTGATTTTGATGGACTTGAAAATCAAATGGAAGGCAAGTTCAGGCCTGGGCATTTTAATGGTGTCGGTACAATTGTAAAACGACTATTTGAGATTGTTCAACCTACAAAAGCTTATTTTGGGGAAAAAGATTTTCAGCAATTGCAAATCGTAAAAAAAATGGTAGCTAAAAACCATTTAGACATAACCATAATTGGCTGTCCCATTTTTAGAGAGCCTAACAATCTGGCCATGAGTTCCAGAAATGAACGTTTATCAGCTCTGGAAAGAATCGAAGCCGCAATCATCTACAAAATTTTAACTTCTGTAAAAGCCCAATTTTTTACAAAAAGTACCGCCGAAATTTCAGAATGGGTTCAAAAATCATTCCGGAACAATCCTACATTTGTATTGGAATATTTCGTTATTGCTGATGAAGCAACCCTGCTTCCGTGTACCCGAAAACATAAAAATAAAAAATACCGTGCCTTTATTGTTGTAATAGTCAACAATATTCGTTTGATTGACACCATTTCATTAAATTAATTTACTTTTGTAGCATGCAAATTCAAGTTTTAAAATCAAAAATTCACCGCGTTAAAGTAACGGGAGCCGATCTGAATTATATCGGAAGTATTACCATTGACGAAACGTTACTGGATGCTTCTAACATCATTGAGGGGGAGAAAGTGTCTATTGTAAACATCAATAATGGTGAACGTTTTGAAACCTACGCCATCAAAGGCGAAAGAAATTCAGGAACCATAACCCTCAACGGACCTGCGGCCAGAAAAGTGCAAAAAGACGACATCATCATCATCATCTCATACGCAACAATGGAATTTGAAGAAGCAAAAACCTTCAAACCATGGGTTGTTTTTCCCAATGAAAAAGACAATTCTTTGACCTAAAACATTCCACTCCAAAACGACTCTTTATGGTATCGTTTATGATACACAAAAGACTTTTGTCACTTCCAGCCACTGATGCTCTATTTTTTAAATAAGAAAAAGAAAAGCAACAGTGGCTAATTTTTTATAATGTAGTATATTGCTTCTCCCAGTGAGCGTGAAATACCCGTACTTTAACCAAACGGTTGCTACTAGAAAAACAGGATGCTATGAAAAGCCAAATACCAAAAAAATAATGTCAAAAGTAAAAACAACTTTTTTTTGCCAAAACTGTGGCGCACAATATGCCAAATGGCAAGGACAATGCAATTCCTGTAAAGAATGGAATACAATAGCAGAAGAAATTATACAGAAACAAGAAAAAACCGCTTGGAAAAGCGAAACTACTTCTAGCAGTAAAGCACCAAAACCGTTACGAATAAACGAAATTGATTCTGCTCAGGAAATCCGAATGGACACGACAGATGGTGAACTAAATCGCGTTCTGGGTGGTGGAATCGTTCCCGGATCCTTAATTCTTTTGGGTGGTGAACCCGGCATAGGAAAAAGCACGCTACTACTGCAAATCTCTTTAAAATTACCTTATAAAACTTTATATGTTTCAGGCGAGGAAAGTCAGAAACAAATAAAAATGCGTGCCGAAAGAATTACGCCCAGCGGTGACAATTGCTATATTCTTACCGAGACAAAAACACAAAATATCTTCAAGCAAATTGAAGCAATACAACCGGAAATCGTGATTATCGATTCCATTCAAACCTTGCATACGGATTATATCGAATCCACTCCCGGCAGTATTTCTCAAATACGGGAAACCACTGCCGAACTAATCAAATTTGCCAAAGAAACTAATATTCCCGTGATTTTGATTGGTCATATCACCAAAGACGGTAACATTGCTGGACCAAAAATCCTAGAACACATGGTCGATACTGTTTTACAATTTGAAGGTGACCGAAATCACGTATATCGTATTTTACGTTCGTTAAAAAACCGTTTCGGATCCACTGCTGAAATTGGTATTTATGAAATGCTGGGCAATGGTTTGCGAGAAGTTTCGAATCCATCCGAAATACTGATTTCGCATAAAGACGAGGAATTATCCGGAACAGCTATTGCCTCTACTTTAGAAGGCATGCGCCCGTTGATGATTGAAATCCAAGCCTTGGTAAGCACCGCAGTTTATGGAACACCGCAGCGCAGTACAACAGGTTATAATGCCAAAAGACTCAATATGATTCTGGCCGTTTTAGAGAAAAGAGCCGGTTTCAGGCTTGGCGCAAAAGACGTTTTCCTGAACATCACAGGAGGAATTTCAGTGGATGATCCGGCAATAGATTTGGCTGTAGTTGCCGCCATTTTATCCTCAAATGAAGACATTGCGGTCAATAAAGGTTTTTGCTTTGCCGGCGAAGTGGGACTTTCCGGCGAAATACGTCCTGTAAACCGCGTGGACCAACGCATTCAGGAAGCGGAGAAATTAGGTTTTTCGACCATTTTTGTTTCTAAATACAATAAAATTGCGTTGAAAAATACCGGAATTAACATTCGATTAGTAGCCAAAATTGAAGATGTGGCGAGTGAGTTGTTTGGATGATATTTGTTGACAAATCTAAAATAACGTTTCTCTTATACATTTAGTATTGCAACTAATTGTGATTATTTGGTTTACGACGCAGAAGTTGTAGTCTTGATTTGTTTTCAAATACTCTAAGGGCACGGATTGCAAATCCGTTATCGGGATATAAAAAACCGAAATCCAATTACTAATGGCACTGCTATCGAGAATATCAAAAACTACAACGCAGAAATGTTGTAGTTTTTGATATCCTAAAATGGAATAGCATTCATTTTATCCAATCAAAACTATAAAGAAAATTATAAAAAACTCTGCTTTAATATTATTTTCCTTTTCTTTATGACTAATACTCCAAACGCATTGTCTTTTAGATTCTTTTATTTTTAAAACTGTTTATGAAAACCCAAAAACAAAACATAATTCTAGCAACAAAAATACTTTTTGTATTGTTTACCACTATAATTATTGCTTTTTACCTTTTTCGTGATGCCGTTTTACAGCAAACCATTGCAAAAGTTTCCCATGAAATGAAAATGGGTTACAACAGTACTTTTACGATAAAAAAAGCTTCTTTTGATGGATTATCAGGCTTGAATCTTACCGAAATAGCATTGGTTCCAAAAAATGCCGATACGCTTTTTAAAATTAAAAAATTAAAAACCAGCGTTAATTTGTGGCATTTGATAACCGGCGACCTACAACTTGGTACTTTAGAGGTTCAGAATGGTTTTATTCAATTAGTAAAAAAAGGAAAAAAGGGAAATTACGATGCTTTTTTAAAGAGGGACAATCAAACACCAGTACAAAATGAGAAAAGAGATTACGCTCAATTTGCCTACAGAATCATCTCAAAAGTACTAAATTTAGTTCCAACTGATATGATTCTGAACAATCTTTCGATCCGAATTAACGATAACGAAAAAAAAACAAACATCAATTTCCAAAAATTGCGATTGGTCAACAAACAACTAGAAACTTCTATTAATGTAAAAACCAATACGATTTCACAACGATGGAGAATTAAAGGATTTGCTGATCCAAGAAACAAAAAAGCGGATATTCGTTTTGTAAATATCGATACCGGTGCCATCAAAATGCCGTATTTAGACCAGCGGTTCAACCTAAAATTAAGCTTTGACTCCATTCGTTTGAATATTCAAAACATAGATAAAGACGGTGATGAATTGCATATCGATGGGTTTATGGCTATTGCCAATTTAAAACTCAACCATCCTAAAATCGCCAGCAAAGATGTATTGCTAAAAAACGCCAAATTTGATTACCGTTTTCTTTTGGGTTCTGATTTTATTTCGATTGACAGCAGCTCAACGGTTCAGTTAAACAAGATAAAATTTTATCCTTATGTGGCTTATGAAACTGAGAAAGACACGATTTATAAACTCAAAGTGAATATTCCCAAAATGAACGCGCAGGATTTTATCACTTCGCTTCCAGACGGTTTATTTGCCAATTTTCAAGGCATGAAAGCCAGTGGTACTTTTGATTACAAATTGGACTTTACATTCAACCAAAACAAACCCAATCAACTGGTTTTTGACAGTAAACTAAAAAAAGAAAATCTAAAAATTACAAAATACGGTGAAGCCAACCTGAACAAACTCAAAGGCGAATTTGTGTATCGCGCACTTATAAAGAACGTGTTGCAACGTCCGGTTTTAGTGGGTTCTGCTAATCCAAATTTCACGCTCCTGGACCAAATTTCACCGTATTTACGAAAGTCAGTTTTGACAACGGAAGATCCTTCTTTCTTTTCGCATCGTGGTTTTGTCAGCGAAGCTTTCAAACAATCCATCATCAAAAACATAAAAACTAAAAAGTTTTCCCGCGGTGCCAGTACCATCAGCATGCAATTAGTGAAAAATGTTTTTCTGAGCCGGGAAAAAACTGTTTCCCGTAAACTGGAAGAAATTTTATTGGTTTATATTCTGGAAAACAACCGGATTGTAAGCAAGGAACGCATGCTCGAAGTGTATTTTAATATTATCGAATGGGGTCCAAATGTATATGGAATTGGCGAAGCAAGTCAGTTTTACTTTCAAAAAACACCTTTGGAATTATCGCTGAACGAATGCTTGTATCTTGCTAGAATCATTCCAAGTCCTAAGAAATTCATGTATCAGTTTAACGATCTAGGGATGTTGAAAGATTTTGCTGTACAACAAGAATCGTTCTTAACGAATATTATGTTTCGAAGAGGACTTTTGACTTCTGAAGACACGATTTACAAGACCTTACCAATATTGATTTCAGGACCTGCAAAATCTTTTATCAAATTCAAAGTACAAGATTCCACGCAAATAAAAATGGATTCCTTAGCCGTTGATGATGAATTTGATCTTTAATTATTAAAAACAACCCTGTCAGAGTTTGGAACTCTGACAGGGTTTATTAAATTAAGGTGCCGGATCCGGAATCACGGCTTGCACTTCATCAATCGCTTTTAAGATTTCATCCGAAAGTGATACTTGAATGGTATCAATATTTTCTTTTAATTGTTCCAATGTGGTTGCGCCAATAATCGTGCTGGTTACAAACGGCTGTTGTTCTATAAATGCCAACGACAATTCCGTCAAGGTCAATCCGTTTTTCTTAGCGATTTCCTGATATAGCCGCGTGGCTTCGATGCATTGTGGACTGTTGTATCTGGAATACTGCGGAAACAATTTGATTCTGGCATTTGGATGCGCTTCGCCAGTAAGGAATTTACCGGACAAAACGCCAAAAGCCATTGGAGAATAAGCCAATAAACCAACATTTTCTCTCAGGCAAATTTCAGCGGACCCGTTTTCAAAAAGTCGGTTCAATAACGAATACGGATTTTGAATCGTCTTTATTCTTGGCAGATTATTGTATTTGCTTTCCTCCAGAAAACGCATAATTCCCCAAGGATTTTCATTTGAAAGACCTATGTGATTTATTTTTCCTTCCTTGACAAAACCGTCTAATGCTTCCAGCACATTATGAATATTATCTTCCCAAGCATCGTCTTGCACTTTGAAACCGCGTTGTCCAAAATAATTGGTTTTACGTTCCGGCCAATGCAATTGGTACACATCCAGATAATCAGTTTGCAGGCGTTGCAAACTACTGTCCAATGCAAACTTGATACTGGCGGGCGAAAAATCTAATTTTTCTCTCATGTAGCCAAAATTAGGATTGGGTCCGGCAATTTTGGAGGCCAAAACAATTTCTTCTCTTTTCCCTGTTTTCTTGAACCAGGTTCCAAGGATTTTCTCTGTACTTCCATAGGTTTCCTGACGCCCCGGAATAGAATACATTTCGGCAGTATCAAAGAAATTGACTCCGTTTTCTAAAGCATAATCCATTTGTGCGTGACCATCAGCTTCTGTGTTTTGTTGCCCAAAAGTCATGGTTCCAAGGCAAATTTTGCTGACTTTTATATCAGTATTGGGTAGTGTAGTGTATTTCATTTTTAAGGAAATTGTATTTTATTTTCGAAAACAAAGATAAAATTAGTTTGCGGTTACGATTTAGTGTTAACAGAAAATTGACAAAAGTTTACAGGATGTTAAAAAAATAACCGCGAATTCGCAAATTAAAAGCCCTTGAAACGAAAGATAAAATTAGCGAATTAGCGGTTAAGAAAAGGTTTCTTTTTTAAACCATTAAGAGATTAAGTTTCATTAAGAATTCACGCATAATTTTCTTAATTCCTTAATGGTTAAACTTATAAAACTGGAGATTATTTTATAAAATATCCCGTAGAGAACAAAAAAAGGTTCAAAGCATACACTCTGAACCTTTCTATACTTTAACCTTTAAACCTTAATTTATTTCATTCAGCATTTCGGCAATTTCATCTAATCTTGGGGTAAGAATGATTTCAATTCTACGGTTCTTCGCTTTTCCATCAGCAGTTGCGTTACTGGCTAGCGGGGAGAACTCTCCTCTTCCGGCGGCGGTAAGACTTTGTTTGTTGATTTTTGAGTTTTCGCTCAAAATCGCTACGATTGCGGTGGCTCTTTTGGTTGATAAATCCCAGTTATCGGCAATTGGTCCAGAAGCTGAAAAAGCATCATCATCCGTATGTCCTTCAATAAGAACGGAGATTTCAGGATTGTCTCCTAAAACTTTACCTAATTCTACTACTGCCTTTTTCCCTTCGGAACCTACTGACCAACTTCCGGAATTGAAGAGCAGTTTGTTCTCCATGGATACGTATACTTTTCCATTTTTTTGTTCGACAGTCAATCCTTTTCCTTCAAAACTATTCAAAGCATTAGAGAGTGTTTCTTTTAGTTTTTTCATGTTAGCTTCTTTGGCGGCGATCAAATCTTCTAATTCTTGCAAACGCTGGGCACTTTTGCTCAAACGCTCTTGTTCTACTGCCAACGCTTTTGCTTTCTCATCTAATTGGCCTAGTAAATCACGATTTTTCTTCATATTACTTTGTAAAGCCTCTCCGCTGTTTTTCTCTAAAGCGGCATAGGAATCCTGCAGGACTTCGAGTTTGTTTTGAGCAGCAGCATAATCTGCTTTCAATTTATCAAGCGCTGCTTTAGAAGCACTCAAGTCAGAAGTTAAAGCGGTCCGATCTAAATCCAATTGGTTTTTAGTTTTCAGTAAATCTTCATTTTCGTCCGTTAGACTTCGGTTTTCCTTTTTGGAATCCGCATACTTGTTTTCTAAGTCATTGTATATTTTTTTCGACACGCAGGATGTTGAAAGTGCTAATACGAGTAATCCTAAGGAAATTTTTTTAATCATTTTAATGGTATTTTTATCGTTTTTATTGTTGTTTTGAAATCAAAAATTAAAATGGTATTCAAATGCCCTAGCCCCGATAGAAGTGAAAATCCTTTTCTCTCGTTTTTCAACGAGAGAAAAGATTGTAACGGATAGCGGGAAATAGCTCCTCCCTAGGCTGCGCTAAAGAGGATTACTCTAATTCTACCAAGACCGGGCAATGATCTGAATGTACGGCATCTGATAAAATAACGGCTCTTTTGAGTTTATGTTTCAAAGAATCGGCAACTAAATTATAATCGATGCGCCACCCTTTGTTATTTCCTCTGGCTCCAGCGCGGTAACTCCACCAGGAATACTGATGCGGTTCACTGTTGAAGTGGCGAAAACTATCGATAAATCCGGACTTTATAAATCCGTCAAGCCAGGTTCTTTCTTGGGGTAAAAATCCGGAAACGGTCTTATTTCTGATTGGGTCATGAATGTCAATTGCCTCGTGGCAAATGTTGTAATCACCACAGATAATCAAGTTTGGCGTTTCTTTTTTGAGTTCATCAATATAATTCTTAAAATCATCCATAAACATGAATTTATGGTCGAGTCGCTCCATATTTGTCCCAGATGGCAGATACAAACTCATCACGGAAAAATCATCATAATCAGCCCGAAGATTTCTTCCTTCAAAATCCATGTGGTGAATTCCGGTTCCGTGGACCACATTATTAGGTTTGATCTTTGAAAGAATTGCTACGCCGCTGTACCCTTTTTTAGTGGCTGAATAATAATATTGATACGGATACCCTGCCTTTGCAATAGCCTCCACAGGAATTTGATCTTCAGTGGCTTTGATTTCCTGTAGGCAAATGATGTCCGGATTTGCCTGTTGCAACCAATCGATAAATCCTTTTGAAATGGCGGCTCTGATTCCGTTGACGTTGTATGAAATAATTCTCATATAGTGTGTATTTGAATTTCTGTCGAAATAAATAATTTCCAAATGGTATTAGAAATACATTTTTAGATTCTGTCAGAAAAAATTATGGCGTGTATGTACCGATTTCAAATGTAATAAAAAAGTACAAGTTTGACTCAGAAAAATAGAGAAAATGGAGTTTTTTGCTATCTTTGTTTCTTGCTTTAAAAGAAAAAAATTCATGGGTTTAGTAACCGCCAAAGAAGTTGCAAAAGCAATAAATGCTGATAAGTATGGAGTTTTGGGTACCTTTTCAGGATGGATACTTATGAAGGTGCTAAAGATTTCTACCTTAAACAAAATGTACGACAGAAATAAGCATTTGAAAGATGTTAATTTCCTGAATGGAATATTAGATGATTTACAAATAAAATTTGAAATTCCGGAAGAGGATTTAAAACGCCTACCAAAAGAAGGAGCTTACATCACGATTTCAAACCATCCACTGGGAGGAATTGACGGGGTTTTATTATTGAAATTAATGCTGGAGAGAGAGCCCAATTTCAAGATTATAGCTAATTTTCTTTTACACCGCATTAAGCCGCTCAAAAAATACATCATGCCGGTGAATCCTTTTGAAAATCATAAGGATGCTAAATCAAGCGTGGTGGGAATCAAGGAAACACTGCGTCATTTAAGCGATGGAAAACCCTTAGGCATGTTTCCCGCAGGTGAAGTATCTACCTATAAAGACGGAAAGTTAATGGTAGATAAGCCGTGGGAAGAAGGAGCTATCAAAGTAATTAGAAAAGCACAGGTGCCTGTGGTCCCTATTTATTTTCATGCTAAAAACAGTCGATTATTTTATTTACTTTCTAAAATAAGCAGCACTTTTAGAACGGCAAAACTGCCTTCGGAAGTCTTTAGCCAGAAACGTCGTGTGATTAAAGTACGTATTGGTAAACCAATTTCCGTAAGCGAACAAAATGAGCACAAGACTTTAGAAGAATACTCAGAGTTTTTACGAAAAAAAACATATATGCTGGCCAATCCTTTTGAGAAAGAAATTCCTTTTTTGCCAACACCCACCTTAAAAATCCCTAAAAGTCCAAAGAAGATTGTTACTCCGGCCAACAGTGAAAAAATGATTGCCGAAGTTGATGCCGCAAGAAATAGCGATTGCCGCCTTTTGCAAAGTAAAAATTACGAGGTTTTCTTTACTGAAGCCGCTAAAATTCCTAATGTCCTACACGAAATAGGACGTCTTAGAGAAATCACTTTTAGGGAAGTAGGCGAAGGAACCAATGAGTCTATTGATTTAGACAAGCACGATAAATATTATCATCATTTGTTTTTATGGGATAATGAAGCCCATAAGATTGCCGGTGCGTACCGAATGGGATTAGGTTCAGAAATTTATCCGAAGTATGGAATCAATGGATTCTACCTCAACGATCTGTTTAGATTTGAGCCCGAATTGCATGACATGATGCACAAATCTATCGAAATGGGACGCGCTTTTATCATCAAAGAGTACCAACAAAAACCAATGCCGCTTTTCTTGCTTTGGAAAGGAATTATGCACACAACATTGCGTTACCCGGAACATAAATTTTTACTGGGTGGTGTGAGTATCAGCAATCAATTTTCAGATTTTTCTAAATCCTTAATGATTGAATTCATGAAATCTAATTATTACGATCCGTATATTGCGCAGTACATTCATCCCAAAAAAGCGTATAAAGTAAAATTAAAAGATGCCGATAAGGATTTCATTTTTAACGAAACCGAATCCGATTTGAATAAGTTTGATAAAATTATCGACGAGCTGGAACCGGGAAGTTTGCGTTTGCCGGTTTTAATCAAAAAATACATTAAACAAAATGCAAAAGTGGTCGCATTTAATGTGGATCCGTTGTTTAACAATGCCGTAGACGGATTGATGTACATCAGGATTGCAGACATTCCGGAAAGTACGATGAAGCCCGTAATGGAAGAATTCCAGAAAGAACTGGAGCGAAAACTGAGCGAGAAAGAAGATTAATTTCAGAATTACATTAAATAAGTAAGTCGAAAGTTTAAAAGTCGTAAAGTCAAAAGAATTAACTTTAAGTAAAACAACTTTAAATCAGATTGTTACATAATTTTATCTTGATTTTAAAATACGACATTATACCATGGTTATTACTTAGTTGCTAGAAATTTTACAAATCAGCACAAAATTAATTCGGGGCAATTAGTAAAATTTGTGGTAGAAAAATACCCCCAAATAGTGTCTGTCTTTTTGGGAATAGTCTAAAACCGGCGTTTTTTATGTTTTAAAACCAAGCCTTTTTACCTACTTGATACATTTGGTAAAACTCCTCGTCAGATTTTGTCAAATAAATTATTCCTTCGATAATACCTAAAATGTATGTCACCGTTCCGCAGGTAAAAAGACTAATTACCAGCCATATTATCCCTTCAGTAGTATACCCCAATAGGAATTTATGAATCGCAAGAGGACCTAAAAGTATCGCTAAAATTCCGGCAGGCAGCTTTTTATTGTTTTGACGAACTGGCAGCGGATTATTCCAATTTTCAATCTTCGAATTTTGCATAAATAATTTGTATTAGATTGTTTTTCAATGGTTAAAAATATAAAAATTATTGAAACACTCTACCAATTGGTTCAAAAATTCGGTTTTATTTCCTCCACTATTCAAAACCCATCCGAATTTTCTAGAGCTACAAACCTCCATAACACCCACAATTATTACACCTTCATCTGATAATTTTGCAATAAACGTTCTAAATCATCAACTGTAAAATTTTGCACGAACCGTTTTTCGCTTGGCTCAAAATCATTGGTACCATCCATAAACGGCTGCCACTGGATAAAACGATCCTTCCTATTTTGTCTTTCCACCAAAAAGTAAAACGATACTAATTAGCTTTAAAACAAGATGTTATCTTCGAAACAAGCGACGAGTTTTAGGAATTTTTACTTTAAAGAAGAAACTCCAATTCCCGTATTGCGCTGCTACGGCACGACAAATTTTACCTAACTAAGATACTTTGCTTTTATTTTATCAACGATCACTTGTGCCAATCGTCCATGGCTTTCGAAAGTCCAACCGGCAATATGTGGCGTCAGAATTGCGTTTTTGGCTGTCAACAAATACTGAAAAGCCTCTGGTGTGTTTTTATCGTTAAAAAGGGTTTCAAAAGACAACTTCTCATATTCCAGAACATCTAAACCTGCTCCGAGAATTTTCCCGGATTGCATGGCAGTAACCAAATCAGCAGTGACAATATTCTTGCCTCGAGAGGTATTAATAATCCAAAAAGGCTTAAGAAATCCATTGATAAAATCAGCATTCACCATTTTATTTGTTTCGGAAGTCCATGGAACATGCAAACTCACTACATCTACTTTTTGCTGAAATTCTGCTAAGGAAACCTGCTTCGCATTAGCATCACCCACATTTTCCTGAATGTCATAACACAAGACTTCGACATCAAAACCACGGAGTTTTTTGGCAAACGATTTTCCCATGTTTCCATACCCGATAATCCCAACGGTTTTACCATCAAGTTCCTGACCGCGATTGCTTTCCCGGTTCCAATGGCCCGCTCGTATCTCGCTGTCAGCTTGATTCAATTTATTAAAAATGGATAAGATCATACCCAAGGTGTGTTCAGCAACAGCGTTTCTATTTCCTTCTGGAGCGGCAATAAGTGTAATGTTTTTAGATGCAGCATGCTCGCAATCAATGCTTTCCAGTCCGGCTCCAACGCGAGCGATGAATTGCAAATTAGTAGCTTTGTCCAAGAATGTTTTGTCAATCTTGAAACGGCTTCGAATCACAACTCCTTGATAATCCTGAATTTTAGCTTCGATTTCTTCTTTTGAAGAAATAAAATCACTGTGATTGATAAACCCGGATTTTTGCAATTCATTCCACAGTAAGGAATGATTGCTGTCGATATGAAGTATTTTGATGGTCATAATTGCTTTGTTTTTACTACATCAAAGAAACAAAAAAATTACGGTTTATACTTTTAAGAACGGAAATTAGCTTTCAAAAGCTTAAATTTGCAGAATTCCTATTCATCATTTATACTATTAATTATAGGAAAAGAAAAACAACAAATGAGATTAACAAAAACATTCAAAGCCTTTTTTGAAAACGAAAAAGCGGGAGGTCTTTTATTACTCCTAGTTACGATACTCTCTCTTCTATTTGCTAATTCCCCTTTTCAAACTGACTATATTGCCTTTTGGGAAACCAATGTCGGCAACCATTCGATCACCCACTGGATCAATGACGGACTGATGACTATCTTCTTTCTTTTGATTGGTTTAGAGCTAGAACGGGAGATCTACAAAGGAGAATTGTCGAGTATTAGAAATGCCACTTTACCTGTTTTTGGTGCTTTAGGCGGGATGATTGTTCCGGCAGGAATTTTTTTACTGCTCAATTTTGGAACACCCACACAAAATGGTGCCGGTATTCCTATGGCTACTGACATTGCCTTTGCAATTGGAGTTTTATCGCTTTTAGGAAATCGGGTTCCTACCTCGCTGAAAGTATTCCTTACTGCCCTTGCTGTAATTGACGACTTAGGGGCTATTTTGGTAATTGCTGTTTTTTATACAAAAACAATTGCTTTTACCAATCTGTTTATTGCTTTTGCCATTATGGGTGGTTTATTTATCCTGAACAAAAGAAAGGTTCACAACCTTATCCCCTATTTAATTGGGGGTGCTGCTATGTGGTATTTTATGCTGAATTCAGGTGTTCACGCCACAATTACCGGAGTGTTATTGGCTTTTGTCATTCCGTTTGGAGACGGAGGCAAGAAAACATCATCTTATAAATTACAGCATTTTTTGCACAAACCGGTTGCATTTTTGATTCTGCCGCTCTTTGCCATCGCCAATACCAGTATTGCCATTGGTTCTGATTGGTCAGAAGGATTGAATCATACCAATACAATTGGGATCATGCTGGGACTTGTGGTGGGAAAACCTCTTGGAATTTGGCTTTTCTCCTTTTTAGGAGTGAGTTTAGGCATTTGCACGTTGCCCAAAGATTTAAATTGGAAAAAAATAATTGGGGCAGGAATGCTTGGTGGAATTGGGTTCACCATGTCCATTTTCATTACCCTTCTTGCTTTCAAAGAAAGTGGTAAAGAGGTTATTACATACTCTAAAATTGCCATTCTGATTGCTTCTTTTGTTGCTGGTCTGACGGGTTTCTTCTGGTTGAAATATACCTTAAGAAAACAATCTAAAAAGAAGAAAACAGCACTAGTATAAAACATATTGTGATCCTAAAAAGCCTCGTTTAAGCAATTAAACGAGGCTTTTTTATGTTCAATAAGCTTCTATTTTGAATAACTTATCGCAAAACTATTTTTAAAATCTCTTTTTTTAATAAATAAATAAAGCATGAATGGAATAATCATCACAGGAGAAAATTTTTGAAGTACTGCAAATTGAATAACCAAACCGGTTACCACCATTCCGGTCAGTATTCCGAATCCAAGATTGTACGTAAGACTGGGATTTATGCTCAGTACTTTCGTTTCTCCCGCCTTTAGCACTATCTCTTCTGTTTGAAAAGAAGTTCCATCACCAATTTCTATGGTATGTTTTCCGGGCAAAACACGGTATTCTTTCCGGTTGTTGCTGTAGTTCATTTCACACTCCGTTTTGCTATCAATACGTACTACATAGCGATTGGATTTATTGTAAATACCACTGCTTTTAGACATTCTGAAAACAATTGTGCTCTGATTCATGTTTTATTTTTTACGGTTTACTATGCAGAAAAATTGTTCTTTAATTATTTACTGCGATTTTTGTTTACTTATTCGTCCAATAATCTACTACGGTAACTTTGTCTGGTGCCGGACTCAAAACAGCCACAAAAGCTTTGTGATCCGGATGAATTAAATATGCATCTCTGTCGGATTTACTGGTGAAAGTCAACACAAAACAATGGGTCAAACCATTATTCAGGTTTTCAGGACTGTTATTAATTCCCCATTCATACGCTTTGATCAATTTGATTTTATGTTCTAAGTTTCCAAAAGCAGTGACTACTTTGTCAATTGCTGCTGCATCTGTACCGGGTTTCCAACCAAACATCACTACATGTTTAAGGGTTTGTTTTTGTTCGTCTTTTTGCGCATTCACAGTATAACTTGAAATTAAAATAAGGAATAATAGGAGTAGTTTTTTCATGGTTGTTTTTTTCAAATATAAGATTTATTTGAGTGTTAATACAAATATGAAATGTCAATATTCATCCCTTTTAAGAAAAAAATTGCTTAAAGTCGGAGACGTTTGCGCAGCATAATTAACGAAAAAATTACGGAGTAGCTGTTCGTTATTTTATATATTCACTTATCAATTCCATTTTTTGCTCAATATATTTCACTATTTCATTTGGTTTCATTTCATTTTCTTTAAATCCAGATATATCATTATCACAAGTCCCACAATATTGTCCAATTTCATTTGATTTATTTCCACATTCACAATTCCAAACATCTTTTTCTTTTGATGACAAAAGTTGTTTTTTAGTTGTTATTTCACCTCTTTCTTTAAAAGTTGTAAAAATAAAATTTTTGGTTTGATTTAGGTCTTCAATGTCATTTTTATCATAAAATGATTTGTCATAAGCAGATATTCTTATTCCAATTTTTTGTTTTTTGAAATCTGAATTTTTAAGTAAACTCATGTTTTTTTCATAATCAAATAGATTTAATTCCTTGATTACTTTAGATATATACAAAGCAACTTGCTCATTATTATCAATTTCGATTGTGTCATAAAGTAAACTTGTTTTTTTGTTTTCCTCCAAAGAGTCAATGTAACTTATAAAATTTTTATTAAAAATATTATAAGAGTCTGGCATTGACTGAAAGTTTTCAATTGTGTGAGAAAATCTTTTTAATAAGAAAGTAAAAATTTCTTGAACTTGATTCGAAGTTATAAAACTCCATGTTTCATCATTGTAATCTAGTTCTCCATTCTCAGCTCTTTTAATAATATTTTTTCTTTGTCTTAAATTATTAATTCTCTCAACTCCAACATTTTCAAACTTTTTACTAATATTTGATAGTGAGTTTGACTTTTCATCGCTTTCAATAATAACCGCAGTTCCAATCGCGGTTAACATAAACATTGATTTTCCTTTTCCTGATATTTCATCCATATCAATACTTAAACCAATGACACAATTTCCACCAATCTCGTGAGCATTATGTTTTATTCTCTCAATAGCTTCATTATAAAGTGACGATAATTGTTTTTGATAAGAGCTTGAACGACCACCAAAAACATCTGTCAATCCTCCTAAAAAATCACTAAATAAATTTGTTCCTGCAACAATATGAGCTGAAACTGGTTTTAAATGTTTTTTTATTTTCAAACCTTCTGCTGAAGATGTTGTTATTACCAAAATATCTTTAGGGTTTGCCATTTTTAAATTTTTATTTGTTTTCTAAATAATTGTTTTTAGTCGCTAGTGCGAGCGTCTCGCTCGTACTCATTATAATTTATATTTTAACTTTTAAATTAGTTTGTAGTCATTTTTTTTTCGCTGTCGTTTGAGAGCTCTTAGGAGATGGCATTTATTTTTTTTCATCCTTATTTTCAGTAGAACTAGATTGATTTTGATTGTTATTTTCTGTATTTGTTGTGATAGTTTGGTTAGTAAGTGAGCTTGGAGGCTGTCTTAGAAACATTGCTTTTTCTTCAATTTTGTCTTGATTTCCTAATCTTTGTTTAAGAATCTCATTTAATTGTTCTTTGTTTATTTTATCGCTCATAATTATTTTATTTTTATAGTTGTTTTTTTATTTAAGGTGTCATTATATCTAAATTCTTCCAATGAACCTTCTGTAAATATTTTTTCTCCATTTTTTGATTCTTTTTCAATTATCATTTTTTTATTTAAATCTGTCTTTTTATGACCTATTACATTCTCAATATTCAGCACACAATACAAAACCAAAAACAATATCCCTAAAGGTAATGATATTGCAATTGTTAAATTTATTTTAGGAATTAGATTGTCAATTTTTATTTCTGAGACTTTATTTTCTTCAACTTTTTTGATTGATTTTGAAATTTGATTTAAACTTAAATAATGAGCTATAAATCCAAGTGTTAAAGTCAAAATAAATAATCCTAATGAAAAATAAAAAAGTAAAATATATTTTGATTCTTCGAATGGAACAATTTCTTTTATGAAAGTTAATGATAAACCTATTGCACCGCTACTTATTGCTAAAGATTGACTATCAAATTTAGATAAGCTATATTTTAAATCTTCAAACAAATCTTTTATATATTGTTCTTTCTCAGTCATTTTTTGTTTTTAAAAGTTTTCCTGTAGCTATTACCTAACTTGTTTATATAGCTTTTAGCGCCCGACTTATCTACCCTAAATTGAGTTGCTAAGTCTGAAAAGCGATCGTGTTTGTTTTCAAATATAAGATTTATTTTATAAAATTAATTCTCTCCAAATTTATCAAGAAGAAAACACACTTCTTTACGGTTTTCCTCATTTAGGTGAAAAATAAAATGATTGCAAATTTTTTATCAACGATTTTTGATTGCTGATGTAGAAAACCGAATACAATACCAATCGGAGCTGCGTGAAGGATAGCAGCTAGCTACCAAAGTAGCGCGGATAGCCTGACGCCAATAAAAAAAGGGTCCTCTCAACAGTTACGCTGAGAGGACCCTTTTTGTAATGGCGGCACGCCCAAATGAAATTTACCCCTTGATTTGTTTCAAGGATGTTTTAATACCTCGGATTAGGGACGAACTGAATCCGTGCATTTCCATTTCGTTCAATCCCGCGATCGTGCAACCTTGCGGCGTGGTCACGCGGTCTATTAATTGTTCCGGGTGTACTTTTTCTTCTAGTAGCATTTCGGCAGCGCCTTTTACGGTTTGTGCCGAGATGGCCAAGGCCGTTTGCCAGTCAAATCCAATTTCGATTCCGGCTTGCATCGAGGCGCGAATGTAGCGTAGCGCAAAAGCGGTTCCGCTGGCGGCCAAAACAGTTGCAGCATCCATTAATTTTTCGTCAATAATAGGAGCGGTTCCCAAACTCTGAAAAAGGGAAACTACCTCTTGTGCCTTCTCTTTGTCTTTTTCATTAAACGCAATACAGGTGGCTGAGGCGCCAAACTGTGCCGCGATATTGGGCATGATTCGGATGGCACTATTAGCAGTACCGATTTTGTTTTGCAGATTTTCTATCGACAATCCACTCACTGCCGAGGCGATGATTTTATTAGAAATTACGGGAAGAATTTCGGCCAAAACAGTGTCTACTTGGTATGGTTTGATGGTCAAAATAATGACATCGGCTTCCTGAATCTGATGAATATTATTGGTAGAAACTGTTGCGCCTAATTTTTCAAGATACAGAATACTGGAGGTGTTTCTTCGGGTTATGGTAACTTGGTCTTCTGGTGAAAATTTTGATAGTCCTAATGCGATAGAAACTCCTAAGTTTCCTCCGCCAATGATATGTACTTTCATGCTAGTTGTGGTTTTTACTTTTCCCTCCGATCGCAAAAAATTGGGACGGGACTCTCCACGAGAAAGTCAGCCGTTAGGGAAAAGTGTTGATTGTAAAGTTGTATTCGTTTGTTGTTGTTGAATTTCCTCTCTATTCTCTTTTTGTCTATTCTATTCTCTTTATTCTATTCTCTCTACTCTCGTTGTTCTATTCTCATTGTTCCTTACTTTCCTAAAACCCTAAAATCATTTTTGCTATCGAAAAATAAATCAAAATGCCACAAATATCATTACTGGTTGTGATAAACGGACCGGTTGCCAATGCGGGATCAATACCAAATTTATCCAGCAATAACGGGATAAAAGTCCCTATTAATGAAGCAATAATAATTACTGAAATTAATGCTACGCAGATTATAACGCCAATTATCATTTCAACATCCAATAGAAAATGACTTCCTAAAAATAATATTATAGCCAGAATCAATCCATTTAATAAACTTAGGGAAACTTCCTTCACTAATCGATTAAATAGCGACCCACTCAACGTATTATTAGCCAAACCCTGTACAATAATTGCCGAGGATTGTACACCGACATTTCCTGCCATCGCAGCGATAAGGGGCGTGAAAAAGAATAAATTACCATGTTGCAGCATTGCACCTTCAAACAAGCCCAATACTTTTACGGAGATAAAACCGCCTAAAAGAGCCAAAACTAACCAAGGCAACCGCGCTTTTGTATGTTCGAATATACTATCATCGGCTTCAACATCTTGCGAGATACCTGCAGCCAACTGGTAATCCTGATCGGCTTCATCCTTGATTACATCCACAATGTCATCAATAGTGATTCGGCCCACTAACCTTCCTAATTCATCTACAACAGGAATAGCTTCTAAATCATATTTCTGCATAATTCGGGCTACCTCAACATCTTCTGTATCTACTTTTACGGAGTTTAATTTCCGGATGTACACATCATTAATTGGCGTTCTGGAAGAAGTGGTCAATAAATCCTTGAGGGATAAACGCCCTTTCAATCGGTCTTCATCATCCACCACATAAATCGAATGGACTCTGGAGATATTTTCGGCCTGAATGCGCATTTCTTTGACACAAGTAAGCACATTCCAATTTTCATTGACTTTTACCAATTCCTTGTGCATGATTCCACCGGCGGTATCTTCGTCATAGCGCAATAAGTCAACAATATCTTTGGCATGTTCTACATCCTGAAGTTCTGATATTACTTCGGCTTTCAAATTTTGTGAAAGCTCCGCTATAATATCAGCTGCATCATTGGTTTCCAGCTCATCTAACTCTTCTGCAATTTCTTTTGGCGAAAGCCTGCTTAATATATTTTCTCGTAAATCATCTTCTAGTTCCAGAAGAATTTCGGCAGTTTTTTCACTGTCTAATACTTTAAAAATATAGGTCGCTTCATTAAAATCAAGCTCATCGAGGATTTCAGCAATATCAGCATGGTGCATATCATTCAATAATACTTCCAGTTGCTGGTCGTTTTTGTTTTGAATGAGTTGCTCTAATTCCTGAATTAATCCTTTGCTGATTTTAAACTCCATCGGCTTCTATTTTTTGGGTGAGTGCTATAAACTGTGCTACATTTAATTGTTCTGGTCGAAGGTTGAAAATTTCATCTTCTCTCAAACTATCCGACAAATTTAAGGTTTTTAAACTATTGCGTAACGTTTTACGTCGTTGTTGAAAAGCCGTTTTCACTACCGTAAAAAACAATTTTTCACCACAAGGCAAGCTGTAATCTTTTTTTCTGCGCAAACGCAAAACTCCTGATTTTACTTTTGGCGGCGGAATAAAAACATGTTCGTCTACCGTAAATAAATACTCGGCATCATAAAAAGCCTGTACCAAAACTGACAGGATTCCATACGCTTTTGTTCCTTTTTTTTCACAAATGCGTTGTGCCACTTCTTTCTGGAACATTCCGGCAAATTCTGGAATCTGATCGCGATATTCCAATGCTCTAAACACAATTTGTGTCGAAATATTATACGGGAAATTTCCAATAATTGCGAATTGTTTCCCTTCGAAAATTTCATTGATGTTGTATTTCAGGAAATCTTTAGAAATGATTCTATCCTTTAATTTTGGATAATTTTCATCTAAATACGTCACTGATTCCGCATCGATTTCAATAACGTAGGTGTTCATTGGTTTATCCAATAAATATTTTGTCAAAACGCCCATTCCAGGACCTATCTCCAGTACATCATCATACCCTTCTAAGTTCAATGTATCTGCAATGTCTTTGGCAATACTTTCGTCTTTCAAGAAGTGTTGTCCGAGGTGTTTTTTTGCTTTTACTTTTTCCATGTTTGTCTTTGCGAGGCACGAAGCAATCTCACTTTATTGTTAGGTTTATTTTGCCCCTAAGGCACTACTGTATTGTATTAAATATCCAGAAAACTATCACAAAATCAATATTGCAACTACATCTTATATCCTATTTTTCCTCGTTCTGGAATGATTTCTTTCTTTTCCATAAGTTCATCTACATATTGAAAAACGAGTTCTATGTTTTTTCCCTGATTTTCAATTTTCTTTTTCATTGTTTCAAAATCAATACGTAAATCCGAATTATCGGAGAGCATTTGCCTCGTTTTTGTAAATATCCGCATTATCTGAATATTGGTTTGAATTGCTTTTTCACTATTCAAAACACTCGATAACATTAATACGCCGTGTTCTGTAAAAGTCATCGGAGCATATCGCAAACCCATCTTTTCAGAATTGGAGATCACAATTTGTGACCTCCAATTCTACTTTAGATAATTCAAACATAAAATCTTCTGGAAATCAATTCAAATTTCTTCGCACAGCTTGCTTTAAAACCCTTGTTTCAACCCCGTAAAGTATTGCCAAATCACGATCCAGCATTACTTTTTGGTTTCTGATGAAATAAATTTTATTGATAACAATGTCATCTGGAATTATTGAAATTTTATCGCTCATAAAATGAAATTTTTATGTTTTTTATAAATGGAGGTCACAAATTGCGACTTGAAGATTGTGATTCAAAACGACAATCTGAATATGATTGCTTCGTTCCTCGCAAGGACTCTAATAATCCGCAATCAATTCTAATTCCGTTCTAAACGCCAGCATTTTATCTCCAAACAGCTTCGCTCCTTCTTCACGAAAAGCCGGTGCGTCCTCCAAATAATATTTCTCCAAAGTGTCTTTGCTGTCCGTCACATATTGAACGGAATAGGTTACTCCGCCCATTTCTTCTTCAATTAAAACCCGTACCATTCTTGCCGAAGAGAATTTTCCTGTAGCCAGAATTTCTGGAATGTGTTTGTGTTGCATCCAGATCATCCATTGATCGTGAACGCTTTCATGTATGTTTGTGGTGACGTTGTATAGTATCATTTTTTTTGTTTAACTGGTTAATTATTTTTTCGGTTAATCGGTTAAACATTTAACCGATTAAACATTTACTTATAAATTAGTATCTCCCCTCAATTGCCTGAATTTCTTTCTGGCTTCCACAAAATAAATACTGTCCTGATGATTAAAAATAATCTTCTCATACAATGGTTTCGCTTTATCAGGCAATAGCAGTTGTTTTTTATATATCTCTGCCGAAAAATACAGCGCTTCGTCTATGTAAATCCCATCGCTATACTGATCCATAATCGTTTGGTATTGGCTTAAAGCCAAAGTAAAATCGCCCGTTTCTTCGTAAATATTTCCCAAACGCAACAACGTCACGGCTTCTATTTGCTGACCTTTATGATTTTTTAAAATCGATAGAAACTGCGTTATCGCTTCCTGATTCCTATTTTGATACAACAGATAATCTCCTTTGGCAAATTGTTTCAAAGCCGTTTGTGTCGAATCAGCGACGGTATTGTCATTGATTAACAGAAAATATTCCAAAGCATCATTCGCAATCAACTGCGTATTGGCCGATTTCAATTCCTTGAACTGTTTCAACGCCCACGCAAAATCAGTTTTGAAATAACTCGTTTTTGCGGCTTTCAAACTGGCTTCATGCGCCATTACATCATTCTTCAAATCCAATTCAATCTGGGAATAATAAATCAACGCCTGATTGAATTTTTCTTCGTAAAGCAAAATATCTGCCAGTTCCATTTTGGCGCCAGCCACCTGATAATCATTCAATTGCAATTCCAGCGCTCTCTTGATTATTGCCTTTCCTTCCTCCGGTTTTTTTAACTTAAATGCCGTGAAATGAGCCTGAATCAGCTGCAAAGATAAGGTAAAAGGACTTATTTCAAATTGTTTCAACAAACCGTCTAATTCTGTGCTGATGGCGGCAAAGTCTTTTTCGGTTGCTTTTTCAATTTTCATGGATATCAAATACGAATATGCTTGGATCTTGAGTTCTAAATCTTGCGTATTTTCCAATACAAATCCCAATATTTCTTCTGCAGCTTCCTCATTTCCCTCGTCAATAGCGAGTTGGCCTAAATTTACAATATTGGCAAGCGATTCCGGATTGCGTTTGTAAATGGCTTTTTCTTGAATAAATGCTTTTCCGAATTCTTTTTGCTGGACATAAAACCAACTCAAATAATGGTTCCAAAAAATGTCTTGATTTTTCTGCGTCCTTACAATTAAAGCTTTACGCAACAATTCATTGAAATTTGCATCGCCTTCATCAGCCATAAAACGAACCAGCTGATTTTGGATTCGAATGGAGTTTTGAGGATTAGCAAACGCTTCATCCAGAAAAGTGGAAATCATCATTTCTATATTAGACAATTGACCGTAAAGCAATCCTATTTGATAATTGAAATTAAAATTAGGCTCTAATTCTACTGCGATTTGGTAGGATTTCAGCGCGTATTTAAGTAGTGCTTTTCGCTCAAAAGTGTTTGAAATTCCGTACACTTGATTTGGATTTTTTCTGATGCGGTCTAATGCCTGATCGTAGTACATCTTGGCTTTATCATCATTTTTTTGCAACTGAAAATTGTATCCTAATTCTACCAGAAGATTTCCTTGATTGTACTTGTCAAGTCGTTCTTGAATGGCTTTTTCAGCGCTTTCAAATTGTTGCAATTGCTGCGAACAATCTATTATTCTTAAAAAATACTGAGAGTTTAATGGAATCTCTTGCAGTAATTCTTCATAACTGATTTTGGCTTTTTCAAAATCGCCTTTGTCATAATAATACTGCGCTAATTGTTCGTTTTGGGCGAAAGCGAATAGCGATAAAAACAGGTGTATTAAGAGAACGATTTTTTTCATTTTTTATCTGTTTTTCTAATTCAGATTAGGTCTTGGAATACACATTCGTGTCTTTATTCATTTCCTTTTTTAATCCATTTTCCAACTTCCGGTGCGGTGTAATTTTCCATTTTGTTCAGCAATTCTTCCGCATTATCACTAACCAAAATCATCTTTTGATTGATTTCTTTTAAAAAACCGTTATCAACCATTTTTTGGATGAATTGCAATAATAAATCATAAAATCCATCAACGTTTAAAATCCCAATGGGTTTCTTATGAAGTCCGAGTTGCCCCCACGTGAGCATTTCGAAAAACTCCTCTAAAGTTCCAAATCCACCAGGCAATGCAATTACGCCATCGCTTAATTCATTCATTCTGGTTTTTCTTTCGTGCATACTTTCCACAATGATTAACTCGGTCAAATTATCGTGAGCCACTTCCTTAGACATCAAAAAACGGGGTAAAACACCAAATACTTTTCCGTTTTCACTCAAAACACCGTCAGCAACCGCACCCATTAAACCAACTTTTGCGCCACCGTAAACCAAATCAATGTTCTTCTTAGCCATTACCTGTCCCAGTACTATCGCTTGAACCTCATAATTTTTTTCATTCCCAAAACTGGAGCCACAGAACACCGTAATCTTTTTCATCAACAAAATATTTTTCAGTAGTGTTTTAACTAATTGATACTATCAAATCCGCAATACGCACGCAAAACCTCAGGAATTACGATTCCTTCCGGAGTTTGGTAATTTTCTAAAAGTGCTGCCAAAACTCTTGGCAAAGCCAATGAACTTCCGTTTAAGGTGTGTGCTAATTGATTTTTTCCATCTTTATCTCTAAAACGTAATTTCAACCGATTTGCTTGAAAAGTCTCAAAATTAGAAACCGAACTGATTTCTAACCAACGGTCTTGTGCAGTAGAAAACACTTCGAAATCATAGGTTAACGCTGCTGTGAATCCCATATCGCCGCCACAAAGACGCAATATTCTGTAGGGTAATTTCAATTCCTGCAAAATACTTTTTACATGCTCCACCATTCCGTCCAAGGCTTCATACGATTTATCGGGATGCTCTACACGAACAATCTCGACTTTGTCAAATTGATGTAAACGGTTCAATCCACGTACGTGCGCACCATAAGAACCTGCTTCACGACGAAAACAAGGCGTGTAAGCCGTAGTCAAAACCGGTAATTCACTTTCGTTTAAAATTACATCCCGAAACAAATTCGTTACTGGAACCTCAGCAGTTGGAATTAAGTATAAATCATCGGTTTTATCATGGTACATTTGCCCTTCTTTGTCGGGCAATTGTCCCGTTCCATAAGCAGATGCTTCGTTTACCATGTGTGGCACCTGAACTTCGTTATATCCTGCAGCGGTATTTTTGTCCAGAAAATAATTGATCAAAGCACGTTGTAATTTTGCTCCTTTTCCTTTATAAACCGGAAATCCTGCGCCTGTGATTTTTACTCCCAATTCAAAATCGATAATGTCGTATTTTTTTACCAATTCCCAGTGTGGTTGCGCGCCTTCATGCAAAACTGGGATTTCCCCTTCTTCAAAAACGTTCAGGTTTTCCTCCGGTGTTTTTCCAATAGGAACAATATCAGCAGGAAGATTGGGTAAGGTATATAATTTTTCTAAAAGTTCAGCGGCAAGTGCATCAGCAGTTTCGGCTAATTTCTTGCTTTTCTCTTTATTTAAAACAGTTTTTTCTTTTAAGATTGCGGCTTTAGATTTCTCTCCCGCTTTCATCAATTCGCCAATATCCTTGGATAATTTATTAGATTCGGATAAAATGCTGTCTAGCTCCACTTGCGTAGCGCGACGTTTTTCATCCAGTTGTACCACTTCTTCAACAACACTTGTTGCATCGATGTTTCTCTTTGCCAAAGCGGTGATTACTTTTTCCTGATTCTCTCTAATAAATGCGATTTGTAACATAGCTTGATTTTTTTAACGCTAACTTATATATTAATGGAAGCAAATTTAGGGAAATGTTTGGTAGAAATGAGGGAAAGTTTAAATTGAAAATTTATTCTTTGTATTTGCAAAAAGCTATTTCGCGAAGGTTCGCAAAGCAGACACAGAGATTCACAAAGTTTTTTTAGGTTTTCCCTTTGTATCTCTCAGCGTAACTTCGTGTTTTTTCTTGGCGTGTCTTTGTGAAACAACTAATTTCTTGTTTAGGCTCTTTTAATCTCATGACCCACAAATTCTTCTAAGGTTGCAAACATGTCGTCTACTGAAAGGACTTCGAAATCTGGGTGCGTTTTTAAGAAAGTAGCATTCAACGTAATCAGGTTTTCTTCAATTTCGAAAAAAGTGTCGTTGTTAAGCAAATCTCGAGTAGGATTTACGCCTTCGAGTTTTCCTTTCAGAAATTTATTCAGCTTGACACTGCTCATTAATTTCACTTTTTTGGATTGTTGTTGAAACAATTCCAAATGCTTTTCAGCACCAATCAAAGCCAAACCTTCTTCGATCAATTCGTTTAGTTCTTTATCCCAACCCGAATTGTGAACAAATTGAGCAAAATTTCCTTCAGTATATTGCGACGTGTAATAGTCTAAATAATAACTCATTATAGCATCTTCATGAATCAAATCATCGTTCACGCCTTCCTCACGCATTAAGTTGATTACCGATATATTAGAGTGAATTACATCTTGGAGATTTCCACTGTTCATTGCTGTTTCTGAAATAATTATTCTACCGAATTCCATAGGTTTTGTATTTGAATATGTGCTACAAATTTCGGGCAAAATAGTGAAGAATCGAAATGTTATTTTTTAGCCACAGATTAGCACCGATTGATTAGCGCAACCATTTAAATGACATCAGATTCGTCACTACGCTTTTTCTGATTCATTTTGGTAACCAACGCTTTCAAACGCATGGCTTTTTCTTTTTTTTCTTCTTGAAGTTTGGTCTTTTTCCGATTGAGCAATTTGGTATGCAACGCCTTATTTTTGGTGTTTTTTTCGGGTCCTTTTGCCATAATGTAGAAGCTTTGTTAATTACGGTTACAAAGATATAAAAGAGACCACTCTTTCTGGATTTGTTATCTATAAAACAGAAAATATCTTTAAAAAAATAAACTATCTTAACTTTATGAAAATAAAAGAGTCTATACAAATGAGATTAGCGGAATTTTTAACATTATGCAAAAGTCATAATGTTAAAAATATTTATGCTTTTGGTTCTGCTGTGACTGAAAATCCCAAATCCCCTAGCCCCGATAGCAGTGGAAATCCCACGCTTTTGGGCGTGGATTGCAACGAATAGCGGGAAATAGCTCCAAAAAACACAAACAATTTCGCCGTAGTACAGACAAGTCACGAGCTGTTCTTATCCTAAAAAATATTTTGTTTTTTGCTGCCAAAAACATATAATTTTCAGAAATATTGGGACATGAAGGAAGCGAACTGATGCTAAGCAGCGACTTAAAATTATTTTTTGGCTACAAATCTGGTGTCGGTTTCCATTATGGTTCCACATTTTTCACAGGTTCGCATCTTTGTAGAAGTATAGAACTGTTCAAAATGAGGCAGGAAATCTTTCTCGATATTATGAAGTTCAAAGTAGACTTCGTGCAGCTTATGATTACAAGTATCACAAAACCAAAGTAATCCGTCCGTGAATCCTTTTCCAGCTCTTTTTCTTTCGATGACAAGTCCTATAGAACCCTCGGAACGCACTGGAGAATGGGGGATTTTAGCAGGATGAAGATACATATCACCCGCATGTAATTCCATTTCTTTGCGTTCCCCATCTTCTTGAATAATCACTTTGATGGAGCCTTCAAGCTGGTAAAACAATTCTTCAGTTTCGTTGTAATGATAGTCTTTTCTGGCATTTGGGCCGGCAACAACCATGACGATATAATCACCGGATTCCGTGTATAAATTTTTATTGCCAACGGGTGGTTTCAGCAGATGACGGTTTTCGTCAATCCATTTATTGAGGTTGAAAGGTTTTGCAATTGCCATTTTTTCTGAAGGTCAAAGTTTTTAAGGTACTAAGGTACTAAGATTTTAAATGATAGAACCTACTAATTCTCTCCAAAAGTACAAGCACTTTAGTTCCGTTTTTCTTTAATCAAATAAATATACACGGGAAAATGGTCGCTAAATCCTATTTCGGTGGGGGAATGCCGCAACGGATAGCCTTTGTATTGTCCGCTGGTTTGTATCAAAAAAGATTTGTTGTAAATTCCGGCTTTCCAATACCGAAAGCTAGAATAGTCTGATTGCAGTAAGGTTTCGGAAACCATTATTTGGTCAAAAACATCCCATGCATCACGAAATGCAATGGTTCCAAATCCTTTCTTGGCCATTTCCTCGAAGGGATTATAAATCCCAAACGGTAGCACATCTGCTTTTTTTGCTTTGGCGCCAAGCCCAAATTTGACACTTTTATTATATGGTCCGTCATTCAAATCACCTAAAGTAATCACTTTTGCTTCTGGATTTATGCGTTGCAAAGAATCGATTATTTTTCGGTTTAATGCTCCAGCGGCTTCCCGGAACGGACTTGATTTTTTCTCGCCGCCAGAACGCGACGGCCAGTGATTGACTATAATATTGATTTCCTCTCCGTCCAGAAATCCGGTTACCAATAGCTGATCTCGTGTGTAAACCCGATAATTTTTGGTGCTTATTTGCAATTCGTCATCTGTTTTTTCTTCGGAATTAGCTTTAGAATTTTCGTTTGTGGTGGTTCCTTCTTTATAAATGTACAACGGAATGTTACTATAACTCGTGGGCTGAAATTTCTTTTTTTGATACAACAGCGCCACGTCAATTCCTCTTTTGTCTGGTGAATCAAAATGGATGATTCCGTAGTCTTTATCAATAAGTTTGGGCTGTTTTACTAAATCTTCTAAAACGCCTCTGTTTTCTATTTCACAACCGCCAATAAATGTGGGCGAATCCGTGTTTTCAGCTGAACCAATTTCAGCTAACACTCGGGCTAAGTTTCCCAGTTTTTTTTCATATTTATCATAGATCCAACGCTGCAAACCAGTTGGAGTCCATTCTTCGTCAAAAGTATCCGGATCGTTTATGGTGTCAAAAAGATTTTCAAAATTATAAAACGCAACGGTATGAATAACATATTTTTTTGGTTGCGCAGTAGATTTTGCAATTGGAAAGAATAAAAAAAGAATAGGAATCCAGTACGTAATTCTCATAAATATCATTTATTTACCGCTGTTGCTGAGATCCCTTTTAGAATCTGGTTATTGTAAAAATAGTCATTTGAGTGTGAACTTAGAATTATTTTCTAAATGTCTATCTTTGTTTTTGTCATTTAACGCCTTTATCATTAGAATTTCTCAGAAAAGCAATCCCGCATGAATCAAAATCAATTTACTTTTACATCCCGTTATTCTATTTTATATCAATTACTATTGCTTATTTTTGTGTTACAATCTTTCAACAGTCAAGCCCAATACAATATGATTACACCCCCTAGTTTACAAAAAGGAGATACCGTAGCTATTTTGGCAACAGCCCGAAAAAACACAGATGATAACCTGAAACCCGCTATTGATTTACTGCACAGTTGGGGCCTGGAAGTGGCCATAGGCAGCACAATAGGTTTAGACGACAACCAATTAGCCGGGACTGACGAACAGCGAGCAACTGATTTTCAGCAGCAACTGGACAATCCAAACATCAAAGCCATTTGGTGCGTAAAAGGCGGATACGGAACCGTGCGTATGATTGATTTGTTAGATTTTACTGCGTTCAGAAAAAATCCCAAATGGGTTATTGGATTTAGTGATGTGACTGTTTTACACAATCACTTGAACACTATGGGTTTCAAATCCATTCACGGAATCATGCCGATAACCGCTCCAAGAGCCACTCCTGAAGCTATAAAAACTATGCGGATTGCTTTATTTGGTGAAAAACTATCCTACAATATAACGCCTTTTGTAATGAATAGACCCGGGAAAGCTACCGGAGAATTAGTGGGTGGGAATTTATCCATTCTATACAGTTTGTTGGGTTCACCCTCCGCGATTGATTGTTCCGATAAAATCTTGTTTCTAGAAGATTTAGACGAATATTTGTATCACATTGACCGCATGATGATGAATTTAAAACGAAATGGTTGCCTGGAAAGCGTCAAGGGAATTGTGGTAGGTTCGATGACAAAGATGAAGGATAATGATATTCCGTGGGGGAAAAATGCCATCGAAATTATCGAGGATGTAACCAAAAAATACTCTATTCCTATTTTGTATAATTTCCCGGCGGGACACATACAAGATAACAGAGCCTTAATTTTAGGCAATACTGTAACGATTAATGTCAGCGAGAAAAGCAGCACACTGGTTTTTGAATAAAGAAACCCTCCCTCCGGCTCCCCTCCGAAGGAGGGAGAGACTAAACGGAAATAGACTCAGGATAATTGTTTGTAATATTACATATCATTTTGGGTTTTTGGTTATATATTACCATTCTGAATTGTAGGAATTAATTTCACAGGTTTATTAACTGAAAACTTTTTTATGGCTGCACATAATGAACTTGGAAAACTAGGAGAAGAAATGGCAGTCGAATTTCTACGGAAAGACGGCTACACGATTTTGCAAACCAATTGGACCTTCCAAAAAGCCGAAATAGATATTCTCGCCCAAAAAGGAAACACACTTGCTGTTGTTGAAGTCAAAACGCGTTCCTCATTAGAATTTGGCTTACCACAAGATTTTGTAAAACCAAAAAAAATCCAGCTCCTTGTAAAGGCCGTTCATGCCTTTGTCAACAAAAGAAATTTAGATATAGATGTCCGTTTTGACATTATTGCAATACATAAAGAAGGCAAATCTTATGTCATTGAGCATCTTATCGATGCGTTTTATCATTTTTAATTCGTTTTTTTAATGTTATAATTGTAACAAATTGTTTTTTTATTTACATTTGCGTTATATGTACACACTGACTACCCGTATATTTACAACCACTAAAAAAATTGAATTATGAAAACTGTTTCTTCCATTGTAGAGAACTACATCAAAACAAAGCCATTTTTGTTGAATGCATTATCATTAGGGATCATTAATCTGACCTCATTATCCCGGAATATAATGACTGAATTAGAAAGTGAATTTGGCAAGGAAGTAAAACAAGGCGCAGTGGTTATGGCTTTAAAAAGACTCACTGAAGAACTGGATTTCAGACTGAATCACAAGATCAATAAAGTAATTAAAAACATTGGAGAAATTACCGTTCGTTCTGCTTTGACGGATTATACTTTTGCTGCTTCTGACACTGTTTTAAATAAACAAGCAGATTTAATTACCGATATTAATACGCTGCCGGATATTTTTTACACTTCGTCCAGAGGTGTGAATGAAACAAATATTGTGGTCAGCAACAGCATCAACAATTTGGTTGACAAGCATTTTGCTTCTGAGAAATTAATTCAAAAACTGGATAATCTGGCTTCGATTACCGTGAAATTACCGAAAGAAAACATCGTTGTTCCCGGGATTTACTATTTTATTTTCCAGCGTTTGGCTTGGGAAGGAATCATCATAAACGAAGTAATTTCGACTTCTAATGAATTCACTATTTTAGTAAGTGAAGAACAAGTAGATGTGGCTTTCAAAGTAATTAAGGATTTGAAGAATTAGAAAATTCCGTTAATCAAAAAAGCTTCCAGCCTTTTGAAGGCTGGAAGCTTTAAATTGAAAGAAGCTTTTAAACTAAAAAAATATTATGAATCCAATTCCTCTTGAAAACGGTAAATACTATCATATTTATAATAGAGGCAATAATGGAATCGATTTGTTTTATGAAATTGAGAACTATAAATATTTTTTGAGATTATACGAGAAATACATTGACCCCGTAGCAGAAACTTATGCTTGGTGTTTGATGAAAAATCATTTTCACATTTTGGTGTACATCAAAGAAACTGAAGAAATTGATAGTACAAAATTACAATACTCTTCAACTGATAAACCAAAAATGGTTAGTGCTTCAAAACAGTTTTCAAATTTATTCAATGCTTATACTTTAGCCATGAATAAACGATATAACAGGACAGGTAGTTTATTTGAGAAAAACTTTAGGCGAAAAGTAGTTAATTCAGAAACTTATTTCCAAAAACTTGTTTTTTATATCCACAATAATCCCGTTCATCATAAGTTTACAGAACACATCATAGAATATCCTTGGACTTCTTATGGAACAGTTATCTCAAACAAGAAGACAAAATTACAAAGAGAAAGAGTCATAGAATATTTTCATGATTTAGAAAATTTTAAATACTACCATTCTAGTAATCCAAATTTGGATGAAATTGAAGGATTGATTATGGAGTAAGTTCAAAAGAAAGCTTCCAGCCTTTTGAAGGCAGGAAGCTTTTTTATTTATTCCCCACCCAACTTCTCCATTAATTCCAAAGCTGTCCTGGTATTTTTTACATTGTCAAAAGTCAATAGCAAGCGCAAACCAGCCGGCGTTTGTTTCTCTTTCATTTTACAAATAGAACTGTGTTTTTGCACAAATTGTAACACATCCTGAAAACGTTTGGATTGGTAATAATCTGATTGTTGATCCGAAATGAAATACCCAATCATCTTGCCTTGTTTCATCACTAATTTTTCGATTCCAAGGCGGGTAGCGATCCATTTGATTCGAATACTATTCATCAACGCTTTGGCACGAGGCGGCATTGGACCAAAACGGTCAATCAATTTATTTTGAAAAACAATCAATTCTTCTTCATTTTTGATTGCGCCCAATTCATTATACAAACTCAATCGCTCCGAAACATTATTGATGTATTCATCAGAAAACAACAGCTCAAAATCAGTGTCGATTTGCAAGTCTTTGACGTATTCTTTGGTTTCCAAATTATTTTCCTCCGGATACAAATCTTTGAATTCATTTTCTTTCAATTCGTCAATGGCTTCGTTCATTATTTTTTGGTACGTATCAAAACCAATTTCGTTGATGAAACCACTTTGCTCACCTCCTAATAAATCTCCGGCACCGCGAATCTCTAAATCTTTCATCGCAATATTGAATCCGCTTCCTAAGTCGCTGAATTGTTCCAAAGCCTGAATTCGTTTTCTGGCATCATCAGTCATCGCGGAATATGGTGGACAAATAAAATAACAGAATGCTTTCTTGTTGCTACGTCCTACTCGACCGCGCATTTGATGCAAATCAGACAATCCGAAATTATTGGCATTATTGATGAAAATCGTATTGGCATTGGGAACGTCTAACCCACTTTCGATAATGGTTGTGGCGACTAAAACATCAAATTCGCCATTCATGAAAGCCAACATTAACTCTTCCAGTTTTCGTCCTTCCATTTGGCCGTGACCAATTCCAACTTTGGCATTGGGTACCAAACGCTGGATCATTCCGGCCACTTCTTTGATGTTTTCTATTCTGTTATTGATGAAAAACACCTGTCCGTTACGCTGAATTTCATACGAAATCGCATCCCGAATCAACTCTTCGCTAAAACCGACTACATTGGTTTCAATAGGATAACGATTGGGCGGTGGTGTTGTAATTACGGATAAATCACGTGCTGCCATCAACGAAAATTGTAATGTTCGTGGTATTGGAGTTGCGGTCAATGTCAGCGTATCCACATTAGCAGCAATAGTTTTGAGTTTGTCTTTTACATTAACCCCAAATTTTTGTTCTTCATCCACAATCAATAATCCAAGGTCTTTGAAAACAACATTTTTACTGACTAATTGGTGCGTTCCAATGACAATATCGAGTTTTCCTTCGGCTAGTAATTTTAAGGTTTCTGCTTTTTGTTTGGCAGTTCTAAAACGGTTTAAATACCCCACAGAAACCGGCATGTCTTTCAATCGTTCCGTAAAAGTTCGGTAATGCTGGTAGGCCAAAATAGTTGTAGGCACTAATATCGCCACTTGTTTGCTATTATCCACAGCTTTGAAAGCCGCACGAATGGCGACTTCGGTTTTACCAAAACCTACATCACCACAAACCAAGCGATCCATTGGACGGTCACTTTCCATATCCGCTTTTACTTCTGCCGTTGATTTAGTTTGGTCCGGCGTATCTTCATAAATGAACGAACTTTCCAGTTCATTTTGTAAATAACTGTCGGGCGCAAACTGGAATCCTTTTTCGAGTCTTCTTTTTGCATACAACTGAATCAAATTGAAAGCAATATGTTTAACACGCGCCTTGGTTTTTTGTTTTAAAATCTTCCAGGCATTCGAACCCAATTTGTAAATTTTGGGTGGCGTTCCGTCTTTTCCGTTGTATTTTGAAATTTTGTGCAGCGAATGAATACTCACATACACAATATCATTATCGGCATACACGAGCTTGATGGCTTCTTGCGTTTTGCCTTCGACTTGTATTTTTTGCAAACCTCCAAAACGTCCAATTCCGTGATCGATATGCGTCACATAATCCCCAACAGAAAGTGTCGTAAGCTCTTTTAAAGTGATATTCTGTTTTTTCGAGTACCCATTTTTGATGTTGAATTTATGATACCGTTCAAAAATCTGATGGTCCGTGTAACAGGTAATTTGGTTTTCCTCATCAATAAATCCTTGATACAAAGGAAAAACAACCGTGTGATACTGCTTGCGGATATTCTCGGAATTGGCTTCATCCAAAGTTTTGAAAATATCATGAAATCGTTTGGCTTGGGCGTCATTGGAACAAAACAAATGATTCTTGTAGCCATTGAAATGATTTTCGTTCAGATTATTCAACAACAAATCAAATTGTTTGTTGAACGACGGCTGTGGTTGAATATGAAATTCGAATTTTTTGGTGGTTCTAAAAATAGGCTTTGAACTCAATTCTACAATCGAGAAATTCAAGGCTCGTTTTATAAATTCGGCTTGATTCAAGAACAATTGCTCCGGAGATGACCGCTTTATTTCTTGCGATAATTTTGCGAAAGCTTCTTCGGCTTTGCCAAATTGTTTGTCTAATTGTGATAAAAAATCTTCAGTATTCTGGATGAAAATCACCGTTTTCTCTGAAATATAATCCAAGAAACTTTCTCTGTTTTCCTGAAAAATTTTGTTTTCCACATTAGGGATTATCGTAATTTTCTTCTGTTGTACCATTGACAATTGGGTCGCAACATCAAAGGTACGAATGCTCTCCACTTCATCTCCAAAAAACTCAATTCGGTACGGATTATCATTCGAAAACGAAAAGACGTCGACAATGCCGCCACGAACCGAAAATTCTCCGGGTTCAGTAATAAAATCGACTCTTTTGAACTCGTATTCGAACAATACTTCATTGATAAAATCGATAGAAATTTTGTCACCAACAGCGACCTTCAACGTGTTTTTATCTAATTCTTTCCGGGTGACCACTTTCTCGAATAAGGCTTCGGGATAGGTAACAATAACGGCCGGTTTCTTGCGGGAATTAATTCGGTTGAGAACTTCGGCACGAAGCAAAACATTCGCATTATCCGTGTCTTCAATTTCGTACGGGCGACGAAATGAACCAGGATAAAAGAGTACATCTTGTTCGCCAATCATTTGTTCCAGATCGTTCAAGTAATACGCTGCTTCTTCCTTATTGTTTAGAACAATTAGAAGAGGAAGTTCGGCTTTCTTAAAAACAGATCGAATAACAAATGAAAGTGCAGAGCCCAAAAGTCCCGACAGCTGCATTTTTATTTGCTTGTTATCTAATAAACGAGCAACAATTTGCTGGGTTTTTGGCGAATTATCGTAGGTATTGTATAAGGCTGTTTTACTCAACGCGTGGAATATTTGGGTCGATTATCGGTGAATTGGGAATGGCTCTTGTGGTATCCATCATTTTCATTAACTCAGATTCCCCTTCCTCGATGGGAATCTTATTTTTCTCGGTGATTTTGTCCATCTGTCTTTGAAGCGAAACCAATTCTAAATTGATTTCTGACACTAGCTGCGTTACTTTTTTATCTGGAATAGCATCTAAATTAATAAATAAATCCAACAATCGTGCCTTAGTAATTAAGGTCGAAATTCTGCTTTTTATTTGAGGTTTACTGTATTCGTAAGGGATATTATCGTTTAAAGCCATTACTTTTTTAGAAAGTGCTTTTGATTTTTGTTGGAACGCTTTAATTGATTTTCTGGGTTTCAGCGCTAATTCAGCCAAAAAAATACGCCAGGCATTCCAAGTCGCCAAACTTTTTTCAGAAGCCTCTGTAACTGGAGTATCATAAAAAACCCAGCCTTTTTCTATGTTTTTAAAAATAATTTCTCTTCGCTGCATCTCTTTTTTATTTTCTGCAAGGCGTTTTTGATTATTGTCCTGACAGGAAAACAAGAGGAAAGCAAGAGCGAAAAAGAGTGCTGTTTTATATTTCATGTGTGGCTATTTGTTGTTTTTCACTGGCGGAATGCAATTACTATTTGCTCTTATTTTGCAAACGAAAACCCGTTCTGCTCGTTTAAAAATCGCAATTAATTTAGGTGCAAAGTTACAAAGTAAATTTACAATTACGAATTACGGCATCGGAATAACAATCTAATATTCTCAAAGCAGTTTTTATATTTAAATCCTATAAAATTAAGAAACATAGCTTGTTTTTAATTGCAACTTTAAGAATTTAATAGTCATTTTTATCAAAATTATGTTATTTACGAAAACGTTATCTTTGTTTTTTTTAAACAGATAAAAATGAGTACTAAAATATTAATTGTTGGCGCTTGCGGCCAGATAGGAACGGAGCTTACCCAAAAATTACGAAAAATATACGGAACAGAAAATGTAATTGCTTCGGATATTCGAAAGTTAAATATTGACGTTGTCAATTCCGGTCCATTTGAAGTGGTAAATGCCTTGGATTTCAATCAAATTGAACATCTGGTGGAATTGCATCAGATTGACGAGGTCTATTTAATGGCAGCACTTTTATCTGCTACAGCAGAAAAAAACCCAGCTTTTGCTTGGGATTTGAATATGAATTCGTTATTTCATGTTTTAAATTTGGCGAAAGCCGGAAAAATAAAAAAAATATTCTGGCCTTCGAGTATTGCTGTTTTTGGACCAACAACTCCCAAGGAAAATACGCCTCAATACACGATTATGGAACCTTCAACAGTCTACGGAATCAGCAAACAAGCAGGCGAAAGATGGTGTGAATACTACCATAATATTTTTGGTGTAGATGTAAGAAGCATCCGTTATCCGGGTTTAATCAGTTGGTCATCGCCTCCTGGTGGCGGAACTACGGATTATGCAGTCGACATTTTTCATCAAGCCTTAGACCAAAAAACATACGAGTGTTTTTTGTCTTCAGAAACAAAAATGCCGATGATGTATATGGACGATGCCATTGCGGCGACCATCCAAATTATGCAGGCGCCCGTGGAGCAGATAAAAATTCATTCTTCATATAATTTGGCGGCAATGAGTTTTACGCCGACGGAGATTGCTGCCGAAATCAAGAAACATATTCCGGAATTTACCGTTACTTATGAGCCGGACTTCCGTCAAAAAATAGCCGACAGCTGGCCGGCGAGTATTGATGATGCCGAGGCCAGAAAAGACTGGGGATGGAAACATGAATTTGATTTAACATCGATGACTACCGATATGTTGGAGCATTTGAAGTAAATCATTTAACAATTGTCTTGTCCTGAATAACCGATACAGATTATTAGATAAAAATATTTAATTAAACACTTGCAAAAACGTTTTTGCAA
>NZ_RYDN01000039.1:0-19858 GCF_003968735.1 Flavobacterium sp. RSP49 | reverse complement strand
CAAACCCCATACATAAATACATATAAATTTGCCTGCTAATTTTTAAAATATCGCTTGTTTTTTATCATAGAATGCGCCATCGGGGGGGCATTTGCGCAGCCCGTACGATAACGTTACCTATTCATAAGAACACTTGGCGCAGCTGGTTTTTTTTGTAATCTATACTTTATTTTTGTTTATTTTTTGGATTGTAATATGAGTATACTTCTACTAATAATAGCCCTGTTAGAGTAATTGCAATTTGATTATTACTCATTTTTAATAACTTAAAGCATAAAAAAAAGGACATAAAAGGGTATGCAAAAATTAATATATCTACAATTTTTTTATTCTTTAGTGAATCATATTTATCTATTATCATTTTATATTTATCATTTTTTAAAAAATAATAAAGATTAAAACCCAAAATTATTGTTATAATTAAATATATCCCATTAAGTCCAACATTTTCAACTGAAATACCAAAGAATAATAAAATTGTAGCTATGTTTAGAAAAAACAATGCAGATAAAAAAATAATTGTTGCAATTTCAGGGAATAAATCATTTACTTTCGATGTTGATTTATACATACGATAAAAAATATAATTAAAAATATTCATATTTATTTGAATTCTAAAGGACACTTAGGAAAATTACGATACATACCTGAATTAGGTTTTATTGTTGCAGTATGATTAACTGGATAACCGTTCTTTTGAATAAAAGCTTTTTTCCTGCCATTATGCAGCCCTTGTTTATAGGTATCCGTATTTGAAATTACTTTAGCAACAGTTATTGTAATACCAAGTATAGGGTATTGTTTCCCTAGAGCAATAATAACCCCATCAAAAGCTAAAGAATTAGAAGCATCTGTTCTTTCTGCAGAAGATTTAGCCGTAGAAACTTTATAGAATCCCGCACCAATGTCATATAAGTCTAATACATTACTACCATATGCTCCAAATTTAGAAATAGTGCTGAAATCAAAAAAAGTATTTTCCATATTTTTAAAATAATGTCTACCATTTAATTTACTTTCATCTAAAACACTCATGCTTAGTGCAAAAGATTCTTTAGAAAAATCTGAAGCAGGTTTAGATTTTGAACCACCCCTAACTATAACATTATTAAGAGAATAAAAATCAGATGTATTTCCTTGTCCTTTCCAATTACTTCCGTTCCAAGCCCAGCTGCCGTCTGCATCAGTATGCATTTGTCCCACAGCTCTACCTCTTTTTTCTGGATAAGCAAACCCTCCATCAGGGTCTCAAATATTCAATTGTCAAGGTGTTGTTCTAGTATTGAGACTTCTTCTTTTTGTTTGATTTTGTATTGCTTGCTCATCATTGCGGGCACGGTTTACCATTAATTATGATTTCAGGTAATTGTGTAATATCGTTACCAGGCGCACTATAACTACTATTCATATCGCCGCAGGGTATGGAATTTCCATTTACATCGAAACATGTTCCTCCATTAGGGTCAATCATTCTAATAGGATTATTTCCCATTCCCATATATGGAGAATAATTTTGTCCATACGGGTCTGGCGATAGCCACCTCCCAATCCTACCATCCCAAAGCCTCAGCTGAAAAGCCTCCATTCCGGTTTCCCCATCGAGTTCCTGCCCCTGAAAGGCGTAACGATAATTGCTTAACGAATTACGCATTGGCAATTGCTCCCCAAAAGGGTAATAATCAGCATAGGACTGTATCGTTCCTGTTTTGGTTATGACTGCGCGTACATTACCTAAATGATCGGTGATTTCGTAGGTACTGGCATTACTTGCTTTGTTATACACTCCTAAGCGGCTCAGCCCATAAATAGGCAAATCGGTTTGGGCAATAGCACCGCCGCTTGGCATATTGTATACGGCCATAGTATTCCCCGATAAATCTAAGCAATAATAGGTCGTGTTTTGTAATACACCGCTTCCATTAGTTTGATACCCTTCTTTTTTGATACGCTGGCCTCGCTCGTTGTAAAAGAACTTCACGATAGGGGCAGT
The DNA here is from genome assembly GCF_003968735.1 of Flavobacterium sp. RSP49. Classification (NCBI taxonomy): domain Bacteria; kingdom Pseudomonadati; phylum Bacteroidota; class Flavobacteriia; order Flavobacteriales; family Flavobacteriaceae; genus Flavobacterium; species Flavobacterium sp. RSP49. Next base: position 17,868 of record NZ_RYDN01000039.1, on the reverse strand, counting down.
AGGTCCTAGTCTTACCTCGGTTACTAATCCTTGTGTGTTGTAAAAGTAATATAAATTTTCTGAAGTATTTTGTACTAATTGACCAATAGTATCATAAACGTAATTACCCGCTGGCTGGCTATCAATATCGGTAGTTGATAGGTTACTCACTACAGCATCGGTGACGCTGTTGAGTTGGTTTTTACCGGTGTTAGTGTAATTATAGGTTAAATTGTCTAGAGCAGTACCTGCTTCATTGGAACGTTGCAAGGTTTTGATATTTCCGTTGGCATCATAAGTAAGTCCAGCTTCTTTGTATTTCGTATCTGGACTAATGGCGGTAGTACTAGCGTTAGTGTTTCCAAAGGTGGCCGCAGTAAGCCAGTTGTTGCGGTCATAGTTGTATAAATATCCTTTTTGGTTAATGGTACTTCCGCTCAAGTCCATCATGTTACTTTTGTTAGCCCAACGCGCTGCTTTGATGTTACCATTATAATCGGCTCCTGCTGTAGGTGAAGTGGTAATGTTTCTGTCGGTACGTAGGTAATCTCCATTATAGTAATCAAGAGTAATACCAAAAATATCGTTGGTATCGCCACCAGGATCTTTCGTGGCCGCCAGACTCGGGTGATTGATACTCTTGAGCTGCCCGCCTAGCGTATACACATAATCCAATCCTTGTGCGCCTTGTGCAATATTAACTCTTTTAAGTTCGCCTGTAAGGTAATAGGAATAATCAGCATGGGTGATAAAAGGAGTGCCATAAGTAGCCGTTTCTACCTTAGTTAAAACACTATTATTATCATAAGAATAGCGATGTTCAAAACGCTCAGAAGATTTATCCTTTTGAAAAATTACATTGTTTACATTACGGCTAGAGCAAAAGAAGGACGATATATTGGAATTAAGGCTCCCTTCGGCTATGTTAAATCTGGCGAAGGAAAAGCTAGGATGCTAGTAATTGAAGAGTCTCAGGCCAAGACAATTAAATTTATGTACGATTCTTATCTGCATGATATTCCACTTTATATAATTAAAGAACAAGCGTTTAAACTGGGGTTTAAAGCAAGAGGAAATATTGCCGTTGAGAGGATTTTGACAAATCCTGTTTATGCAGGTATGTTGCAGGTACAGGGTTATAAAGAGTATCCTGGAGGAATCTTTCCCGCAATACATGAGGCAATAATTGATAAGACAACTTGGCAATTGGTGCAAAATAAAATGAAGAAGCCTGAAAAAATCAGGACAATATTGGATGAAAACTTACCACTTCGGGGGATTTTAAAATGTCATTGTGGAAACTTACTGACAGGTGCTCTATCAAGAGGAAAATCTGGAAAGTATTTTAACTACTACAAGTGTAAAACGTCTAAACATAATAATATTAGCGCACTCAAAGCGCACAATCAGCTTGCTGAAATTTTTGAGCTGATGAGTTTACCACAAAATATAATATCTGATATTAAAAAGTCATCTGTTACAAAAATGGAAGAGAATTTAAAATCTAACAAACTTGTAATAAACCAAAAGAAAATTCTACTAGATGAAACTCAAGAAAAAATGTTTTCTGTTGAAGAGAAATGGATTAAAAATGAGATATCTAAAGACACATACGATAGATGGTATACTACTTATAATACCGAAGTCACATCTTGCAAAGATTCTATCATTCGTCTAAGCCAAGTAGATAAGCATGCATTTACAATTTTACAAAAAAACTTGGATTTACTTGTTGATTTAAAATCAATATATAATCGAGCTACTATTACCCAAAAGAGAGAATTTGTAAAGCTGGTGTTCGACAGCAATTTATACTATCAGGATGGTATCTATCGAACACCTACAATGATTGATTTATTATCTCGTAATCACCTGTTAATGAAGGAAAAGGGTTTGCTTTTATACAATAAAAAAAGGGATGATTTTTCAATCATCCCATCCAGTGGAGTGGCTGGGACTACAATCGAACACCTAATTCCTATATTAACTTTTTTTGACAGCTTAAAATTGTAATGTAATCATTTGATTTTAAGTGATTTGATTTTTTTTAATTCAATGATTATTTTTTAGGTTTAAAATATTTACCTAACTGTTTTTAACGTTTTTCAATAATTTAAGTTTTTTAAAGATAAAAAGTTGTGTTTAAAAGAACCGTTAGAGTTCGACTGTCGAACTCTTTTTCACAGTCGAACACTTTAGAGATTAGAGTAATAGAAAAAAGTATATATAAAAATATGAAAAAAAATTAGGTTTTTCTTTTGCGGAGACAAAGAGGGATTTGTATTCCATTTCTAACCGGTTGATATTGTTACGTTTTAATAACTTTTATTATTCTAGGGTCTTGCTTTTGCTCCTCAATTTTGACTCGCAAATTTTAGAATCTACCCATAGCAAATATAATGAAATATTTAGATTTAAAATTATTCAAGAGCATGGCTTAATTTAGAAAACTACAATTTCTCAACCCATTTACCGATTTCAACAAGTAGTTCGTCAAAGTCAGGTTGGCCTTTGTAATACAATTTTGCCGTTTTTTTATAGCGTTCTATAAATCGCTCTCTAAGTTCTAAATTCTTCAATAAAAAAGCTTCATTATCAGCAATGGGTATTTCATAGTCTTTGGGAGGAAAACGAGCTTCTTTGTGTTTCTGATATTCTTTTGTGCCTATGAATGATTTTACTGTATTATCTTGTAACAGACTATAGACATCGTAGTACTGGCGCATCAAATTTTGTCTTTCTATTTTATCTTCCTGCTCCTGCCTAAATTTGGTTGCAATTGTTTGTAATTTTTCGACAAAAGTGTACCCAATGTGATAGCAGGCAATATCTACAGCCCGATTGTCAATTATGTCTACTTTTTGCTGTATTGCTTTTTCGTATGCCCAAGACGATATTGTTAGAGGGTTGTTTGGTGTTACCGTGTCAAATCCAACTTCCAGTAAAATTCCTTCTTTAACTCCTTCAATTGTTTCCATTATACTCTCATAATGTAATCGTATGCCTCCACTGCGGTATTGCTTTAGGTCGTCAAATGTTTCATCTCTTTTTACTGCTATGATTCCGTTTATTTTTATTTCATCTGCCAATCCATCATAAAAATCTTTTCTTTTTTGAATATTCCGGGGCTTATTGTTGTTTGGGTTTTCATTTATTTCCATTTCAGCCGGTGGTTTGATATGGAGGTCGATGTCTTCGGAGAAACGGTGTATGATTCCATACCCTTTAGATAGAGAAGTACCTCCTTTGAGTTCGAATTGAAACCCTTGCTGTTTTAGCCCGAACAACACATGCATAATCCAATAGTCTTTTTCGATAAGTCCAGGTTCGATATTTAATTCTGCTCCTACAATACGGAGCAGATCACGGAAGTTTTTATGGTTGTGTAAGTAATCAGACATATTGTGCTGTTATAACAGATTCCAACAATTTTTTTGCTTTAACGCTGCCGTACTCCTGAAGTGATTTTTTTAGTTTTTTAGCATCCATTGTTTTTGCTTTCAATCTCACTTTTGACACTACTTCTTTTGGGTCTTCAGCTAATTGGTCGAGATTGTTTAACAGGTCTACCAATAAAAATTCTGGGGTGGCTTTTAATGGGAAATGAGGTTTTACCCTAAATGAAAATGTCATACCGCCGAGGTTGAAATCTCCATGACGTTTGTGGTTGTAAACCGTTTTGCTGTTGTATAACTGAGTGGTTCCTACTCCCAGAGAATTATAAGCATTTAAGGAAGTTACCAAAAAACGTTTGTCTTTGAGAAAAGAGCGCACCAATACTTCTTCTTCTGGAGGTGTTTCTCCAAAGACTGTTACTTCGGGATAATAGTATAAGCCTTGTGACAGTTTTTGCAAAGTGCCTTCCTGCACCAACTCATCTAAATGGCGGTCAACGGATTTTGACCATTTGGACAAATCAGCCCTACGGTATACTTTTCCTCGTTTTAAATGTTTTTTTAATTCTTGTAATTTATTCATGTTACAAAGTTAATAAATATTATTTAATTGCATATATTTTTATTGAAAATTCATGCAATATGTTTTACATAACTCTATTTAGTTCTGTCGAATCTAAAATATTTTTTTATCTTTAGGGCTTTTAAATCATTCGATCCATGAATATCAAAGGTCACTGCTATCCACAATCTATTATTCTTCAAGCTGTATATTTCAAACTTTGATTTAAGTTAAGCTATCGTGATGTTGAGGAAATAATGAAAATGAGGGGAGTTCAGGTTGACTATACGACAATTCAGCGTTAAGTGTAGTACTGCAATCACTTCTTGCAAAGATTCTATCATTCGTCTAAGCCAAGTCGATAAGCATGCATTTACAATTTTACAAAAAAACTTGGATTTACTTGTTGATTTAAAATCATTTTATAATCGAGCTACTATTACCCAAAAGAGAGAATTTGTAAAGCTGGTGTTCGACAGCAACTTATACTATCAGGATGGTATCTATCGAACACCTACAATGATTGATTTATTATCTCGTAATCACCTGTTAATGAAGGAAAAGGGTTTGCTTTTATACAACAAAAAAAGGGATGATTTTTCAATCATCCCATCCAGTGGAGTCGCCGAGAGCGCAAATAATACAATCGTTTAAAATCAATTACATTTATATTATTGCAAATATACCAATAGATATAATGATTACAGCGATTTACTAAAAATTGATTTATTTAACTGATTGCTTTAAAATGCAACTAATTGCATTTTATCGTACGATAATCGTACAACTTTTGTATATTTGTTTTACTTAAATATTCAATTATGGCAGCAGTTAATTTTTTATACCGTTCAACTAAAGACAAAGCATATTTGCATTTACGGTTATTGTATCGCTTCAATGAAAAGGATTTTGTTTTTGGAGCAAACACGAAATTTGAAACTACAAAAGACTATTGGAGTAAAGACCATAAAAGAAAGTCAAGGGACATACTTTTGTCTAACGAACAGACCCGAGTTAATACGGAACTTAATAAAATTGAAAATCACGTTTTAAATGCGTTCAATGCGTTTAGTCCTGATACTGTAACAAAAGAATGGTTACAAACTCAAATTGATAACTATTACAACCCACAAAAAGAAGGCGAATCTTTACCAACTGAATTAATAAAATACATTGATTTTTATATTGATTATCGTAAAAACGAAATTAAAGAAACTTCAAAGCAAAAGTTTAATGTTATCAAACAAAAATTAATTCGTTTAGAAACTTTCAGAAAAAAGACAATATTTATAAAAGACATTAACGACAATTTTAAAAAAGAGTTTGTCGATTATAGCAAGTCCCAAAAATATGCTCAAAACACAATGCAAAGAGAATTAGTATTTATTAAGACTTTTTGTAAACACGCCCGATTTTTAGGAATTGAAGCACACCCACAATTAGACAGTTTGCGTTTAGATAGGGCAAAAGTTGAAAAGGTATTTTTAACCTTTGATGAATTAAAAGCTATTGAAAATATAGAAAAAAATAAATTAACCGAAAGTTTAGAAAATGCAAAAGACTGGTTAATTATTAGTTGTTATACAGGGCAAAGAGTATCGGACTTTTTAAGATTTACAAGTGATATGATACGAATTGAAGACGGGCAAAGTTTTATTGAATTTACTCAAAAGAAAACCGATAAAATTATGACCGTTCCTGTACACCCGAAAGTTATTGAAATACTTAACAAAAGAAACGGAATGTTTCCTTATGCTATTTCAGACCAAAAGTATAATGATTATATCAAAAAGGTTTGTGAGATTGCTGAACTTACTCAAATGGTTACTGGCAGTAAATTGATTGAAACAAAACCAAAAAGCGGAATATTTCGCAAAGTATCCAAAGAATACAGAAAATGTGATTTAGTAACGTCGCATATTGGAAGGCGTTCTTTTGCTTCAAATTTTTACGGAACTATTCCAACTTCATTATTGATTAATATTACAGGGCATAGCACAGAAACGATGTTTTTGACTTACATAGGCAAAAGCAATAAAGATTTAGCCAAAGAAACACATAAGTATTTTAAACTATAAAAATAAAAGTTTTATTTTAGGTACATATTTTACACTTTTTACACGAATACTATAAACACAATGATTGAAAATACAACAAAAGAAGTTTTAGTAAGATTAGGTTTTGACCAATCCAAAGCACAGGAATACGCTAACGAGAGCGTAACGACAAAAAGAATAATAAACGACAATCATATATTTATTGATGGGGTTAATAGATTGGTTTATTCTGGCGATGAGGGAGCAAGAAAGTATTATTTTAATCTTGATAATTTGAAGTTTCCAAACAAAGCACCTCAATTGATTGGGGAATATTACGACTTAAAAGAAACGATATTTTTAGAGAAAGACAAAGAATCGTTTTACTCAACTGATATTTTAAAAGGACAATTTTTTGATAACGAAATTAAAGCAGCTAATCGGAATATAAACCGTACTAAAGAAAAATATCCAATGTTAATAAAGGAGGGTAAATTTTCGACAGATACAGAGGAAATGTATTTGAAATGGTTAAACAAAAAACAAGAACAACAAACCAAACCCGTTAATCCTGATGACGTGCTATTGAAAAATGAATATATTAAAATCTTTAAAAATGACATTGGATTTACTTTGTTTGAAAAAATGAAAGGACTTTATAGTGACATCAATACACAGCAGGCAGATTATAGTTTTTTGTTTGATATAATGCAGAAAGACGGTTTTGTTATTTGCAGAGGCGTAAAATTTGTAGATTTTTTAAAGAATTTTGATATTACTATTACTAAAATTGACAGTTCTAAAACTGGAAATAAGCAAAAAGCAAAGCTTTACAAATCAATTAAAGAACCGTTAGAAAAAAAGCACGGTTTAAGCACGATTTAAGCACAAAGCCAAGTCGTTAAAACATTGCTAATCATTGCAATTTTGCCCTATCAATATTAAATGATACGGCATTATGACAACATCAACAATCCTACAAAATGTAAGCACCGACCAATTAACGGAACTACTTACAAACGTCTTCAAAACCCAATTGGAAGACTTCAAAAAAGAGTTTACTACTCAAACCGAAAACGAAAACCTGATGACAAGGGAACAGGTTTTGGAACTACTACAAATAAATGCGAGTACGTTGTGGCACTGGCAAAACAAAGGGCGTGTTACCGTTTATAAATTTGCGAATAAATGTTACTACAAAAGGAGCGAGTTAATGGCTACAATCACACCATTAAATAAATAAGGCGATGGACAGTAATAATACCGACCACCGCCCCGTAAATCTTTCAATTCCACAAAGCAAAGATAGACTAAAAGACCTAATTACTAAAGACGTTAATCAATTAACTGATAGTGTTGAAATAGTTAAAAATTCTAATGATGACATTTTACAGGAACTTATAAAAAGTATCGGAATAATAGATTTTCAATTATTGGCGTTTCCTGATAGTGAAGACGTTCAAAAACAATACAAAGTATTAGAATCAATTCTTTTAAAAAGTGGTGAATTGTCCGAAAGTCAACAAGCTGAATTTGATAAACTGGCAAAAAAGTTAAAGACTTTTAAACTCACAAAAAATCATTATCTAATCCTTTGTATTGAGCAACTTTTAAAAATTGCCACAGTAAATAAATGGGGTTTGTGTAAAAAGAACGGTTTTATTTATTTGTATAATGGTTGTTACTGGAATGAAATAGACAAAGAACGTTTTCAATTCTTTTTGGGTAACGTGGCTTTGCAAATGGGAGTTGAAAAATTCAAAGGTAAAATTCACACGTTTAAAGAAGACCTTTTTAAACAATTCATGGCAGATGCTTATTTGCCAACACCCAAAGGAAAAATGAACTGTATTTTAATCAATTTGCTTAACGGTACTTTCGAGATAACGCCAAATAATAGAGGTTTACGGAACTTTGAGCAAAAAGATTTTATTACCCACCAATTGCCGTTTGAATACGACCAAGAAGCAACCGCCCCGCTATTTCAAAAGTATTTGGATGAGGTTTTGCCCGACAAAGACAAACAAAGAATATTTGCAGAATATTGCGGTTACATTTTTATCAAACCAAGTGTATTAAAACTTGAAAAAATGTTAATCCTTTTCGGAACTGGAGCAAATGGCAAAAGTGTATTTTTTGAGATACTTAACGCCCTTTTGGGAACTGAAAATATAAGCAACTATTCATTACAAAGTCTTACTAATGATAACGGTTATTTTCGTGCCAAAATCGGTAATAAACTGGTAAACTATGCAAGTGAGATAAACGGCAAACTGGAAACCGATATTTTTAAACAAATGGCAAGTGGCGAACCAATAGAAGCACGTTTACCGTATGGTGATCCTTTTATATTGACTGAATATGCAAAACTAATATTCAATTGTAACGAATTGCCTAAAGATGTAGAACACACAAACGCCTATTTCAGACGGTTTTTAATTATTGGCTTTGATGTTACTATTCCTGAAAATAAACAGGACAAACAACTACCAAACAAGATAATTCAAAACGAATTATCGGGAGTATTCAACTGGATTTTGCAAGGTTTGGACAGGATACTGGAGCAAAAGAATTTTAGTAAATGCGATGCTGTGGATAACGCCCGAAGCGATTACGAAAAACAGAGTGATAGCGTTCAGTTATTCATTAGCGAAATGGAATATAAGACCTCAACTACTGACTATGTTTTAATTTCGGAATTGTACCCAAGATATAAAATATTTTGCAATGAGGACGGTTACAGACCCGTAGGAAAGACCAAATTTATACAACGATTGAATCATTATAAAATATTTGTCAATCGTATAAACGTGGGTAATGTGGCTTATTTGACTAATTAACGCAAAAAAAAGATTGTTTTTTGAGGTGCATATTTTACACTTTTTACACTACTGTAAAAATCAAAAGTGCAAAACGTGTAAAATGTGAACCCAAAACAAAACATTTATTTTTATGGAACAATATAAATACACCCTCGATAAAAGCAGTAAAAAACATATTTGCCCCGCTTGTAACAAACGAACTTTTGTTTTGTATGTGGACAATGAAACTGGCAACTATTTAACTGATGATTTTGGAAAATGCGACCGTTCGACAAATTGCAGTTATTACAAAGCACCTCCCAAAGGCAAAAAGGCTTTTCGTATTGCTTTTTTATTATTGAAAAATATTTCAGATAAAGCACACAAATTGACTGATGAAAACGGCATTATTTCGATAGTGCCAAACTCACAAATATTGGAGCAAACAAAAAATGATTGTTGGATTTCGGAATGGTTTTTAAAAAATAGTCTTATTCCATATTTGGTAAACGAAAGTAAATATTTTAATACTGATGAAATTGGTTTTATAAATGTAATTACAGCCAAAGAACCACCGCCCGAGATTGTACCGAGTTTTCACGGTTTAGAATTATTGAATGATATGTATTTTGAAAAACCAAATATTGACAATTTAACCGAGTTTCTGAAAATTCATTTTTCAAAAGATGAGGTTTTTAAAGCAACCCAAGATTATTTGATTACAGGAACAAACCATTTTTGGAACGACTCAACAGCATTTTGGCAAATTGATGACAAAGAAAAAATTCACGCTTGTAAGATTATGCAATATGATAGGCATACGGGCAAAAGAATAAAAAAACCTTACAATCATATTAACTGGCTACATAATGCAATCAAAGAGCCTGATTTTAATCTTTGCCAATGTTTGTTTGGATTACACAGAATTGATGAAGACTATCAAAAAACAATTGCAATTGTCGAAAGTGAAAAGACGGCAATAATAATGAGCCTTTTTATTCCTGATTACATTTGGATAGCCACGGGAAGTAAACAAAATTTAAAGTTTGATTTATTGAAACCAATCAAAAAACGAAATATTGTTTTGTTTCCTGACAAAGGCGAATATAACAACTGGTTAAATAAAGCCACCGAGATAAACACTTTGGGGTTTAAAATTGCAGTTAGTGAATTGATTGAGCAAACCGATTTTGAAAATGGTTTTGATTTAGCAGATTATTATTTGCACGAAAATTTAATAGTAAAATAACATAAAATAACACAAAATGAAAAAATTCAACGGAACGCCAAACTTAAACGGAAGACCAAAAGGAGCGGTTAACAAGACCACAGCAGAAACAAAAGAACTACTTCAAAAAATAGTTAGTAAAGAATTAGAGGGAATAGCTGAACGGCTGGAACAAATGAGCGATAAAGAGCGAATTGATGCGGTTATTAAATTAATGGCTTTTATAATACCTAAGCAAAATCATATCGAAATTGAAACCGAAATAAAACAAAAACCGATAGACCTTAGTTTAATGACTACAGCCGAATTAATAGAAAGAGCTAAAGCAATTGAATAGGCATAAATTAGATGAATAAAAATAATAATTTAAAATTTGAAAAAATGAAGAAACGAACAAAGCCGTGGAAGGAACGCCTAAAAGCAATAAAAATGCAGGCACTCAAAGGAAGACTACAACAAGTATTATTAACAATGAAACAATTAAAAAAATGAAAAAAAGAATTTTATTAAAAGAGAATGAGAATTTAGCCCAATCAATTATCGAACTAGAACAAAACCAAGCTACTAATTGGGGAAAAGTAGATAATTTACTCAATGAATGTGGTTTGAATGTTCAAAATATTACTAGCTGGACAGATATTGACAGTTTACTTTTAAAAGACTTTCAATTTCCAAAGGCTACAATTGAATTTAATTTGGATGCGTTGGGTATTCGTACGCAATATGAGCAAGCTAAAAAGATTTACTATGATAATTTAAGAGGAACTCAATACGCTATCGAAGTAACGGCCGAAAGGATTGAAGAAATTAAAGAAGAACAACGTGTTTATGTTACTAATCAAAACCAAATTGATGTTATTGCATACGCTGAAAAGTTAGTTGAAAGCGTTAATAAACTTAATTCGTTGGGTATTCGTATTGATGTGAATGGTATTTTAGACTGTAGCACTCTTTTTAAGTCCGAAGCACGTGGATCGGTTGCAGTCAATGAAAGGAATTTGTTTTTAGATGTGCAAAAGATAATCTAAAATTTTTAAAATGTGTGTAAAAAAACCTGATGCAATAAAAATGTATCGGGTTTTTTTATGTTTAGTGCAAAAAGTGTAAAATATGAAGCCAAAACAAAACATTTTTTTTTGTTGAAAATGGCAGTATTATAGGGAACTTTTGAATCATAATACAAAAATCGTACAAATTAATAAATAAAAAATCCTTAAACTACTGATTAACAGTGTGTTTAAGGATTTTTAAAGTGGAGTCGCCGAGAATCGAACTCGGGTCCAAACAAGCAACTAAAAAGCTTTCTACGCGTTTATTTTCCGATTGAATTTTCGATACTGTGCTAGGCCAGAAACAGCCACACGATACTTATCTTCTTAATTTTGAAATCCACCCGAAGCTCATGGAAATCTAGGTTTATTTTTACGGTTCTCCTAAACTGAACGCCACAAACCAAGGCTTTCAAGGAGAATCCAGCTTTCCTATCTGATAGGAACGTGGCTTAATCGTACTATAATTCGGATTATGCAGCTAAAGCGTAGTTATTTTCGCCGTGTAAAATGGTAAGATCTTATATTTACGAGCAAGGTCTCAATGCTCGACGTGCTTACTTATCAATTCGACTTGCTGTCAAAACCAGTCGACCCCTTTTTTGTTTCAAATTCCAAACCTGGATTTTGAGTTTGCAAATTTACACTTTTTATTGGAAATACTATTGCAAAACTAATATCACTATTCTAAAAATCATACTTTTTTTATTCGTCTCTTAATTTGAACGGATAGTCGCCAAATAAAACAGCTAGTTTTCGTATATTGTACGTTTTCCGGGTAAATTTATTGGAAAGTGCTATAATAGTAACGCGTTCTTTTCTCAAAGTAATATAGGCTGAAGTATTTCCATGCCACCAGCCGTTGTGGAAATAAAAATTTTGTCCCGTTTCCCAATTAACCATACGAATCCCCAAACCATAATTTTTTGTTCCTTTGCGTTCATTACTGTAGCCTTTATATACCTGACTTTGTAGTTCAGGTGTTAAAAAATCAGAACTATTTCTAGCTCTGTCAAACTTTAATAAATCACGTGGTGTAGAATAGATATTTTTATCTCCATAAACGGCATCCAGGTAATCTTTTCCTATCTCGACTTTGTTTCCTTTGTAGGATGTAACGGCAGTATCTTTATCTCTTTCATAATCAAAAACATACGTATTTTTCATATTAAGTGGCTTGAAAATAATTTGTTTCATAGCCTCTTTATAGGGAAGTTTTGTGATTTTTTCAATTATTAGTGCTAACATGGCATAATTGGTATTGCAGTAACTAAAACGGGTATCGGTTTTGAATTCTAATCCAATGTCTTTTGTAGCCATGATCGTCAGTATGTCTTGATTGGAAAGTATGTTGTGTCGGTCCCATATCGTTTTGTCTCGATCTGTAAAATAGGCGTAATTACGCATGCCGCTTCTGTGATTCAATAATGTTTTTATCGTAATTTCCGGATACGGAAATTCCTTCAGGATTGTATTTACCTTTTGATCCAATTCGATTCTTTTTGCATTTACTAATTTTAAAATAGCCGTTGCAGTAATAACCTTGCTGACAGATGCAATGTGCAGCGGCGTAGATTTAGTAATGACTGTTTTATCTTTGAAATTCGCATACCCTTCATATTTTTCATAAATAATTTGGCCGTTTTTAGCAACCAGAAAACTTCCATTTGCACTATTATGGGGCCAATTTTTTTTGTAAAAAGAATCTATTTCTTTTCTTTTAGAATCAACATATTCCGCGGTAAGTGTGGGCTCTGGGTTTGTTAACGGCTTCATTTTAGGCAATGTACTCTTTGGAAGTTGGGCATCACTTAATTCAACTTTCTTTTTCTCCTTGGCGCAGGAGCTCAAAATCAAAAAGAGGAGGTATATATGTAGTATCTTTGTTTTTTTTATAAAATTCATTTCTGTGGTGCTAGAAAGGCAAATATATAGAATCAATGCCTTTTTGTCTGATGTTTTTTCTAAACCTTAACACTATTTTATCAATAGACAAGGTGTTCATTTTTGTATCATTTTGTACTTCAGTGACTAGGAGTGTACCGCTTACAGAATTTTATTTTAAAATAAATTCAAATTCGCTTAAATCGTTATATTTGTAACAAATAAACATCATTAAGTTATATTAAACTAAATCTAAAGCATTCAAAACGTATGAAATTTGGAATTTTAAAAGAACGAAAAAATCCACCTGACAGAAGAGTTGTTTTTTCACCTGATGAATTAACAAAGCTGAAACAACAGTATCAAGAGTGTATGGTAAAGGTAGAATACTCTGATATTAGAGTTTTTACCGACTCTCAATATGAAAATCAAGGCATCGAATTGACTGATGATATCAGTGATTGTGATGTTTTGTTTGGGGTAAAAGAAGTACCGATAGAAAATTTGATCCCTAACAAATCCTATTTCTTTTTTTCGCATACCATAAAAGAACAGCCCTATAACAGAAAATTATTGCAGGCTGTTTTAGAAAAAAATATCGATTTGTATGATTATGAAACAATTGTAGATGCTAACAATCGCAGGTTAATTGGTTTTGGTCGTTATGCAGGAATAGTAGGGGCATACAACAGTATTCGTGCTTTTGGAATAAAATTCGAATTGTTCAAATTGCCAAAAGCAGAAACACTGTCCGATAAAGAAGCCTTAATAGCACATATAAAACGATTAGTGTTACCGCCTTTAAAATTTGTTATTACAGGAACTGGAAAAGTGGGAAACGGAGCTAAAGAAATTTTGGATGCTATAAAAATAAAGGAAGTTTCGGTAGAGAATTATTTAACTAAAAACTATTCGCAGCCTGTTTATACTCAAATAGATGTCTTAGAATATAACAAAAGAAAAGACGGGCAGGTTTTAGATTTTACTGATTTTTATCACAATCCAAAAGAATATGTTTCTGATTTCGAAAGATTTACAAAAGTGTCTGATATCTATATAACAGGACATTTTCATGCCAATGAAGCTCCTGTGATTTTGACTCGAGAAATGCTTAAAGCCAATGATTGTAGGATCAAAGTAGTGGCTGATGTTTCCTGTGATGTGAATGGGCCAATAGCCTGTACCCTCAGATCATCAACAATTGCTGAACCTCTCTATGGGTATGTGCCAAATGAAGATAAAGAAGTGGATGTGTTTCATCCTGCGGCAATTGTGGTTATGGCAGTTGATAATTTGCCCTGTGAATTGCCTAAAGATGCCAGTGAAGGATTTGGAGAAATGTTCATGGAGTATGTAATTCCTGCATTTTTCAATGGAGATAAAGATGGAATTTTGCAAAGAGCCAAAATAACTGAAAACGGAAAACTGACTCCACGATTTAGTTATTTACAAAATTATGTTGATGGGAAATAATTTTTTTTCTTTTAAATTCAAAACCTACAATACAACGTTGCCGGTTTTTTTATTAAAAGTTTTTAGACATGGTTTTTTTTGGTTTTATAATATTATAAATCAATTAACACCAGACAATTTTTGGCTCGACCGAAAATGATTATTTTTGTATAAAATCAGAAATTTATAATGACTAAAAAGATTCCAATTTCCATATTAGAGTTAGCATTAATTACTCAAGATAGCGATGCGAGCGAAACATTTCAAAAAACAACAGCACTGGCGCAACTGGCAGACAGTTTAGAGTACGACCGTTTTTGGTTAGCCGAACATCATAATATGGCTAATGTAGCCAGTACAGCAACGGTAGTCCTGATTGGTTATATTGCCAGTCAGACTCAGAATATCCGGGTAGGTTCCGGCGGAATAATGTTGCCCAATCATGCTCCGTTAATTATAGCGGAACAGTTTGGAAGCTTAGAAATATTGTTCCCCAACAGGATTGATTTAGGATTAGGAAGAGCGCCGGGAACAGATGGATTAACAGCACAAGCGATTCGGAAAGATTTCTTTGAGCAATCGCAGCGATTTCCTCAAAATGTAGCTGCGTTACAGGAATTTTTCTCGGAAGATAATGCTACGGCTAAAGTACGTGCTTTTCCTGCCGAAGGAACGAATGTTCCCATTTGGATTTTAGGTTCCAGTATGGATAGTGCTGCTTTGGCTGCTGCCAATGGATTACCGTATGCCTTTGCAGGACATTTTGCACCCAAACTAATGCATCAGGCATTTGAGTTTTATCGAGAAAATTTCAAACCTTCCCAATATTTAGAAGCACCCAAAACTATGGCTTGTGTAAACGCCATAGCTGCGGATACGGATGAAGAAGCAGAAAAATTATCAACCAGTTTGACTCAAATGTTTTTGAACTTGATTCGGAATGATAGAAAACAATTACAACCGCCTGTTGATTCGCTAGATGGGATTATGCGTGAAGAAGAACATTTTCATGTGAATCAAATGACTGCTTGTTCGTTTGTAGGTAACAAAAAGAAATTAGAAACAGAATTGAAACAATTTATCGAATATACGCAAATTGATGAATTGATGATTACAAGCCCAATTTTTGATCATGAAGACAAATTGAAAAGCGTTCGAATTATGAAAGAAGTTATGGATACAATTAATAAGAAATAAAAACTATGTAAGTCAAAAGTTTAAAAGTCGTAAAGTCAAAAGAATTAACTTTAAGTAAAAAAACTTTAAATCAGATTGTTATGTAATTTTATCTTGATTTTAAAATACGACATTATACCATGGTTATTACTTATCACCACTTTGTCAAAGCCTAAAGAAACGTATCTGACTTATAGGATAAAAAAATGTATTCAGATAATTAGTCGTGTAATCAAAAATCAATTTTTAAATTTTGCTATCAGAATATAAATCTATAACAAAAACCCCTGCAACATTATATTGCAGGGTTTTTAATTTATAGCTGATTATTAATAATTAAAAATTCAACTTGATAATTAATTATTTAAGGCTTCCCACCATATCTTCGGGTTTAACCCACGCATCAAAATCATCTGGAGTTACGTATCCTAAACGAACTGCTTCTTCTTTAAGAGTTGTTCCGTTTTTATGTGCAGTTTGAGCAATTTCAGCTGATTTGTAATACCCAATTTTAGTATTTAAAGCCGTAACTAACATCAATGAGTTGTCAACTAATTCTTGAATACGTTTGTAGTTAGGTGCAATACCTTGTGCGCAATGTTCGTCAAAAGACATACAGGCATCACCAAGTAATCGCGCTGATTGCAAGAAATTTGCAGCCATCAAAGGTTTGAAAACATTTAGTTCATAGTGACCTTGCATTCCTCCTACAGCGATGGCAACATCATTTCCCATGACTTGTGCGCAAACCATTGTCAATGCTTCACATTGTGTTGGGTTTACTTTTCCTGGCATGATGGAAGATCCCGGCTCATTTTCAGGAATAAGGATTTCTCCAATTCCGGAACGTGGTCCAGAAGCCAGCATACGGACGTCATTGGCAATTTTATTCAATGAAACGGCTAGTTGTTTTAAGGCACCGTGCGTTTCTACAATGGCATCGTGTGCGGCAAGTGCTTCAAATTTATTTTCGGCAGTTACAAATGGATGTCCGGTAAATTCAGCGATGTATTCAGCAACTTTTACATCGTATCCATCAGGAGTATTCAATCCTGTTCCTACGGCTGTTCCTCCTAAAGCTACTTCGGATAAGTGTACCAATGTATTTTTAACCGCTTTCAAACCGTAGTTCAATTGTGCTACATATCCTGAAATTTCCTGACCTAATGTTAGTGGCGTAGCATCCATTAAATGTGTCCGACCTATTTTGACTACTGTATTAAATTCAACTGCTTTGGCATGAAGCGTGTCTCTTAATTTTTCAACTCCGGGAATAGTAACTTCAACTACTGCTTTGTAGGCTGCAATGTGCATTCCGGTAGGGAAGGTGTCATTTGAAGATTGGGATTTATTCACATCATCATTGGCTTTGATGAATTGTTCGCCTTCGCCAATGTTGAATCCTTTGAGAACTTGCGCACGATTGGCTACAACTTCGTTCACGTTCATGTTGCTTTGCGTACCAGAACCTGTTTGCCAAATTACCAATGGGAACTCATCATCTAGTTTTCCGGCTAGAATTTCATCACAAACCGCAGCAATGGCATCTCTTTTTTCGACTGGTAAAACTCCTAAATCACAATTGGCATAAGCCGCTGCTTTTTTAAGATACGCAAAACCTTCAACAATTTCTTTTGGCATCGAAGCCGAAGGACCTATTTTGAAGTTGTTCCTGGAACGTTCTGTTTGTGCACCCCAGTATTTTTCAGCGGGAACCTGAACTTCACCCATGGTGTCTTTTTCTATTCTGAATTTCATTTTGTTGTTATTTAAAAATAATGATGTCGTTTACTGTGTTTTTAGCCCCGATGGCAACGGAAATCCTTTTCTTTTTACTTTCAAAAAGAAAAGATTGGAGTGTACAGCGGGAAACAGCTCCAAATTCTGAGCTCAAAAATACGGATAATTCCTTTTTTATAAAAATTGATTGATAGTTTTTATGGTTTTTTATTGGTACGAAAAGGAAATAAACTTACATTTGTGGCTACATTCAAAAATTCCGGAAAACATGTTTGAATTTTCACAGTATTTAGGCTTTTTACTTTTCTTAACCATTCTTACTATAGGATTTTGGTTAATGTTTTTTCTTGTAGGTTTCGTTCAATATTGGATTGGCGGGGCATTATGGGAAATGTATAAAGAAAGAAAAGCAAAGAAAGAACAATCAGTATAATCTGTTTGTTAAATAAAAAAAGGACTTCTGAAAAGGAGTCCTTTTTTTATGCTTTTACTGTCCCGTCCTGAAATAGCGATACACAAAAAGTATCCTAATGGAAAAACATGAAGAAACACGCTATGTGAAGCGG
>NZ_RYDN01000038.1:0-21224 GCF_003968735.1 Flavobacterium sp. RSP49 | reverse complement strand
CAATGGAAAGACTAATCATTGCTGGAGTTAATCATCAATGGAATGAATTGTAGGCAACTAAACGGACAAGCATAAAACTAAAAAAAACGTCCCGATTTATCGGGACGTTTCATAATCTTATTTCAGAATCGTTTGCTTTCTGTCTGGACCTACAGAAACAATTTTGATAGGCACTTCTACTTCTTTTTCGATGAATTCAATGTATTCTTTTAATTCGATTGGTAACTCATCATATGTGGTCATACCAGTCAAATCTTGTTTCCATCCTTTGAAATCCTGATACACTGGAGTTACATTTTCTGGTTCAATGTTGTATGGGAAATGTGAAATATTTTCTCCTTTATAATTGTATTCCGTACATACTTTCAACGTTTCAAATCCTGAAAGGACATCCCCTTTCATCATCATCAGTTGGGTTACACCATTCACTTGAACCGCATATTTCAGTGCTACTAAGTCTAACCAGCCACAACGTCTTTGTCTGCCGGTTACCGATCCAAATTCATTTCCAGCACGGGCCATAGTTGCACCATCTTCGTCAAAAAGTTCAGTAGGGAACGGGCCACTTCCAACGCGTGTTACATAGGCTTTGAAGATGCCGTATACTTCCTTGATTTTATTTGGAGCAATCCCTAAACCGGTACAAGCGCCTGCGGCAGTTGTATTAGAGGAAGTCACAAATGGATAGGTTCCAAAATCAACATCTAATAACGAACCTTGGGCTCCTTCACATAATATTGATTTACCTGCTTTTTGCGCTTGGTGTAAATATTCTTCGCTATCAATAAAGTCTAATTTTTTTAGCTCTTCGATAGCTTCAAAAAATTCTTTTTCTAATTCTTCTAAATTGTATTGTATCGCAACATCATAGAATTTTATCATGGCTTCGTGCTTGTCAGCCAAAGCTCTGTAACGATCTGTAAAATCTTCTAATTCAATATCACCCACACGGATTCCGTTTCTTCCGGTTTTGTCCATATAAGTAGGGCCAATTCCTTTTAAAGTAGAACCAATTTTTGCTTTTCCTTTAGATGCTTCTGATGCGGCATCTAACAAGCGGTGCGTTGGTAAAATTAAATGCGCTTTTCTTGAAATGATTAATTTGTTTTTGATGTCTAATTTAAATTTTTCAAGGCCTTCAATTTCTTTTTGAAAAACTACAGGATCAATTACAACTCCGTTTCCAATGATGTTTACAGCAGTTTTATGAAAAATACCGGAAGGAATAGTTCTAAGAACATGTTTTATTCCATCAAATTCTAAAGTGTGTCCGGCATTTGGACCTCCTTGAAAACGTGCAATAATGTCATATTTCGAAGTAAGAACATCCACAATTTTTCCTTTTCCTTCATCTCCCCATTGCAACCCTAGTAATAAATCTACCGTCATTCTATATGTTATTTGTAGTTAATTTTTATAATTAGGAACGATCTTGTTCGTCCAGAGTATTCTTTTCCTTTTTTACACCGTAAAGGTATAAGGAGTGATTTGTAATTTCTATATCGAAAATTTCCTCAATTGTTTTTTTGATGCTTTGGATTCTAGGGTCACAAAACTCGATTACTTCACCGGTATCAGTCATGATAATGTGATCGTGCTGTTTGTCAAAATATGATTTTTCGTAATGTGCCTGATTCTGTCCAAATTGGTGTTTGCGCACTAAAGCACAGTCCAATAATAATTCGATCGTATTGTAAAGGGTTGCCCTACTAACTTGATAGTTTTTATTTTTCATTTTGATGTAGAGATTCTCTACGTCAAAATGTTCTTCACTATCGTAAATTTCCTGAAGAATAGCATAACGTTCAGGCGTTTTGCGATGTCTTTTTTTCTCAAGATACATTGTAAAAACATTTTTTACAATTTCTTGGTTCTTGTTGTTATCTGTGGAAATGAGTGTCATATACTGGCAAAGATAATTTTTTTAGTTTAAAGATTAAAGTTTCCGGTTTGTTTAGTTTCAAGTTTGTTCTGTTTCAGGCGGGAAAAGCTATATTATTTAAAAAACAAGCAACTTTTCTAGGTTTTATAAACTCGGGTTACCTTATCTATTCCGTCAATTTTTTTGATATTATTGATTAATTTTTTTAAGATCGTATTGTTCCGTACAATTACCGCCACTTGTCCTTGAAATATACCCGCATCAGTGCTCAAAGAAATACTCTGGATGTTCACATGCATATTATTCGAAATCACTTTTGTCAGCTGGTTGGTTAGTCCTAAAACATCCATTCCGGTTATGTTTATGATGGCCTTGAATTCTTCTTGGGAAGAGTCAATCCATTTGGCCGTCATGATCCGGTAGGCATAGTTGGATTGCATTCCAATTGCGTTTGGGCAATCTTTTTTATGCACTTTTATCCCTTCGTTTATCGTGACAAATCCAAACACGTCATCCCCGGGAATTGGGTTGCAACACGGGGATAATTTATAATCTAGTTTGTCATGTTCTTTGCCAAATACGAGTATGTCATAATTGCTACTTATTATTGGTTTATGAATGTCCTCATCAGCTGTGCTGGCGGTTCGTTTTATTTTATTCTTGAAAAAATTAATAAAAGTATTGCTTTTTTGGGCGGCATAATCTTTGAGTTGTTGGTTTTCTATAGCGCCAATCCCTACTCTGTAAAATAAATCTAAGCTTGTTTTTAACTTAAAAAAATTGACTAGCTCATTAACTACAGATTCATTTAACGTTATTTTTAAATGCTTTAGTTTACGCGTCAGCAGTTCTTTTCCTTCTTCTCCAATTTTCTTGGTGTTCTCGTTTAAAACATTTTTTATCTTAGTTTTGGCTCTTGAAGTGGTCACATAATCCAGCCAGTTGATCGTTGGTTTTTGATGTTGTGACGTGATTACTTCAATTTGATCACCACTTTTTAATTCGAAATTCAGCGGGACTAATTTCCCGTTTACACGTGTTCCCCTGGTGCGAATGCCTATTTCGGAGTGAATGCTGAAGGCAAAATCAAGCGATGTAGCGCCTTTGGGCAAGGATTTTATTTCTCCCTTTGGGGTAAAAACAAAAATTTCTTTTGAATATAAATTCATCTTGAAATCCTCCACAAAATTTACTGCATTTGTCTCAGAATTCTCTAAGGCTTCTTTTAGTAGATTGAGCCAGACATCCAAACCACTTTCTTCGGTAGTGCCATTTTTATATTTGTAGTGCGCAGCATATCCTTTTTCGGCAATTTCATCCATGCGTTCGCTGCGTACCTGAACTTCAATCCAGCGCCCTTTGGGACCCATTACGGTAATATGCAAGGCTTCGTAGCCAGTAGATTTTGGGGACGAAATCCAATCGCGCAACCTACTCGGGCTAGGCCTGTAGTGGTCCGTTACAATGGAGTATATTTTCCAGGCTATGAATTTTTCGTCATGGGGAGTTGATTTGTAAACAATTCGGAGTGCAAATTTATCATACACTTCGTCAAAACTTACATTTTGAGCCTGCATCTTTCTCCGGATGGAGTAGATTGATTTTGGCCGGCCTTTTATGATATAATCAATTTCTTCAGTATCTAAGGATGTTTTCAAAACATTTGAAATAGCCTCAATATACGCATCCTGCTCCTCTTTAGTTTCTTTTATTTTACTTACGATTTCATTGTATACTGCTGGTTCCGTATATTTTAACCCTAAATCTTCCAGTTTTGTCTTGATATTGTACAAACCCAATCGATGGGCCAATGGCGCATAAATGTACAGGGTTTCAGATGCAATTTTAGTCTGCTTGTCCTCTTGCATCGAATCCATGGTTTGCATGTTGTGCAGGCGATCAGCAAGTTTAATCAGGATTACGCGCACATCATCATTTAGTGTCAAAATCATCTTGCGAAAATTTTCGGCTTGCATTGAAACGTTCAGATCTCTTTGCACCATCGATATTTTTGTTAATCCTTCAACAATTTGGGCTACTTTAGGATTAAATAAGCGCTCGATATCCTGAATTGTAGTGGGTGTATCCTCGACCACATCGTGCAATAATGCAGCTGCAATAGAGGTTGCTCCCAAACCTATTTCTGAAGCAACAATTTTTGCTACAGCGATAGGATGAAAAATGTAGGCTTCACCGGACTTTCTGCGTTGCTCTTTATGGGCTTCTACAGATACATCAAAGGCTTTTCGGATAAGTTTTTTGTCCTCATCACTCAAAGTTTGATAGCTTATTCGAAGTAACTCTTTGTACTCCTGAGCAATAGCTTTATTTTCTTTTTCTAAATCTATTTCGGTCATAACAGCATGGTTCATTTCCTAAAAATAGCAATAAGTTAGCAGATATGCAATTTTATTTAAGCACGATATTACAGGATTTTTTTAAACGTTAAATAATAAAAGTCATAATTAAAATCAGTCCGTCCGGAAATGGGTTTAATTGTGATTCAGACTGCTTTTCCAGTTGTGTTGCATTTTAAAAATAAATGCACATCAGCATGAAAATACATATTATTTCATTTTACCACACAATTAGTGGCTTTGCAGAAAAAATAGTACCGGAAGGCTGTGGCGAACGTTTGGAAGCAAAATGAAATTTCTCTTTTAACTAAAAGTAGTCCTTCTCTAAACCAATTGTCTTTAGTTATGCCAATGAGAATTTTGAAATCTCCTATTGAAAAAGCATTCATCTTCAGTCTAAAATCCCCGTTGTCTTTTGGCTTCAAAGATCAAGATGGCTGCAGCAACGGAAACATTCATCGAATCGATTTCGCCCTGCATTGGAATAATAATATTGTGGGTGGCTTCTTCTCGCCATGCTACTGTCAAGCCAGTTGCCTCTGTTCCTACTACTAAAGCCGTTGGTGTGGTGTAATCTTGGGTATGATAGGAAGTGGAGTTTTGTAGGGTTGCACAATAAAAATTGATTTTTCGTTCCTTCAAAAAAGCAATAATTTCTGCTGTAGTTCCGGTTGCAATTTGGTTGGTAAACAAACAACCTACGCTGGAACGCACAATATTTGGGTTGTATAAATCGCTTTTTGGGTTGGCAATAATCACGGCATCCAGATTAGCAGCATCCGCAGTGCGCAACAAAGCGCCAATGTTTCCCGGTTTTTCAGGTGCTTCAGCAACTAGAATCAATGGGTTTTCGGATAATTCTAAATCGGATAATCGCAATGATTTGGTTTTGGCTATAGCCAAAATACCTTCGGTGGTATCGCGATAAGCCAGTTTCTGGTAGACTTCTTTATTGATTTCGATCAATTCTGCATTTTCAGACAATTGATGCGCTTCGGTCTCGGAACAAAGTTCAGGTAAAAACAATAAAGTTTCTATTTCGTAACCGCCTTTGATTGCAATTGAAATTTCCCGTTTTCCCTCTATCAAAAAAGTACCGGATTGTTTGCGTGCTTTTGCTTTTTCCTGCAATTGCACTAAGGATTTTATGTGCGGATTTTGTATCGAAGTAATTTGTTTCAAGGCTTTCCTCTATTTAATTAAACACGACAAAGATACACAGAGAAAATCCAGTTTTCTAATCTGATCCGAATATTTATTTGGAAGCAATAGCAGCATTAATGCCAGTTGCTTTGGTTATTTTTACGAGTATTTTCTTTATTTTTGTCAAAATTCCAAAATTAAAAAATTTCAATCTAAATGTTTTACTTTCTAGACTTTGTCGGTACGATTGCTTTTACCATGTCAGGCGCATTGACCGCTATGAGTAAAAAACTCGATCCTTTTGGGGTGTTCATCATTGCGTTTGTAACGGCTGTTGGCGGCGGAACCTTGCGAGATGTTATGATTGGTAGGACGCCCGTGGGCTGGATGCTGGACCTGAATTACGTGTATGTGATTTTTTTGGGGTTTGTTTTGTCGATTATTTTCAGGAAAAAATTTGATCGTTTGCGCACTTCTTTGTTTTTATTTGATACCGTCGGGCTGGGCGTTTTCACATTAATTGGTCTTGAAAAAGGAATAAATATTGGTTTGCATCCTGTTATATGCATTGCATTAGGAACGATCACAGCTTGTTTTGGAGGGGTTATTCGGGATATTTTATGCAACGATATTCCGGTGATTTTCAGACGGGAAATTTACGCCACGATTTGTATTCTGGGCGGAATGCTGTTTTTTATGCTTCGGGAATTTAATTTGGATAAGGATATTTTATACATAACAACGTCGATTTTTATTATTGTGATTCGGTTGATGGCCGTAAAATTCAAATGGTATCTGCCCACTTTAGAACCTAAATAAAAAATGATTACTTTCACAAAGTCTAAAACCAAAGCGTGAAAAATTATACCGTCAAACGATATCAAAAAAGCGATTATGCCCATTGGAATTCCTTTATTGGTCAAGCCAAAAATGCAACCTTTTTGTTTCACCGTGATTTTATGGAATACCATGAGGATCGCTTTGAAGATTTTTCAGTACTTATTTATGACAAACAAAAACTGGTAGCAGTTTTGCCAGCTAATAAATTGGAAAACAGCATTTTTTCACATCAGGGTTTGACCTATGGCGGCTTGGTTTATTCAGCGATAATAAAAGCAGAAATAGTAGCGGAACTTGTAGACTGTGTTTTGTCTTTTTTTAAAGACCATAGCATCCAATCCTTTTATTTGAAACAAATCCCTTTTTTTTATCTTTCAAAAGGAAATGCTGAAATGGAGTTTTTCTTGCTTAAAAAAGGTGCTTTTCTGGAGAAGAAAGAAATGAATTTGGCCATTAATTTAGCAATGCCTTTGACGGTTTCTAAAAGTAAATTGAAGCATTTGAGAAAAATGGAAGTATTTGACTTGCAACTTGTCGAGGAAGCGGAGCCGGACTCTTTCTGGGAATTGGTTTTAGAACCAAGATTGCGTGAAAAATACAATGCAAAACCAGTTCATACCTTGCAAGAAATCACAAAATTAAAGATATTATTTCCGCAAAACATCAAACAATTTTCAGTGTATTATGACGATGTAATAGTTGCCGGAGTGACCCTGTTTGAAACCGAAAAGGTGGTGAAATCACAATATGGAGCCACCACTAAAAAAGGCGAGGAGTTGCGCGCATTGGATTTTGCATTTATTACTTTAATAGAAAAATACAAAAAACAAGGCATGCTTTTTTTTGATATGGGTATTGTAAATGATACTAATGAAAGCGGATTTCATGCCGGACTTTTGAAACAAAAAGAAGAATTAGGCTGCACGGTATATGGCCAAGACTTTTATAAAATGAATCTAGTATGATACCATTTTTAGATTTAAAAAAAACAAACAAGCCCTATGAAACCGCTTTTCAGGAAAAATTAAAAGGGTTTTTAGCGAATGGTTGGTATATTTTAGGGAATGAAGTCAGCGAGTTTGAAACCAATTTTGCGGCTTATTGCGGAACAAAATACTGTATTGGGACGGGAAATGGTTTTGATGCTTTAGTGCTCGTTTTTAAAGCCTATATCGTGTTAGGAAAACTGCAAAAAGGGGACGAAGTCATTGTGCCAGCAAACACGTACATTGCCAGTATTCTCGCTATTTTGCAAGCAGATTTAATTCCGGTTCTGAGCGAGCCAAAATTAGAAACCTATAACTTGGATCCCGATTTAATTACAGCAAAAATCACTTCTAAAACAGGAGCTATTCTAGTCGTTCATCTCTACGGACAGCTGGCAGAAATGGAGAAAATAAATGAAATTGCTGCAGCAAACAATTTATTAGTAGTAGAAGATGCGGCTCAGGCTCACGGGGCTTCCTTTGAAGATGAAAGTGCGAAGACCCAAAACCAAAAGCCAAAAACCCAAGCCTATAGTTTTTATCCTGGGAAAAATCTAGGGGCATTAGGCGATGCCGGTGCCGTTACGACTAATGATTCTGAATTAGCCAGGGTTATTCAGTCGCTGCGAAATTACGGATCGGAAGCCAAATATTATAATGACTATGTAGGGATAAACTCCAGATTAGACGAATTGCAAGCTGCTTTTTTAAATGTGAAATTACCGTTTTTAAATGCTGAGAACGACCGCCGAAGAACAATTGCCAATCGCTATTTATCCGAAATAAAAAACGATAAAATAACACTTCCATTTTGGGATTTGTCAAACAATCATGTCTTTCATTTATTTGTCATTCGAACTCAGGATAGAACGGATTTACAAGAATATTTACGTCAAAACGGAATTCAAACGGTTATCCATTATCCAGTTTCGCCCCACCGTCAAAAAGCTTTCTCTTCTGAGACTGCGGGATGGAATATGTTGTCCTTTCCAATTACTGAAAAAATTCATGAAGAAGTTTTGAGTTTGCCCATAAGTCCTGCCTTGACATCGGAGGAGGTTCGTCATATTATTGCAATTTTAAATACATATTAAAAAGTGTCCGATAGTAAAACGTCATATCATCGCATTGTAAAAACGACTTCGCTTTTTGGGGGCGTTCAGTTTTTTATGATTATTATTGGAGTCATCCGGACTAAGTGTATTGCTGTTTTTATTGGGCCTGAGGGAATGGGGATTATTTCTTTGTTGAACTCGGCTATAAATCTTGTGGGCGGCGTTACTGGTTTAGGGATTGAAACCAGTGGTGTAAAACACCTTTCCAGTAGCTACAAAAACGACAATTTAAGTACGATTGCATCTGTAGCAGCACTTATAAAAAAGCTCGCAGTACTAACCGGGATTTTAGGATGCGTTCTTGTGATCCTATTTTCTAGTTGGCTGAGCCAAATTACTTTTGGGAATTCGAATCATACTTTTACCTTTGTTTTTATTTCGATCACCTTGTTGTTCCGGCAATTAATGATTGGCCAGCTGGTTGTTTTGCAGGGTTTAAGAAAAATGCGGCTTTTAGCCAAAGCTAATTTTTATGGAAATGGATTGGGGTTGTTAGTTTCAATTCCGTTGTATTATTATTACCGGATTGATGCCATTGTCCCGACCATCATAGTTGCCTCTTTAGCCTCACTATTGGTTTCTTTTTATTATTCGAAAAAAATACCAATTGAAAAAAATGTGTTTTCCAAAGAACAAGGAAATACCGAAGGAAAAAGTATTATTAGACTTGGTATTTTATTGACATTAAGTGGTTTGCTGACCTTGTTATCAACGTATTTGATTCAAATTTTTGTTGGAAAATGGGGTGGTTTAGAACAAGTTGGGTTTTACAATGCCGGTTTCACCTTGTTGAATTCCTATGTGGGAGTAATTTTTACGGTCATGAGTACCGATTATTTTCCAAGATTAGCGTTCATTAGTACGGATAATGAAAAAGTAAGAACCAGTGTTGTTCAGCAATCGTTTGTTTCAATATTAATTATTACACCGGTAATCATTTTATTTTTAACGTTCATTCCGTTGATTGTTAAAATTATATTTACACCGGAATTTAACGCCATTATTTCAATGGTTTGTTTTGGAATATTAGCAATGTTGTTTCGGGCCGTTTCGTGGTCAATGGGTTATATTTTGATTGCCAAAGGCGATTCTAAAATGTTTATGCGAACTGCTGTTGGATTTAATAGCATTTCGCTTATTTTGAATATTTTAGGGTATTATTATTACGGTTTGGAAGGTCTTGGATTTAGTTTTTTGCTTTATTATTTCATTCATTTTTTGGGTTTAAAAATAATCACCAAAAAAAGATATGGGTTTTATTTTGAAAGCGATTTTTATAACACTTATTTAGTTTGCATCTTGCTGTGTGTGGCAACTTTTTTGTTCCGATACCTCCCAAATCCAATTTTAAAGTATGGCTTAATGTCACTAATGGTAGTAGTGTCGATTGTTTTTGTTTTATTTGAAATGAACAAAAAGACCGCATTAAAAGAATTGTTCAATGCCATAATTAAGAAAAAGAATGATTGAAATACTTAAGAATGTTTACAGAAAAGTAAGATTTTTTTATCATCGGTTACAACTGTATTATTCCGTAAACTGGACCAAAACGGTATATTTTAATTTTAAAAAATTCCCTTTTAATACTGCAAAAAAACTACCATTTGTTTTCTTCGGAAAAGTGAGTTTTCAGTCAATAAAAGGAGAGGTAATAATTAATGCTCCTATAAAAATGGGTATGGTTAGTTATGGACAGTATTTTGAAATTGCTAAAAGAGCTAAAGGGACAGCCGAAATTTATTTACTAGGAAAGTTAGTTATAAATGGGCCTCTGCATATTGGTAAAGATGTTCTACTGTATGTAGGTGAGAATGCGCATTGCGAATTCGGCTATATGTCTTGTTTAGGTTCGGATGTTAAGTTGGTTTGTACCCAAGAAGTACATTTAGGAGATTGGGCAGGAATAGGATATGAGTCGCAAATTATTGACACAAATTCTCATCCCATGATGAATAGTGAGACGGGTGAATATTACCCCATACAAGGGTCTATTTTTATAGGTTCTCATAATGCGGTATCTAATAGGGTTTCTATAATGCCCAATACAAAAACGCCAGACTTCTGCGTGATTGCTTCTAATACATTATGCAATAAAGATTATACGAGTTTAGGCAGTAATATTTTAATGGGTGGCGTACCTGCGAAACTCTTAAAGAAAAATTATACCCGTGACTGGGATGGTGAAAAAGAACTTTTAAAAAAGTATAAAATTATTGATTGGTAATTTTTCATTTAGAAAAAGGAACACTTTGACATTTATTACTCGTTTTTTTTATAAAATTTAGCAGGATTTCCAAACCACACTTCGTTTTCTGGTACATTTTTGTTTATGAAGGACATAGATCCTAGAATGGAATCATTGCCAATTTTTATTCCATGCTGCAGAACACAGTTGGTACCTATAAATACATTAGAACCAATGTCAGCACCTCCAATTTGATGCATATCGGTGTCTAAATTGTTAGACATCATTTTAGGGGAAATGTAGGTGTTATCACCAATTTTAACTCCTCTTGCTATTATACTATCGTATCGAATGGTTACATTATTGCCAATTACGCAATTACCTGATGATGAAACTCTTGAATCGATATAGCCGTTTTTTCCAATAATGGTGCCTTTCCTCAATTCAACATAATTCTTGATAATCGTATTGTCGCCAATAATCACATCGTCTTCGATGATACAGAAATGTCCGATTTCAACATTCAACCCAATTATTGCCTTGTCCGATATTATATTAGTATTCATGTATATTGATTAAAAAAGTTTGATTGAATAAAATATAAAACATTTCGAAAGTAATTATTTAAAGTTAAATAATTGTAGTTTTACTGTATTTATATTGCAAGTAAAGTTGGTATACTAAGTAAATGAAGTAGTGGGAATTATTTTGGAAATTGTAGGGTATGAGTTATACGTTTAATTTTCATTCCAAACACGTAAATAGTGATCAGCAATTTTAATGTAATCGTGTTCTTTTTCTACAAAAGTTCTGGCTCTTTTTCCAATGGTTGTTATTTCTTTGGGGTTTTCAATTAAAAATGAAAGCGCTTTGACAATTTCATTCACTTCAGGCAGTGCATTTATAGCAACTATTTCAATTAATTGATAATGCGCCATGAACTCACTTTCGGCACCTGTAAAAACCACCTTTCCTTTTGCCATAGCCTCTAATGCATTATATCCTTGATCATACGCATAAACCTGATCTAACAAAATGTGCGCGTCATCATAAAGTTTGATGTAATTTTGGTACGGAATATTCTCAACAATTGTTATTATTACCTTACTTCCAAACTTGTTTTTGATAATGGATAGTGCTTCTTCGAAAATGTCATTTCCTTTTTTATGGTAATTCCACCGATTAATTCCATGAAAAATGACAATTTTATCTATGACTTTGTTTTCAAAATACGAAAGTTTTTCTAAATTGATTGGATTTGGAATTAATCCTAAATACTTTGGATTTTCTTTCAATGGAATTACATAATCGATATCGGTTGCGATAACACCTTGGATTAGGGAATAAATTTTTCGATGATGCTCCTTATGGTCGCAATCTAAATACTTTAGCACATGTCTGTATTCTTCAATAAGTAAGGGGTTTTTAAAATAAGGATCTAAAAGTGAATAACGGAATTTGTTGTCTATCAAGGCCTGTGTGAAAATTACGTCAGCTCCAGAGGACAATAAAAACATTTTATTATTCTGCTCTTTAATTCTTCTTAAAAGATAATATTCAAGTTTTATGTTTGTTTGAATCGGGGTTTCACTAATTAATTGAACAACATCAAAGTTTTTAAGTTTTGACAACAAAAAATAAAAGCGAATGCCATATTCTAACTGAGCAAAATCATATTTAAAAAGGCGATAAATGATTTGTCGTGGAATGTTAATCAATTTAGATTTACTCCATTTTGCATCGATATTGAAATCAATTGGGTATTTCTTGAAACCATCTCCATTACCCACAATCGTTACCTCATGTGCAAGATTAATAAGTCCCTCTTTTAAAGAATTATGTAAACAACTATATTCGCCAAGAAGTAAAATCCGCATGAATTATTATATTTGTTCGAAATTACAAATCAAAAATGATTAAACAAAACCAAAAAATTAAAATTGCTTTAATTGGAGATAGTTTGGCGCAAGGTGGAGCAGAAAAAGTGCACGCATTATTGTCGATTTATTTTAAAGATTCAGGTTTAGAAGTTGAAAATTGTATTTTTACTAATTGTGTTTCCTATAAATTTTCTGGGACTTTACTGAATTTAGGAAAAACAAGCCCAGGATCTTTCTTTATTTTTAGAAAATTAAGTCAATTTTTAGTGTTTAAAAAATTTATTAAAAGCAATAATTTTGATTTCGTAATTGATTTTAGAATGCGTACAAATTTTTTCTGGGAATTTTTAATTTCCAATACTGTTTACTCTTCAAAAATATTTTATACCGTTCATAGTGGAGTTTTAGAATATTATTTTCCTAAATCGGCATTTCTTTCCAATTTAATTTATAACAAAAAAAATGTTGTAACTGTTTCAAAAGCGATTAGAAATGAAATTTTATTTAAAAAATTGGCCAATAAAGTTGACTGTATTTATAATCCTGTTGATTTAAGGGCAACCGCCAATTTGCAAAAACAATCTTCTTTTGCCGATTCAGATTACATATTGGCGATAGGGAGGATGAGCACTGATATAAAGCAATTTGACAAATTAATTTTAGCCTATACAAAATCAAATTTATCTGATCAAAATATTAAGCTTGTTTTTTTGGGAGAAGGTGAGAATAAGCAAAAATACATCCATTTAGCAGAACAATTAGGAGTGAAAGATTTTGTTATTTTTAAAGGATTTGTTGAAAATCCATTTCCATATTATAAAAATACTCTTTTTTTAGTTTTATGTAGTAAAAATGAAGGGTTTCCCAATGTAATAATGGAATCATTAGGAGTAGGTACTCCTGTAGTTGCATTTGATTGTTTTTCTGGCCCAAATGAAATTATTATTGATAAAAGTAACGGACTTTTAGTTGAAAACCAAAATTTTGAAAAACTAACTGAAGCGATGAATCTCTTTGTAGAAAATAATGAGTTATATGATTATTGTAAGAGTAATTCGTGTCAGAGTGTAGCCCCTTTTTCATTAGATAAAATAGGAAAGCAATGGTTGGATTATTTGAAAATTAATGTAAGTTAGCTTTATGAATATAGAAATCATTCAGATACCAAAAATAGAGGACAATAGGGGTAATATTTCAATTATAGAAAATGATGTAGTTCCTTTTGAAATAAAGAGAGTCTATTATCTTTATGATATCCCCAGCAGTTCTAAAAGAGGAGGCCATGCTCATAAAGAACAATTCGAGTTGTTAATTCCGCTCTCGGGAAGTTTTGATGTGGTTTTGAAAAACGGAAAAGAAGAGCGAATTATCGCACTTAACAAGCCAGATAAAGGACTATTGATTAAGTCAAATGTATGGCGCGAACTTAATAATTTTTCTTCCGGAGCAGTATGTTTGGTTATTTCTTCTGGAGTGTTTGATGAGGATGATTATATACGCGATTATGAAGATTATTTAAAGCATTTGAATGCTTAATCGTAGGTAGTAAATCGAATCCCTTTTTTTATAAAAAATGTTTTTACTTTTTTTAAAAATTGAAGCATAAATGAGGGCAAGTTTAATAAAAGGCGTTGTTTTAAATTGAGACCAGAAATCTTAGAGTTAGCATTTATTCTTTTTTTTATTTTATAGAAATTAGTTAAATCATTTTCCATTTTGTAATGTTTAGCCATTATATAGCGGTTAAAATCCAAATATTTTTTTAAACTAGGGTTTTCGCTTGCAATTCTTTCATAGGAATCAAAATTGGTAATGGTCTTGTTTTTTAAAGTTGAATTCGTAATTTGATTTTCTGAGAACATGATATATTTGACACAAGCTTCGTGCGAGTACGCTAATGTAAACGAGTTATTTGCGCGGATATTAAAATCGACATCTTCACCAAATGTAATGGCCTCATTATAATAGCCGATTTCTTCAAAAACTAATTTATCAACGCATAAACTTGAGGGACAATATATAGGTTGACATAAACTTGCTTCAAAGAAATTTGGAATAATTTTTTCGCTTTTTATGTTTGTTTTTGGAGGAAGTGCTATTGTATTAGAATAGATTTCCAAATAATTAGTAGCAAATAATTTGGCTTCGGGATATTTTTCTGTTAATAAAAATATTTTCTCTAAGAAATTGATTTCCCAAATGTCGTCGGCATCTAAAAAAGCAATGAATTTTGCTTTGGCATTTTTTATTCCAGTATTTCTCGTTGCGGAAAGTCCTCGGTTTGTTTCGTGTTTTATTGTTCTTATTTTAGGAGAAGCCAATGAGGTTGCAATACTAAAGCCAGAATCTGTTGAAGCATCATCAATCAGTATCACTTCAAAGTCAGTAAATGTTTGGTTAAGAACGCTTTTTAAAGTGTTTTCAATGAATGTTTCCTTGTTGAAAAGTGGAATTACTACAGAAAAGTGGATCATGTCATTTCGGTTTTTATTTGCAGATGTAGCCCACTCTAAAAACATTAAAAATAAATAGACTTGGGTTTTTTCCTTTGATATTTTTTAATAAAAATTTTTCAAAAAAGGGGAAGAGTTTTGAAATGGGAAAGCTTAATTTTGTTTTGTTTAGAAAATGATAAAGTTGAACCATTCTTATAAATCTAATATCAATTTGGTCTAAGAGGTATAAACTCTTAAGATTTTCTAAAGCTTCTTTTGTTTTTTTTACAAAGTCTTCATTTGTGTCGATATCGATATGTTCGACAGGGTTTTCAATATGGTTTACTTTAAACTTAAATGTACTTAGTTTATAGGAGAGAAAAGTGTCTTCGTGACCATAAGCACAAAGTTCTTCTTTAAATTTTACTTTGTCAAAACAGTTCTTTTTAATTAAAGTGTTATTGAAAAGTAACGATTTAAATGGGGTTTGTTTTCTGCTTGATACTGTTTGATCTTCAATAAACCGGCCGTATTTCCATCGTAATCGTTGACTGCTAGAAGGACAATTTTCTGGATGCAATCGTCCTCCGTAAATAACATCAAAATCTTCTAAATTAAGTAAGTATTTAGTTATATAATTTTTATTGCGAATTATGGAGTCACAATCTAAAAACAGCAAGTAGTCATATTTTGACTTCGTGATCAGTAAATTTCGAATTTTGCTTCGGCCAATATTTTTGGATAATTCAGTAAAAGAACAGTTGGTTAATAAAGTTATCGAATTGATGTTTGTCTTGATTTGGTCCGATGCATCATCTATACAGATGATTTCAAAATCAATTTTAGATTCCATACACTGTTTCTGCACTTCCTGAACCAGCGGATATGCATTATAATTGTATATTGGAATAAGAATAGAAAGCATTACACGGATCTCTGTTGCACTACTTCAAAAATTCGTTCGTCTTCACATTTTAATGTTTTCGAAGGGAATTTCATAAGCAACGCATAATCATGAGTGGCCATAATGACTGTTTTTCCATTGGCATTGATGCTTTTTAAAACTTCCAAGACTTCAGCACTGGTTTGTGGATCCAGATTCCCGGTAGGTTCATCCGCAAGTATAAGTTCAGGATCGTTGAGTAAAGCTCTTGCAATGGCAACACGTTGTTGCTCACCACCTGAAATTTGGTGTGGCATTTTGTTGCCAAACTCTTTCATTGCTACTTTGTCCAGCACCTCATCAATTTTTCGCTGCATTTCATCAGCATCAGTCCAGCCTGTAGCTTTCAGGACAAATAACATATTGTCTTTAATGGTTCTGTCCGGCAGTAATTTGAAATCCTGAAAAACGATTCCAATTTTTCTTCTCAAAAACGGAATGTCATCTTCTTTTAAGGTGGCTAAATCAAAGTCAACAATACTTCCTTCTCCTTCTTTTAAAGCCAAATCACCATACAAGGTCTTCATTAAGCTGCTTTTTCCGGAACCTGTTTTTCCTATAATATACAGGAATTCACCATGTTTTACCTCCAAATTTACATGAGCTAAAATAGTTTTTTGTTCTTGGAAAATGGTAACGTTTTTTAAAGACAGGACAGATTGTGACATAATACAGTTTATTTATGGGGTAAAAGTAACAAGATAACGGTTCTATTCAAAATAAATTCTATTCTATTCAACGGATTTTCAAAAAACAGGTATAAACAAGGGAAAGTCCGAATTTTATTTAAAGCCAATTTATCCGCGCTTTATTGCTGCTTGCAGTTCCCATTTTAGCATAAAAAAAGAGTAGAAAATGAAGGTTTTCTACTCTTTTAATGAAATATAATTTGTTAAGGACCTTTTCAGTAGCCTCACCCAAACAGGATAGTTTTGTTGCTTTAAGGAAGAAATGAAATCAAGACGCAAGTTCTTATTTTTTAAAGAGCAATCCTCTATCGGGATAATCCGTTATGATGCCATCAACTCCCCAACCTAGTACCGTTTTCATCCGACTTACTTCATTAATAGTCCAAGGAATAACTTTCATTCCTTTGGCCTGTAATTCCGCTACAATTTCGGCAGTCAATAGCGTATGTTCTGGACTGTAGCTGTCTGGGATAAATCCCAAAGCATCTAAATTTGTTTTGACACTATCTTTATAGACCAGAGCCGCTAGTTTGTAATCCGGGTAGGCTTTATGGATATAACGCAGTACTCTAAAATCAAAACTTTGGATCGTTAGTCTTTCCATTGGGATACGCCCTTGGATTGTTTTAATAAATAAATCCGCAAAAACCTGAGGTGTTGGATGGTATTTATTGTCCCCCTCTGGAGTACTTTTTATTTCAATATTATAGAAGATCTTTTGGTCAGATAAAAGTTCAGACTGCGCAATTACATCCAACAGCAATGGTTTTGAAACCCTACTATTAGTCTGCTCAGGAAATTGTGGATGTTTGATGCTACCACAATCATATTGACGTATTTGTGAATAAGTAGTCTGATAGATATTTAAGTTTAATTCGTCCTCCTTGTTAATAGTGCTTCCTAAACTATCCAAACAAATTATGTGGTTGAAAAAAGGATCATGTGATACCAGTATTTGGTCGTCCTTTGTAACAACTACGTCTAGCTCTAAGGTGTTTACTCCCAATTTGATTGCGTTTTTAAAGGCAACTAATGAATTTTCGGGGTAGAGTCCTCTTGCTCCACGATGCCCCTGTAAATCAAAATTAAAGAGAGTTTGAATTTCACTAGGAAGTAATTGGACTGTTTGTTTTTCTTGTTGAGCCTTGCAACCTAGCGTACATATTGCTAAAACTGCTGTTATTATGATTTTATTCATGTTTTTATTGTAAGATTGTTTGGTTTAAAAAGTCTACCGTAGCCTGATAAACACCTTGCCAATCCTTTGAACGTAAATCACAAGCAATAACATGATCCCCACTTTCTGGAAAGGCTATTTTTGTTTTTTTGTTTTCAGGCGTTCCTAAAAAGTTGTACATTGTATGCATGGCAGAAACGGAAACGACTTGGTCCTGTTCTTTTTCGTTTTTGTAATAATAGCCTAAGAAAACCGGACACTTGACCTTTGTAAATGTAGTTTCAGTCATGTTTTGTTTGAGCATAGTGATTAAGGAAACATAGCCATTGATGTGGTAATTGGTAGACCAGTACTTAGCTTGTTCCTCTGGGCGGTTTTGTGTTCGCATATTGCCACCAATAGTTTCTTTGAATTTCTCTCTACCACCAGGCAGGATGATACCCGCCATAGCAGGATTAAATAAATCCACAAAAGGCGAATAGAGGATCAATCCCGAGATGCTAGGATCTTCGGATGCCAATTTCAAGCTTAAAGTTCCTCCCGTTGAGGTACTGACCAAAATTACTTTTTCTCCCAGTTTTTTCCCAATTTCTAATGCTAGTTTTGCAGAGGCAATATAGTTTTCAGGCGTAAGAAATTCAAAGGTATTTTTACGATAAATACCATGTTCCTCTAAACGCGAGAGGTAGATGTTGGCTTTGTATTTTGTAGAAAGCATTTTTAAAACCGGTTCTCCTTCCCGGTGACTAGCGCCAAAACCATGCAAATAAACAAAAGCAACAGCTGTTTTTTTGTTTTTATACCCATCAGCCCATATTATTTTAGCCGCATTGTTTGGCTTGATTCCAATTACTTTGGCCTCTGTAGTAGCGAGATAGGAATCTAAGCTGGATATTTCTACTGTGCTTATTCCTTCTTGGCTAAAAATAGAAGTATAAAAAAAGAGTGTTGCAAGTAGTGTGTTTATTGTTTTTTTCATTTTTGTTAAAATTTAACAGCCATTTGTACACCATAGAACTGAGGTGCACCAGCTATAAAAGTTGGTATTCCAAAAGCTCCACCTGTATTTCCGGCATCAATAATATACTTTTTGTCAAAAAGATTAGTCATGAATAATCCTATTTCGTATTTTTTTCTAATGGTTAATCCTGTTCTGATATTCAAAAGACCATACCCTGCTTGTGAAATATTAGGTAAGTTTGTTTCTTCAAAAAACACTTTCGATTTGTATGTATAGCTTGGCCTAAGGTAAAGGTCTAAGATAGTGTTTACAGATGGATTGTAATTAAATCCAACAGAAAAGGAATGTTTTGGAGTCAATCGGAAAGTATTTCCCGCCAATTGTTGTTGGTTCCCGTCTGAATCCGTTTCATCAAAGGCAGCATCAATGTACGCATAATTGACAAAGAAAGAACTGTTTTTTGTAAACTGATATTGCAAGGCCGTTTCAAAACCAAAAGTTGAGGCAGAACCACTGTCATTTGGCTGAATCACTAAACCATTCTGTTCGTCTAATCGTGCGATAGTCGTTTGAAAATTGCTGTAATCGTATATAAAAGCATTGATGTCAAATTGCAATCGGTTGTTTAGGAAGAGAGATTTGGCGCCAAATTCATAAGACCATACCGTTTCATCCGATAATACATTAACAGTTTTCGCGGTAACATTAATTACGTTAGGTCTTCGGCCTCTGGCAACATTCCCAAAAAGAGTAATGTGGTCCGTTATATCATAATTTATTGCAAATCGTCCAACAGCAGAGGTGAAGGTTTCGCTGGCAGTACGTTTTCCATTTGTAGGAGCAAATAAGTTGTTAGGAAAAACTCCTAAAAAATTACCCAATACACCAGGCTGATCTGCATTTTGAACCTCTAAACCGGCATTACTATTTTCTAAAGTAGCTCTTACACCCAAAGTAAAAGTCAATTTATCAGTTAAATCATAAGATGCATCTGCGAAGATATCTCCAGAATAATTCTCTCCAAAATTGGTTGATTTTTCTTTGTTGAAAGCTAAAAGCGGTGCTCCTGCCAATGGACCAAAAGCAGGGTCGTTTGGAATATTTGGGTATAAGGTAGGAACGCCATTAACGATTAGTGTGTTTCTAGCTGCCAATAAGGCAAAATAACTTTGTTCATTTACTTCAAAAGGAACCGCTTGAGATCCTTTTTCATAAAAAACATTTGCTCCAACGAAACCGGATAATTTATTTTTATCATTAAAATTAAATCTCATTTCTTGGCTGAATTGTTTTCCTTCAGCAATTTCTCTAAAGTAAAGCACTGGAGCTGCCGTACCATCGGCATCAAAAGCTTCATCTGATTTAAATTCTCTGTAAGCTGTGGTGGCGGTCATATCCCAATTAGGATTGATTTCAGATTTCAATATCGCTGTAAGACCATAAACTTTTCTGTCGATTCCCAATTCGGTTCCTCTTTCTAAGTCCGCAAAGGTATTTGGGTTGGTTGTTCCACCTAAAGGGGCATAAGTTCCGCTTTTGAAACCCGTTCCCGGTGGGGTGTCCTGTTGCCAGTTTGCAATTAAATCTAAACTGGTTTTATCACTCATTAAATATTTTAAGGAAGTTCTAAAAGCTAGCGTTTCTTTACCATTCAAGTTGCCTCCAGATCTGTTTTCTATAAAACCGTCTCTTTTACTCAGGATTCCGGCTACTCTTACAAATAGTTTGTCCTTAATAAGGGGAGTGTTTGCAAACCCATTCACTGAGAATTGGTTATAATTACCCGTTCCTATTTTTAGTTCTCCTGAATTTTCGTTTTTAGCTTTGTTTTGAATAATATGCATGGCACCAATTTGTGCACCTCTGCCAAAAAGAGTTCCCTGAGGACCTTTTAGAACTTCAACGCGTTCAATGTCAAACAACTCTACTACAGATCCCCTGGATTTACTGATGGAAACTCCATCTTGAAAAATTGAAACGCGTGGTTCTACTCGAGAATCCCCACTATCACTGGTAATTCCTCTAATAACGATTCCAGGATTATTTACACTTTGAATCTGGATTTGTAATCCAGGAACATAATCTGAAAAAGCATCATATTCTGAAATTCCTAAATTTTCAATAAATTTCCCCCCATAAGAGGTAATGGCGATGGGAACATCTTTATTTAATTGTTCTCTTTTTTGGGCGGTAACAATAATACCATCTAATTGAAAGGAACTTTCTTTTAAAATAAAATTTTGTGTTGTTTCGGATTGGTTTAAGGAGATTGAAATTTTTTGGCTTTCGTAACCAAGATAGGCCACTTGAATTGTGTAAGTGCCGAATTTTATATTTTGCAATTGGTAACTTCCAGCAATATCAGTTATCGTGTTCTTAGATGTGGTATTAATGTTGATTGATGCACCAATAAGAGGTTTGCCTGATTCGTCTGTAATAATTCCATTTAAAGTGCTGTTTTCTTGTGCTTTAATAGTAAAAAACCATAGTGTACTCAATAAAATAAAATAGTAATTAACTTTCATTTTTTTTATATGTTTATGTTTAAATTTATTTATGCTTGTCCGTATTAACACCTAATTATTTTGTATCTTTAAAATCTAAACAGATTTGATATGAATATTTTAGATT
>NZ_RYDN01000037.1:0-24846 GCF_003968735.1 Flavobacterium sp. RSP49 | reverse complement strand
CCGCTTCACATAGCGTGTTTCTTCATGTTTTTCCATTAGGATACTTTTTGTGTATCGCTATTTCAGGACGGGACATAATTTCAAAATAAAAGCGCACAGGTAAAATACTTTGCGCTTTTTTCTCTGCTTTTCAATTCATTGTCCTTTTTTGCACTTTGTCTTTGCGTTTATAAGTAACTGCATAAACAGTTAATGCTAATAAAGACAAAATAATACAACCCAAAGTAACGGCCTCCCAGCCTCCATATTTCCATAACATCAAACCATAAGCTGAACCTGCCGCAGTTCCTAAAAAACTAAACGACATATACACGGTGTTCATACGGTTTCGTGCCTCTGGAAGTATTGAATATACACGGGTTTGATTTGAAATATGAACACTTTGTAAACCAATATCAATACAGACAATCCCTGTAATTATTCCGATAATACTTTGTCCTGAAAAATAAAAAATAACAAAACTGACTAACATCAATAAACTGCCATATCCCACAACAACTCTAGAACTGCCTTTGTCTCCGATTTTACCTACTAAAGGCGCCGCTAATGCTCCGGAAGCGCCCACCACGCCAAAAAGACCTATTGTTGCGCTATTAAAATGAAAAGGATCATCAGAAAGCAACAACACCATTGTGGTCCAAAACGCTCCAAATTGAGCAAAACAAAACACATTCATCACGGTTGCTTCTCGCAATAACGGTTGGGTTTTTATCAGAGAAAAAAGCGATTGAATTAATTGCGCATAAGTTCCCTCGAATACTGGTTGGTTGAATGGAAATTGCTTGTAGATTACAAAAAAAATAAACAAACATATTCCGGCGGCTATCCAAAACATGGCTCGCCAGCCCCAAATATCTCCAATAAAGCCGCTAAGGGTTCTAGATAATAATATCCCCACAAGCAAACCACTCATAATGGTCCCTACCACTTTACCCCGTTCTTCCGGCTTACTTAAAGAGGCAGCCAAAGGTAAAATCAATTGTGGCACTATAGAAGTAATACCAATAAGTAATGAAGCAATTTCTAGCACCACAAAACTTTGGGCAGTAGCCGCAATAATCAAGGCTATTACTGAGGCAAAAGTGGTGATTAAAATCTGTTTTTTACGTTCAATCTTATCGCCAAGCGGAACCATAAAAAAAAGTCCAATGGCATACCCTGCTTGCGTCAGGTAGGTTATTGTACCGGAATCCGTTACGGGGATTTTAAATTCGGCTGCTATTAAAATAATTAAGGGTTGGCAATAATAGAGGTTAGCAACGATAAGTCCTGTGCAGGCTGCCATAAACAAAACACTTGATTTGGATAAATTCATGTGGCAAAAATACTATTCTAATTTTTCCTGAAAAAATTAATAAATTTTTTTTTTCATACATTCCTGCACAATTTACGTCTTCAATTGGAACGTACTAAGTACCAATTATTGAAAATAAGCAAGTACGTTTTCAATTGTATCAATTAATTGTGTTGGACCCAAATGAGTTGTGAAGTATTGTAGCCAAGGTCTTGTGCTGTTTTTAGATACGCCTGTTTTATATTTTGAGGCATTGTTTTATCTCGTGAAAGCAACCACAGATTCTTAATGCTTTCCCCCGCAACCAAAACATATTTATAATCCGAATCAAGTGCTATAATGGTGTACCCTGAATAAAATGGACCAAAAAAAGAAACTTTTAATTTTCCGGTGTTTGAATCGCCCACAAACTTAACCCTGCCTGTAGCTGCCACGTATTTGTTCTTTATAAAATTAAATCCCCGATTTATCATTTTAAGACTTTCATCCTCATTGAGTGAGTATTCAGCTGTGGTATTGTTTAAATTTTTTTCAAAAACAAAATCCAGCCGTGCAATTTCGTACCAGTTGCCTAGAAATTTGTCTTTATCAAAATTTTGTATTGCCTTTACCTTTTTAGGTGTAGAATGGCACAGATTCATTACGAATAAAGTTACTGAGAGCAATGTTAGACTTCCTAAGGCCAGAATTTTCTTTTTCATGATCTATCTTTAGATATCAAAATTCAGAAATAAAAAACTGTAAATCAATACAATTTAGAATACTTTAGGATTTGTTTTGGGTTTTTCGCGCAAATAATTTACACCCTCATTAAACAGAAAAAACGTATTTTATCTATTGACAAATAATGTTAGATTCCCACCACCGCTATCATTGTTAAATTTGACTCTAGTTTAATTTCAGGAATAGCTGTAGTCTTTTTTTTATTCAACTGTTCTGTTCTGTCATTCCATAAATGTTCCAGAAGTTGATTCATTTGTACTCTACAGCTTCTTTTGAGTATAAAAAAATACTCTTTTATAGACCAAAGCTAAAAAAAAACGAAAAATAAAACCTAATTTAGTACCCTTTGTAAGCGGCAGAAATACTTTAGCGAATACCCTAAAAAACTTAAATTACGATGATCAAGTATCACTTTAGAAAAGCAGAACCCTCTGAGATATCCCCAATATGGGAGATATTACAACAAGCTATCATTCGAAGAAAAGAAGACGGCAGTAATCAATGGCAAGACGGTTACCCAAATCCAGAGGTTTTACAAAAAGACATTGAAAAAGGGGAAGGATTTGTTTTGGTTGAAGGAAAAACCATTATTGGTTATAGCGCGGTACTAATCAATGACGAACCCGCTTATGAGAAAATTGAAGGGAACTGGTTAACCAATGATGATTTTGTTGTACTGCACCGCGTATCTATTGCTGAAAAGTATTTAGGCAAAGGCTTGGCTAAAATGATTCTCAGACACATTGAGGATTTTGCGGTAAGCAACCTCATTTACAGCATAAAAGCAGACACTAATTTTGACAACATTGCCATGATAAAAATTTTTGAAAGTTCAGGTTATACCTTTTGTGGCGAAGTATATTTTAGAGGAAGCCCACGAAAAGCATACGAGAAAGTCTTGGCTAGACAGAACCAATTGGAATTATAAAAAACTTAGTATTAAAATTTAAAAACCGCAAATTCGCAGATAAAAACAGTTAGCAACGGTTTCTATAATTTGCGAATTTACGGTGAGTTTTATTTAATACAATTTGTCTTAAACTGCAACTTCTTCTTCAAGTGCGGTTTCAAATTCCATGTGATCTTCTATCTCGACAGTTGCTTCCGGTTTAGAGGCTTTGATTGCATTGAACCTTTCTAATTGTTCCAATTCTCCTTCTTCTCCACTGAAATACGGAAAAACATCCATAATAGGAGATTCTGAAATAGCAGGAATCGTATAATCTCCCATCGTGCCTTTCATCACACTGATAGTATTATCATAAGCCTCTTTTACCTCATTGGCTTGCACTAATAAATACATATTGGTCTTGCGTTCTTTGCCACTTTCTTCGTCATAGGCGAGTAATGAAACTTTAGATCTAAACCAGCGATCTGCATTTTCAAAAGGATGAATCTCGGCATAATTAGCCACTTTTATATTCGTGATTTTGAATTCTTCACTGATATACGCTGACATTTCTTCATTAATTCGGCTTTCGGCTTCTGTGTAAGATAACGCATCTACCAAGTAGGGTTCAGTCGTAATTTTTTGACCGCCGGTTTCATCTGTTTTTCTATATTTTACTTTGCATTCGTACCAAGTTGTGCTCATTTTATTTTATTTTTAGGATGTCAAAGATAGATTTTAAAGGAAACTAAATTTACTATTCCTAAAATAGATATTCACAATCTTAGATAGAAGTCACCGTTCCCGAAACCTTCCTTTTTGAGACTATCAAAAATAAAAAAACCGTTCGGCTTTATTTAAAATGTTAAAACAATGTTAAATAAAAACCAAACGGTTGTTTAATTTAAACGCTTGTTTAGTTTTGTTTTTGAAAAAATTAAATTCCATTGAAACATAATTTTAACGACAAACAAATTCAAATCCTGGAAGTTGCAGAAACTCTTTTTGCAGAAAAGGGATTTGACGGCACTTCGATTAGGAACATAGCAAAAGAGGCAAAAATCAATATTGCTATGGTTTCGTATTATTTTGGGTCCAAAGAGCGACTACTGGAATCGCTTATAGTGTACAGAACTTCAGATCTTAAAAATCAATTAGAACATTTATTGCTGGAAGATCTGGAACCCCTTGACAAAATCAATAAGCTGATTGAACTGTACATCAACAGA
The DNA here is from genome assembly GCF_003968735.1 of Flavobacterium sp. RSP49. Taxonomy (NCBI): domain Bacteria; kingdom Pseudomonadati; phylum Bacteroidota; class Flavobacteriia; order Flavobacteriales; family Flavobacteriaceae; genus Flavobacterium; species Flavobacterium sp. RSP49. The sequence continues at coordinate 20,711 of NZ_RYDN01000037.1, read as the reverse complement.
ATCAATAGTAATCGAGGGATTTATAGAATTTTACACTTTGAATTCCCCTCCAAAAAAAGCAAACAAAATCTTTCGGTTTTTTCAGAATTAAAAAAGGGAAATCTAAAATCCCTTGAAATTATAATTGAAGAAGGCCAGAATAAAGGCATTTTCAGAAAAGATGTTATTATTCCGCTTATCACTCCCACAATTCTGGGCACTTTTTTTCATTTTCACATGAACAAACCTTTCTTCGAAAATTTATTAAACTTAAAAACAGAAGATTTATACAATAATTATATCAAAACCAATTTGACAACGCACATTCAACAAACTGTAAAGGCACTTCTGATCCATGAAATGAGCGCCCCATAAATGCTATGCAAAAAATAATAAAGACCTATGCGAATTCCATATTCCTATAAAAAACAAAAATTATCTACGTATGAAAGTTAGTCCATTCATGCTCATTGTGATTTTCTTCATTGGAATTTCATCTGCAGCAGCGCAAGAAAAAACAAGTTTAACATTGTACGAAGCCATCAATTTGGCTTGGACCAAAAGTAATGAAGTTACGCTAGCCAATACAAAAGTAAAAACCAAAAAGTACGAGCTGCAATCCACAAAAAACAATCAATATCCTGATTTGAAACTTTCAGGACAATACCAAAGATTGGCAAATGCTTCTGTTAATTTCAAACTCAATCAAAATAATACAGGAACTCAGGAAGCACTTCCAATTGTCAATCAATTAATGATTGGACAGTTGAATGCCAGTGTTCCGGTTTTCGCAGGTTTTAAAATTCAAAATAGCATCACCGTTTATGAAAATTTGTATCAGGCAGAAATGGCTACGGCATTGCAAACAAAGGAGGAAATTGCGTTGCGGGTGATTGATTATTATGCCAGTTTATACAAAGCCCAGAAAACAATTGAACTGCTAAAAGAAAATCAAAAAAGTGCGCAACAGCGGGTAAACGATTTTATAGCCCTTGAAAAAAATGGAATTATCCCCAGAAATGATTTGTTAAAATCCCAATTACAGGCTTCGAAAATCCAATTGTCATTAGACGAAACAAATAATAATTTAAAAATCATCAACTTTTACCTGGTTACGCTTTTAAAACTAAATCCGGACACAAAATTAGAGATTCGAGAGCGTGATTTTGCCGATTTTCAAATGACTAATATCCCTGAAAATGAATTACCTGCACTAGAAAATCGGAAGGATTTAGAAGCCCTTCGGTTTCAGGGAAAAGCCAGTGAAGCCAATATAAAAATAGCAAAAGGGTCGTACTATCCGGCCATTGCATTAGTTGGCGGGTATACGGCATTAGACCTGAGCAATGTGATTACGGTGCAAAACGCGATGAATATAGGCGTCGGGCTTTCGTATGATTTGAGTGCCATTCTAAAAAACGGAACTTTAGTGCGGCTGGCCGAAAATAAATTTTTAGAAGTCCAAAACTCTGAAGCCATACTAACAGATTATATTAAAATCCAAGTTCAAAAAGCGATTGAAGATTATGATTTAGCTTTAAAACAAGATGTTGTATATGGACAAGCGCTGGAACAATCTTCTGAAAATTACAGAATCATCAAAGATAAATATGATAATGGTCTTTCGGACACCAATGATTTACTGGAGGCTGATGTAGAGCAATTGAGTTCTAAAATCAATAAGACTTTGGCCAAAGCCAATACCATTCAAAAATATTATGAGTTACTATCGGTAACCGGCCAATTATCTCAAACCTTCACTATTTCAAAATTATAATATACCTACCATGGAAAACAAAAAAACAAATACAAAATTTATCATTATCCTAGTGGCATTGGTAGTTTTAGGTGGGACGTACGGAACTTTTAAATACCTGCATTCACAATCTCACGAAGAAACTGATGATGCGCAAATTGAAAAAAACATGAACCCAATTATCCCAAGAGTTTCAGGATATGTGGATAAAGTGTACATCAAGGACAATGATTTTGTAAAGAAAGGCGATACGCTTTTTACCATTGACAAAAGGGATTACCAGTTAAAAATTGAAGAAGCACATGCTGCAATGATTGGCGCTGAAGGTAATTTTGAAGTTACTAAAGCTGATATAGGAAGTGCTTTAGCCAGTATTTCTGTTTCGGATGCCAATGTACGATCTGCAAGTGGTAATATCGAATCCGCAAAAATAAGATTGGGACGCATAACCAGTGATTACAATCGATATGATAATTTATACAAAAGCCATTCGATCACAAAACAACAATACGAACAGGCTTTAGCCGCCAAACTGGAAGCTGAAAGTCAAGTACGCGTGTTACAACAACAAGAAAGAGCCACTGCCTTTCAAAAATCAGTTATTATAGCTAAATCTAAAGTTTCAGGTAAACAGACAGAAGTGGCTGCAGCCAATATACAAAGAGCAAAAGCAATGCTTGATGCCGCAAAATTAAATTTAACCTACACTGCTATCACTGCTGCTATTGATGGTCAGGTATCAAAAATTGATATTCAGCCGGGACAACTAGTGCAACCAGGGCAATCCCTATTTTATATTATCAACAACAATGAAGCATGGGTAGTTGCTAATTTCAAAGAAACGCAACTCAACAAAATGGTTATTGGCCAAAAAGTAATCGTAAAAGTAGATGCGTATCCCGAATATGATTTCAAGGGAACCATTACTTCCTTTTCCCCAGCAACAGGATCCCGTTTCTCCTTGTTACCGCCAGATAATGCCACAGGAAATTTTGTAAAAACCATTCAAAGATTACCTGTTAAAATAAGTTTGATTTCAACAAATGACCCTGAAAAAATAAAATTACTGCGTCCGGGAATGAATGTAGATGTTGATGTACATTTAGATTAAAGCTGTTTTTTTGAATTAAAAACGGCACCTCTTTTAATAAAATGATAGTTTACACTTTAGTATAAATGGTACAAGCAGGAGAAGACGATTTAGTAGAATATGGCTACAGACGAGTTCTTATTACGATCACAGCAGTACTTTGTGCTTTACTTGAAATCGTAGATACCACTATCGTCAATGTGGCACTTACAAACATGAGAGGAAGTCTGGGTGCCACATTAAATGATGTTGCTTGGGTCATTACTGCTTATGCTATTGCAAACGTGATTGTAATCCCTATGACCAGCTGGCTTTCACAACAATTTGGAAGACGAAATTATTTTGTGACTTCCATTATCATTTTTACAGTAGCCTCTTTTTTGTGCGGCAATGCCAATAATATATGGGAACTTATTACGTTTAGATTTATTCAGGGTTTGGGCGGTGGTGCTTTATTAGTGACCGCACAAACCATTATAACGGAGAGTTATCCCATTGCAAAACGAGGTATGGCACAGGCTATTTATGGAATGGGAGTTATAGTGGGACCTACTTTGGGTCCGCCATTAGGGGGTTATATTGTTGACAATTTCTCTTGGCCTTATATTTTTTATATCAATATTCCCATTGGTATCATAGCTACTATTCTAGCTTTAACTTTTGTAAAAAGTCCTAAATATGGAGAAAAACTAAAAGCCAAACAGGTGGATTGGTTGGGGATTTTTCTGTTGACCGTATTTATTGGTTCTTTGCAATATGTTCTAGAACACGGACAACAAGATGACTGGTTCAACAATATAACAGTTATATTCTTGAGTACGGTATCCGTTTTTGGCTTAATATTATTCATTTGGAGAGAAATGACCTATAAACATCCTATTGTCAATTTGAGGGTTTTAAAAGATGGAAATCTAAGAATTGGTGTCATAATGTGTTTCATATTAGGCTTTGGTCTTTATGGTTCCACCTTAATAATTCCAATTTACACCCAAACCATTCTAGGCTGGACCGCTACAGATGCAGGATTATTGCTTATTCCGGGTTCAATCACCACTGCTATTATGATGCCCATTATTGGTAAACTAATTCAAAGAGGTGTTCCGCAAAGTTATATGGTGGGTCTTGGATTTTTGATTTTCTTTTTCTTTACGATGATGATGCACAACAGCTTGACTCCTAATACGGGAGTTGAGCATCTGTATTGGGGATTGATTTTAAGAGGAATAGGATTGGGACTGCTATTTGTACCCATAACTACACTGTCACTCTCCACCTTGAAAGGAAAGGATATTGGCGAAGGGGCAGCCTTTACAGGAATGATGCGCCAATTGGGAGGTTCATTTGGAATAGCAATTATCACCACCTTTATCACGAGATTTGGTCAGGAACACAGAGTAAATTTGATTTCAAATTTAGATGCCAGCAAGTTCGAAGTCCAACAACGCGTTATAATGTTGCAAAAAGGGTTTATGTCAAAAGGATTTAGTGCTAATGAATCGCTGAAAAAAGCCTATCAGGTTATTGATTATTCAGTGATGAAACAAAGTACCGTTTTATCGTATATGGATATTTTTCTGTATCTGGGAATTATGTTTCTGTGTTGTATTCCAATCATCTTTTTTATCAAAAGAGGAAAAAACAAAATCAATCCTGCTGATGCCATGCATTAATGAAGAGCCGATTAATCGCATCTCTATCGGGTAAAAACCAAATGATTGCCCTCCGATAAATTTGCATCAAATTGATAGCTATCATAATTGAACCCTTTCAAATCTTCAATCGTTTGAGCATCCGTATCAATAATATAACGCACCATCATTCCCCTTGCTTTTTTGGCAAAAAAGCTGATAATCTTTAATTTTCCGTTTTTGTACTCTTTGAATTCCGGGGTAATTACAGGAACTTTCAACGCCTTGACATCAATTGCCAAAAAGTATTCCGTGCTTGCAAGATTGACAAACAATTCGTCTTCTTTGAGCTCTTTATTTAAAGCTTTTGTAACGATTGGTTTCCAAAATTCATACAGATTTTTGCTTTCGCCAATGGGTAATTTGGTGCCCATTTCCAATCTGTACGCCTGAATTAAATCCAATGGTTTCAGCAAGCCATACATACCGGATAGGATTCTTAAACGCTCTTGTAAAGCTTCTGTTCTTTTTTCTGGAATCGAATACGCATCTAATCCAATGTACACATCACCATCAAAAGTAAACACAGCCGGACGTGCATTTGAAGTGGTAAAAGGTGTTTTCCAATCTTGATTTCGTTTCCAGTTCAAATCAGCTAACTTATCTGAAATACTCATCAAAATTGATAAATCAGCAGGCTTCATCTCTTTTAAAACTTTGTGGATTTCTCGCGACTCTTTTAAAAACAAAGGTTGGGTGTGCAACTCCGTAGGTAGCTGTTTCTCTAAATTTAACGACTTGGCTGGCGATATTACAATTTTCATACACATTACTCTTTCGAGCACTTTTTATTAATTCTCCCAAAAGTACTAATTGAAATCAAGAAATCAAGAGCCTTTAAACTAATTTGTTTAATAGTGTACTAGAGGATTTAGTTTAGCAACCTTTTTTTTGGTATTTTTGAGTTTAAAAAATAACACAAAGAGTAGGCCAACATGAATCTAATTGAAATTAGAAAAGCTACAATCGCTGATCTTAAAGAACTACAAAAGATAAGTATCCAAACATTTACAGCGACTTATGCTGCTGTAAACACCCCTGAAAACATCACTAATTACATCGAAAAAAACTTCAATGCAGTACAATTAACAACTGAAATAAATAATCCCAATTCCCTTTTTTATATAGCCATTTCAAAATCAAATATCGTTGGATATTTAAAAATAAACATTGGTGATGCTCAAACGGAAAATATAAACAAAAATGCTTTAGAAATACATCGGATTTATGTTTTACAAACTTTCCACGGTAAAAACATTGGGCGACTGTTGCTGAACGAAGTGAAAAAGATTGCACAACGCACTGGCGTTGATTATATTTGGCTTGGTGTCTGGGAAGAAAATCACCGAGCCATTCGATTTTATACTAAAAATGAATTTGTAGTATTTGACAAACATATTTTTACCTTAGGAAATGACGAACAAACTGATTTAATGATGCAATTTCAAATACAGCAACAATAATCAAAATCTAAATTGTAGTTTCTTTAAGTGACACTAAAACGCTTTTTGGCCTATTTTTGTGCCAAATATTATTAATAAGCTATGAAACAGGATGTAATTATTGTGGGAGCGGGATTGGCGGGATTATCCGCAGCAGTTCATTTGCACCGTCAGGGTCGAAAAGTACTTCTTCTGGAAGCCAGTGATCGCGCGGGCGGAAGAATAAAAACGGATTCCCATGAGGGCTTTCTTTTAGACAGAGGTTTTCAAGTACTGTTAACGGCTTATCCAGAAACACAGTCATTACTTGATTACAAGGCTTTGAATTTAAAAAAAATGTTACCCGGAGCCACCGTGCTGTATGACGAAGGAAGTTTTGAAATTGCAGATCCATTCCGAAGACCGTCAGCGGCACTTGCCACTCTTTTTGCTCCCGTTGGCACTTTAAAAGATAAAATAAATACACTTTGGTTAAAAAATAAACTTCAAAAATTAACAATTGACGAAATTTTCGAACAACCAGAACAAGCTACCAGCAAACAATTGATTGATTATGGTTTTAGTCCAAAAATGATTCAACGTTTTTATGCGCCTTTCCTTTCTGGCATTTTTTTAGAAGACGAACTGCAAACTTCCAGCAGAGTGTTCGATTTTGTGATGAAAATGTTTTCGGATGGTGATGTGGCCGTTCCTGAATTAGGAATGGAAGAAATCCCAAAACAATTAGTTGCCATGCTTCCAGAAGGCAATATTCAATGCCATACACTTGTAACAGCTATTAATGAAAATACCGTAATTACGGCAGACGGAACCGTTATCGAAGCCAACCAAATCCTTTTGGCTACGACCGCAAACAAACTTACCCAAAAATTCTTTCCGAAACAAAAAATGACCTCGCGTCAGGTAACCAATATATATTTTGAAGCTAACGAGGCGCCTACTGACAAAGCGGTTGTAGTTTTAAATGCCTCTACTAATAAAAAATGGGTGAATAATATGACTGTGGTCTCCAATGTTTCTAAAGCCTATGCGCCAGAAGGAAAAGTGCTTATATCCGTTTCCTACAATGGAATCCCACCTATTGATGATGCGACTTTGGCTGCAAACATGAAACAAGAGCTGAAACAATGGTATGGTGAAAAAGTAAGTTCGTGGAAAATTCTAAAGGCGTATCGCATTGACTATGCTTTGCCTAATCAGGCAAGTGTGCGAAATACGATTGCTGTTTCGGAAATAAAAATATCAGATACGCTGTTCATTTGTGGCGACAACTTACTCAATGGTTCTATTAATGCTGCTCTGAAAACAGGACGATTAGCTGCAGAGGCGATGAAAGTATAACTTATTATAAAAATACGAAGTAAGATTATCGCTATATTTTTAACGATTGTAATTCGGATAAAGATATAAAATTAGCGAATCTGTGGCTATTCTTTTTTGAGTTGCTTCAAGTTGTAAAGCTAATCAACAACAACTTTATAAGTAGGATCTTCCAAAATATTTACGTCAATTACGCTATCCGCGTTTTTTAATAACACTCTGCAATCTTCGCTTAAATGTCGCAAATGAACCGTTTTATCGACTTTTGCATACCGCTCTGTAATTTTATTTACAGCATCGATAGCACTCATATCGGTAATTTTACTTTCTTTAAAATCAATAATGACTTCGTTTGGATCATTCAAAATATCAAATTTTTCCAAAAAAGCGGTTGTTGAAGCAAAAAATAAAGGCCCATAAATTTCGTAATGCTTCACTCCTTTATCATCTAGGTATTTTTTAGCTCGAATTCTTTTTGCACTTTCCCAAGAGAACACTAAAGCCGAAATGATGACTCCAATTAATACCGCTAAGGCTAAATTGTGTAGGACTATTGTAATTAGCGCTACTAAAATACCGACAAAAATATCGTGTTTTGGCATTTTATTAATGATTCTGAAACTTGCCCATTCAAATGTTCCAATTGCTACCATAATCATGACACCAACCAGAGCCGCCATAGGCAACTGTTCAATTATTGGAGCACCAAACAAAATAATTACAAGTATGGTTAGTGCAGCAATGATTCCCGATAATCGCGCTCTGGAACCCGCCGAAAGATTAACTAATGTTTGTGCAATCATAGGGCAACCGCCCATTCCAAAGAAAAAACCATTCAAAATATTAGCACTTCCTTGGGCGATACACTCTTTATTTCCTTTGCCTTTTGTTTCAGTTATTTCATCGACTAAATTCAAGGTCAATAATCCTTCTGTCAATCCCACAGAAGCCATGATTAATGCGTAAGGAAATATTATTTGTAACGTTTGCAGGTTAAAAGGAATATTAGGAATATGAAAAGGTGGAAAACCGCCACTTACGGAAGCGATATCCCGCACCGTTTTGGTCTCGATTCCAAAGAAAAAAACCAGTCCAAATACCACAATAATTGCCACTAATGAAGATGGAACTGCTTTTGTTAGTCTGGGTAGCAACACCACAATTGCTATTGTCAATGCAACTAATCCTGCCATAATAAAGAAAGAAGTTCCAGAAAGCCATTCGCTTTTACCATTAACAAAGGTTTTGAATTGATCCAATTGCGACATGAAAATAATGACGGCTAATCCATTTACAAAACCAAACATAACGGGCTGTGGTACCAGTCGGATAAATTTTCCAAGTTTAAAAAGCCCTACTAAAATTTGTAAAATTCCTGCCAAAGCAACTGCTGCAAGAACATATTCTATTCCATTTGAATTCATTAAAGCTATTAGAACAATTACTGTTGCTCCTGCTCCTCCGGAAATCATTCCCGGTCTTCCTCCAAAAACGGCTGTAATCAATCCCGCAATAAAAGAAGCATATAAGCCCATCAACGGAGGAAAACCAGCTACAATAGCAAAAGATAATGATTCCGGAATCATAGTCATAGCCACCGTTAAGCCTGCTAAAATTTCTATTCGGTAATTGACTTCTCGTGAAAAATCAAATAAATTAACTACTTTTTTCATAAAAATGATAATGGATTCAGGTAAAATTTTACCCATGGTAAAGATTTCGAAAAAATTAATTTTCTTTTTTATAACCCCAAGATTTTCAGAAAATAATCCTAACAGAGTATCATATTTGGATGTCATTTTTTTTCTTGGGCGTGCAAAAATACTTTTTTTTGCCATTTTATGCAAACGCAAATTGAAGATTGTTAAATTTGATACAATAAACTATTATAATTTAAAAAAATATTGGCTGTCCTTGCTAGCAAAAAAAAATTGTTTTAGCAATAGTATTGCTATGATTCAGGGTCTATCAACGACAAAAAGGGAAACCAAAAATTGTTAAGCAATAAAAATAAAACAATGTCGCATTTTTTTTATCATATAAGTCAAGTAAGTTTAAGTTTCAATTGTGTTAACCTTATGTAACTTAAACAATCATTAGGTCATTTAAGGTTTAATTCTTATGTGACTTACATGTTAAATATTATTTCACTCATTTTTTAGTATAACATTAAATAGATCCAACTACTTACTCCAATAACAAAAATGGTTTCTATTTTTTTCTGAGTAACAACTAAAAATTAGGGCTTCATTGAAACTTTATTTTGTGGTTAACGGAAACAATATAATTTTTTGTAAAAATGCTTATTACAACTTATGACCAGCTGTAAAATGACAAAAGAAACGATATATTATCCAAATACTATTGCTATCGATCGCGTTTAACTCCCGAAAAGGTTTACCTCCTGACTGTATTGTCTTATCTTTCTTAATGTTTAGTAGTTTCTTTTGATAAAAAAACCTAATTTTGCACCATATTTATGGAACATATTACTCATTTTATTCCTGTTACTCCGCCTTGATTTACTTTCTTTAAATCAGAGGTTTTAGATACCCAACAATTTTAGGACGTTATTACATTTTAAATAGTACGTTTTTGTTGTTACACTATCTGATTTATATTCTACCAAGTCCAAGGATTAGTCACTACACTTTTTTATTAATTTTTTTTTAGCAATTTCATTATTTGAGGTTGTCCTTTATTTACGTTACAATATGAAAAAAGTATTTAATTTATTTGATTTATCGCAAAAGGTAAATTACAAGACCGAGATTTTATCTGGTTTTACAGTGGCTTTAGCTCTAGTTCCTGAAGCTATTGCTTTTTCAATGCTTGCTGGATTTTCACCTTTAACCGGTTTGTACGCTGCTTTTATTATGGGTTTAGTTACTGCAATACTTGGCGGTAGACCTGGAATGATTTCTGGTGCAACTGGAGCTATTGCTGTTATTTTCTTGGGATTGATTTTAGAATTAAGAGGATCGTTTCCCGGAATTACCACTGAAACAATTTTGCAATATGTTTTTGCGACAGTAATTATTGCGGGCTCATTACAAATAATAGCAGGCGTTTTAAAATTAGGTAAGTTTATTCGGCTGGTTCCTCATCCGGTAATGTTTGGTTTTGTCAACGGATTAGCAATTATTATTTTTATGGCTCAGCTTCCTAATTTTTATCAAAAGGGAACAGATAAGTTACTGCAAGGTATTGCCATGCCAATCATGGTTGGTTTAACGGCATTGACTATGGTTATTATTTGGGGTTTACCTAAAATCACAAAAGCGGTTCCCTCCTCACTGGTAGCAATTTTAGTGGTTTCAACTATTGTAATTGGTTTTGGAGTTGATACGATGAATGTGGGTGATACATTAAATGCAGGGGAAAGCATTCAAGGAGGTTTCCCGCCATTCAGCTTTCCAAGTATTCCTTTTGATTTTGCGACCTTAAAAATTATTTTTCCATACGCTTGTATTGTTGCAGGAGTTGGACTGATTGAAAGTTTATTAAGTTTAAATCTGATAGATGAAATTACAGAAACTCGAGGCAATAGTAACAAAGAATGTATTGCACAAGGAGCTGCTAATATCGCCTCTGGATTTTTCTCTGGAATGGGTGGATGTGCAATGTTAGGACAAAGTTTAATTAATATTTCAGCAGGTTCCAGAGCACGATTAGCTGCTATCGTCGCCTCTATTTCTTTACTCCTTTTTATTATGTTCGGTTCTAGTTTAATTGAACAGTTACCTATGGCGGCTTTAGTTGGTTTGATGTTTATGGTAGCCATTGGTACTTTTGAATGGGCTAGTTTGCGAACTTTTAAGAAAATGCCAAAGTCTGATGTGATTGTAATGGTGCTTGTAACCGTTATTACCGTGGTCACTCATAATTTAGCTGTTGCCGTTTTAATTGGTGTTTTGCTTGCTACTTTGGCGTATTCTTGGGAAAATGCCAAACGTATTCGTGCTAGAAAAACTGTAGATGAATATGGAATTAAGCATTATGAAATTTATGGTCCATTATTTTTTGGATCGGTGCAAGGTTTTGCTGAAAAATTTGATGTTCTTAATGACCCAAACGAAATTATAATTGATTTTAAAGAAAGTCGTGTAGCGGATATGTCAGCAATTGAAGCTTTGAATGTAATTACACACCGCTACTACAAACAAGGGAAAACAGTTCACTTGCGCCATTTGAGTAAAGACTGTATTCTATTATTAAAAAATGCAGAGGCCATTATCGATGTGAATATTATGGAAGATCCAGATTATAAAGTGTTAATCAAATCTGTTTAAATACAAAAAACCACCTAAAGCAAGATGCTCAGGTGGTTTTTTTAATTCTAGTTTAAACAATTTTTTATGATAATGAAAACTAAATCAAAAAAAATAGGTTTGGCACTATCCGGAGGAGGAACTAAAGGCATTGCGGAAGCAGGTGTTTTGAAATTTCTAGACGAGCAGCATTTAGTTCCCAATCAGATAGCAGGTACTAGCTCTGGTGCCATTGTAGGAGCCATGTACGCTTTTGGAAAAAAACCAGAGGAAATTTTAGATTTCTTTAAATCGGTATATTTCTTTAGCTGGAGACATTTTACGTTGAAACGAGGTGGTATGTTAGACAGTGAAGCTTTTAAAAATTATTTTGAAGGAGTCTTTGGAAAAGCTACCATTGGTGATTTAAAAATAGAAACACAAATTACGGCTACCGATTTAGTAACAGGAAATTTAAAAGTTTTTGACAACAATACTTTGATTGTAGAGGCAATTTTAGCTTCAACAGCAGTGCCCGGAATAGTATCTCCTCACGTAATACAAGGTAAAATATACAGCGATGGAGGAATTTTAAACCATTTTCCAACCGATTTATTAATTGGTAAATGTGATTTTTTGATTGGAGTATATGTGAGTTCCTTGGAGATCGTAGGTCCAGACCATCTAAACTCTTTAAAAGCAGTAACTTCCCGTGCCTATGATTTACTATCATCTCAGAATGATTTACTAAAATTTAAACTTTGTGACTGGCTCATCCAGCCTTATGAATTGTCCTCTTATCGCACTTTTGACACAAGTAAATTAAAAATGGATGAAATTTTTAATATTGGATATGAAGCGGCAAAAGCATCTTATGCGGTCATAAATACTTCAGAAGAGCCGATGCAGAAAACCTCTTAAACTTTCTTTTTTGTGATAAATGATGGTCAATCGTTTCTTGGTTCTCATACATTTTGGAATAAAAAAGCATTAGACTGTTTTCCTTAAATTGATACTTTGGAAAAGTTACTGGTCACGCATTGCCAAATTCCAATATTAACTATTATTTATGTACTGAATTTATCAGTGTTTTCACTAAAAATTTGGTGACACAGGACTTTGTCTTTTGCATTTCATCGCTAGTAATGAAACGGATTTAAATACTGATCCGTGGATTCATAAATATATATTTCCTAGTGGATTGATTCCCTCCTTATCCCAAATAGGAAAAGCAATGGAAGAAAAACTCGTCTTAGAAGATTTGCAAAATATTGGTTTGCATTACGATTATACACTAATGGCTTGGCAGGAAAATTTTAAAAATTCATGGAATTCCCTAAAAACAGAATACGATGAAACCTTTTACAGAATGTGGATATTTTATCTTTCTATTTCAGCCGCTTCCTTCCGTTCACGACGATTAAATCTTTGGCAGCTTGTGGTAACTAAACCCAGTTTTCAAAAAGAATACAAATCAATACGGTTTTAGGACTTATCAAACAAAATAAATTATGAAAAATAGCGAAATAAAAGAAAAGTTACTTTTAGAAATAGAAAAAACAGAGAAAGCAATTACGGATTATAGCGCATTGGCCAAGCCCGAAGCTCCCGATGTTGCTATTGGCCGTATATCGCGTATGGACGCTATTAATAATAGAGCAGTAATGGAAGCGGCATTGCGACAAGCAGAAGATAAACTGCTTAAACTTAAAGCAGTTTTAGAAAAATTAGGAAGCAACGATTTTGGAATATGCCTAAAATGTAGAAATCCAATACCAATTGGCAGAATCCTGATCCGGCCAGAAAGTTTATATTGTGTAAATTGCGCTAAATAGAAACGGAGTTAGCGCACTTTAGCAGAAAGCTTAAAACTTAAAATAATAATACCTATTACGATGCCCGCAGTTACAAGCATAATGGTTGAAAACGAAAAATTATGATCGATAAAATAACCAAATACTGGTGGGCCTAATGCGGTGCTTAATACTAACATTGTACTAAAATAACTTCTTATTTTTCCTAAATTACTTTTCCCATATACTTCTACCTGCATGGCCGTTTTGACAGTACTTCCCAAACCAGATGATATCCCTAATAAAGTGTAAAATAACGGAAAAACCCATTTATGATCTATTAAAGCGATCACTAAAAGAGCTGCCACTGTTGGAATGAGATACAAAGGAAATAATTTAATCCCAGAATAACGATCCACTAAATTACCTGAAAATAATAAAGAAGCTGCGCTAAAAACAGCAAAAAAAGCAAATGAAAAGCTAACCCAAGCAGCATCCCAACCCTTACTCTGGCCAATAGTAAATTGATATAGAAAAATAGCTGTACCTATAAATGGAATAACAAAAATATTAGAAGCAATAAGCCAAAATTGAGGACTTTTTAAATACCGCTCTTTTGGAATTACTTTACTTGTTTTAGCAACGGTATTAACTTCAGCATCATCCATATTCCCAATAGTCCAAATTGTAGGTAGCACTACTAACAAAGCTAAAACAACCAAGTACAATAAACTATATTGCCATCCAGTAAACGCAATTAATGGAACAACCAGTAAAGGTAAAAAGAATTGTCCGGCAGGATTTCCTAGCGCAGTAAAACCTAATGCCTTTCCGCGGTTAGAGTCAAAGTATACTGCTATTCCAGTTGCTGCAGTATGCGTCATTAATCCTTGTCCAAAAAACCGAACCAAAAGCAATCCTATCATTAAAACAAAAAGAGTATTGGCTTGAGACAGTATAATAGTAGACATAATTAAGCCTGTAAAAACAATGAAGCTAAAATTTCTTAATGACATACTATCTATAAATCGGCCTGAAATTGAAAGTAAGCCAGCAGAAATAATTGTTACAGAGGCATATAAAACTCCGAAGCTCGCATTTGAAATCTCAAATGAAGTGATCCAAAAAGGAACAAATAAAGAAATAAAAAAAGTTTGCCCAAAAGAAGAGAAAAAATTAAATAAAAAACCAAAATTTAGTAAGCGCTTATTCTTACCTACAAACCTAAACCAATCTTTCATTTATTATTATTTTAGACGCGAAGTCCATCTTTATAGTTTATAATTGTGCAATAATAGTATCGTTTTGCAATTTAAATCCAAATCTTTCTATTTCATGCGCCACACATTAAAATACAAATTATTCCTTTTGACTTTATAACGTTTAAAAATTTTTTACTCTCTTTTTTTTAATTCGAAGGTCTAAATATTTTATTGGAAGATTTTATTTCCTTGGATAGCTATTAGTTTTTTTGGTTGGCGAAACTCAATTTTAAAATGCAAAAATACATTTCATTAACGAGTCTCTACCCTATTACTCGCTTTTTAACACACTGCAGGAAAGTTGTTTTCTGTAGTGAATACTCAAATAAATTAATGGTTTCATCTAACAGTTAATGAAAATGCTTAATTTTGGCAAAAACAAACCTTTTTTTCTACAAATAACCGTTTAAACGCTGCATCATTCAAAACAAAGATTACTTTTTGAAGCAATGACTAGCAAAATACAATCAATACCATTAAAATATGAAATTAGTATATACTTTATTCTTCGCTCTTCTTATAAACTCAAGTTACTCGCAAGGAACGAACGACTATTTTGAAAAAATCAGAAACAATGAAGCAAAATTAACGGCGTTCTTTTCCCAAATGCCAAAAGGTGGTGATTTACATCATCATTTTTCAGGTTCCATTTACGCCGAACCTATTTTGCAACGCGCTATTGCAGACGATTTTTATCTCAATATTGAAACAATGGATGTGTTAAAAGAAAAACCAGCAACGGGAAACTGGCAACTATTTTCGACACTAGAAAATAACGGAACATTAGAAGCATATAAGCAAAAAATCATGCAAAAGTGGTCTGTAAAAGACTATAATGATGTAGATTATCCATCCGACAAGTTGTTTTTCGAATCATTTATGAAGTTCGAACCGGCCATTAAAGGGAATTTTGGACAAGGATTATTGGAACTTAAAAACAGAGCTATTTCAGAAAATGTCAGTTATATTGAAACCCAATTGTCTACAATCCCAACAGATATGAATACCGATGATTTAACAAAATTCAATTCCAGATTACGAAAATCAGCAGTAGCAAAAGATGAAAAAGCAATTTTAACCACACTAGATTCTGTTTACAGCTCTTTATTAAAAAAAGGCGCTGAATCTTACGCAAAAGATTTCAATACTAACTTTGTAGCAAGGCTTCACAAAGACCTCAACATTGACGACAAGCAATTTACGATGCGGTATCAAAATTTTGTATTACGATTTATGGAACCCGTAGATTTATTCAAAAATCTGGTAATCGCATTCATATCTGCAGATGAAAGTTCACTGATGGCAGGAGTTAACATTGTTTCTCCGGAAGATGGCGAAACCTCGATGAAGGATTATTGGTTACACATGCTAATGTTTAAATACTGTCATTCCCGTTATCCAAATGTAAAATATACAATGCACGCCGGCGAGTTGACGCTTGGTTTGGTACAACCAGAAGAGTTAACGTGGCATATTGGATCAGCCGTTTATACTGCAGGAGCCAACCGTATTGGGCACGGAGTAGATATGGCCTACGAGAAAGATTCGTATAATTTGCTGCGTTATATGGCAAAGAAAACCATTCCTATCGAAATCAATTTAGTAAGCAATGAGTTTATTTTGAAGGTAAAAGAAAGCCGTCATCCATTGACTTTATATAAAGAATTTGGCGTGCCAATCGTAATTAGTACGGATGATGCCGGGATTTTACGCACGAATATGACCGAGCAATATGTCTTGTTAGCCAAAAGATACAAAGATGTTTCGTATTCTGATATCAAGCAATATGTGTACAACAGCATTACTTATAGTTTTATAAAAGAAGCTTCAGTCAAAAAACAATTGCTTCAAGATTTAGATTCCAGATTTAAAACTTTCGAAGCTAATTTTCCTTTGAAATAAATAGTCTAAGTAGTTGGACCTATTTCATGTCATACTAAAAAAGGAGTAAAATAATATTTAACATATAAGTCATATAAGAATTAAACCTTAAATGACCTCATGATCGTTATAGTTACATAAGGCTAACACAATTGAAACTTAAACTTACATGACTTATATGGTAAAAAAAAGCAACATTATTTTATTCTTATTGCTTACTTCAATCAAGATTTATTTTTATTACACAAAAAATCCGCTACAGTAGCGGATTTTTTGTGTAAAATAAAATTTACATTCTGATTATTTTGGATTTAAAATCAATTCAATTCTTTTAATCGCGTCTTCATAATGGTATCTTGTTTCTGCATTTACAACTCTGGTTTTAGCAACTGCTAAGGTGGTTTTTAATGCATTCAACTCGCCTCTCACCAATCCTCTCACATCGGACTGAGCCACATTATAATAGTCAGAAGAACGTCCGGATTTAATTTCTTCTTTCATCAGATAACTCATTCTTTCAATGTATGCGCGTTGCAAATTTCTTCTGTAAATAGTCACATTCGAAGCGAAATTGGCTTCTTTCCAAATTCCTTTACGCATATCACTCAATAAATCCAATGCTTTATAATTAGTAGTTCCCATTATTTCCGCATCCATCAATCGACCAATTCGTTCAAAACTCAACATAGCATTCAAATGTCTGGCTTGTAAATTTCGAAAACGTTCTGTGTAACCGGAGTAATCAGTGTTTTTCAATGTACTTACATTCACCAACCACGTTGGAGAAGTAAAAGCATTGGCTTGTAACCATTGCATGGCTTCTTGTTGTTTTGCTTTTGGTACAATTTCATAAATATTTCCGGTTTGGTTTGGCTTTTTGGTTGTTTCATAAACACCGCCCACATTCGTTACCACATGTCCCACATATCTACTCCAGACATCCAGCATTTCTTTGTATAATTCTTCTAAATCCTCATAGTTATTAGTCACATCACTCGTCCATTCTGATAAATGAGAAGCTACATATTGCAAGTTTTTAAGTCCGTATGAACTTGCTTTCATGGAATTATTTCCAATATCTTCCGTTTGTGAAGTTGGATCAAAACTACTACTTTGTTTCCCATATTTATAAACAGGGTTTCCTGCTTTTTCCATAATCCATTGGTCTAAAATAGGCACTTCTACTTCCGGAGAAGAGGCATTAGGAATGACTCTATAGCCCCAATTGGTAGCATAATGATCGTAAGGCCCCATCTGACGTATGAAACGAATGTCTTTATCTCCAGGTTGAGCGATATAATTAAAACGGGCATAATCCATCAAACTCGCTGCAATTCCATTTTTTTGAGTAAAGGCACCGTCTCTGTAATTTTCAGTATCATACGCACAACTCGCTCCCATATTATGAGGAAAACCAAGCGCATGCCCTACTTCATGTGCAATAACCATGCGCATCATTTCACCCATCTCTTCGTCAGTGGTATTCAAGGTTCTTGCTGAAGGATTTGCTGCTCCGGTTTCTAACAAATAACGGTTTCTGTAGGAACGCAAATGATTGTGGTACCAAATCACGTCACTCTCGATAATTTCTCCCGTTCTGGGATCAGAAACACTTGGCCCAACCGCATTACGCGTCGTACTCGCTACATAACGAATCACAGAATACCGAATGTCTTCCGGGCTAAAATCAGGATCCTCGTCTTTATTAGGCGCGTCTTTGGCAATAATTGCATTTTTAAAACCAGCAGTTTCAAAAGGCTTTTGCCAATCTTCAATTCCTTGTTTAATGTATTTGCGTAGTTTTTCAGGCGTGGCAGGATCTAAATAGTACACAATAGGTTTGATGGGTTCAACCAGTTCACCTTTTGCGTAAGCGACAGGATCTTTTGGTTCCAATTTCCAACGGCGGATATAGGTTTTACTGTCGGATTTCAATTCATTACTTCCATAATCAATCTGGCTCATGGTAAACCAACCCACTCGCGGATCTGCTAATCTGGGTTGCATCAGCTTTTCCGGCAACAGAATCATCGATTGATTCATTTGGATGCTAATTGTTTCTGCATCTTCCTGAACAGGCGGTTTAGATGCATTGTAAGTAAAATCCTGAACCACTTCAATATTCATAGGATAACTTTTCATCGTATTGATAAAACTACGGGATTCATCGAGACCTTTTACTTTATAGGTTTCTCTCATTTCACTAGATAAACCACTGATTGATTTAACGTCAGTGCTATAAAATTTAGTAACATCAATAACGGTATTTAACGAATCTTTACTAAATGCTACAATATCAAAAGCAAATAAAGTAGGTTCATAATTATTTGATTTTACTGAAATACTAATGGGTAAACTGTCATTGGCAACGGCACTAAATGATTTTAATTTGATCAGAATTTTGTCCTGAAAACGATGCCAGATAATTAATTGTTCATTGGTTTCGGAACCCGCATTTACATATCCGCCTCCTAAATTAGCCGGTAATTTAGCCAACCTACTTACCAAAAGCATGTCTTTATCCAAGTATTTATTCGGGATTTCAAAAAAATATTTTTTGTCCACTTTGTGTACCATAAACAAACCTTCGTCAGAAACGGCGTCTTTCGTAATCACCTTGCTGTATTCTTTGATGGTAGCTTCTGGTTTCTTTTCTGGAGGAGGGGCTACAGTGGTGTTTTTATCTTTTTTTCTTTTCGATTGTGCAAATTGGGTTGTAGGCACAAGCATTAATGCTGCGATTGAAGTTAAAATGAAAAATTTCTTCATTAATAGGTTTTTTATTAGTTAATCAATATCAAAAATAAATTTTAGCACATGTAAATTACATATAATCTATTAGTTTAACTTTTAATTAACAGCCAACCAATCTGTTTTTAGGCAATATAGTAACAATACGTTTATAATGTGATTTTAGTTAGATCTTTTTTTTTTATTACATTTGAAAAGATTTTTTTTTATAATTAAGTTTAAAATTATTACTCAAACCTATATTTTTAATTGTCACCGTCTAAAAAATACCTTCTAAAAGTCACCATGTGATTTGTAGAGAAGCATTAATTTTTTTGGACAACCAATCTCCTTTTAAATACAATTATAAAACAAAACAATAAAAAATGATTCAAAATAATCTCTTTAAAATACCCTTGTTTTTAGCAGCTTTAACATTGCTTTCCTGCAATGGTTACTCGCAAAAGAACCTTTCAAAAATTGCTTTTGGATCGTGTTCAAACCAAAGTAATTCCCTGTCTATTTTTGATGTCGTGGTAAAACACCAACCAGATTTATTTATATTTCTTGGAGATAATATTTACGGTGACACTGAAAATATGCACATACTGCAAGCCAAATACGAGCAATTGGCAGCTAAACCTACTTTTCAAAATTTGAAAAAAAATATGCCTATCATAGCTACTTGGGATGATCACGACTACGGCCAAAATGATGCAGGAAGGCATTATCCCAAAAAGAAAGAATCAAAAGAACTTTTTCTTAATTTTTTTGAAGAACCTATAGCTTCCGAAAGACGAAAACACGAGGGAATATATACCTCTTATTTGTATGAAACTAAAGGCAAAAAAGTACAGATTATCCTGTTAGACAACCGTACTTTCCGGGATGATTACAAGCTATATAATAACGAATTTAAGGATGACAAACGTTATTTTTACTCCTTGGACTATGCACCAGTACAAAACCCGGATTCCACATACCTAGGAGCCGAACAGTGGAAATGGTTAGAAACAGAACTACAAAAACCAGCTGATCTTCGCCTAATTGGTTCAGGATCCCAGTTTGGGATTGAGTACAACGGGTATGAAGGCTGGGCTAATTTTCCACTGGAGCAACAAAGATTATTAGATCTAATCAAGAAAACCAAAGCAAACGGTATTTTGTTTTTGACCGGAGACGTTCATTATGGTGAAATTTCTAAACTTACAGAACCCGAATTATATCCTATTTACGACTTTACCTCCAGCGGACTTTCCTCCACCTGGTACTTTGCGACACCCAACAAAAATAGAATTGAAGGCCCTATTATGGATAACCATTTTGGCTTATTGACAATTAATTGGAAAAAGAAAATTCCTGAAATAAAAATGGAAATTTGGGATGTCAATAATAATCAACGTGCAGAATACACAATTGGGCTGGATGAAATTAGTTTTAGAAAATAAAGAAAGGCGACGAACCGAGCCCGCATGGCGAACACGTGGTATCTATAAACAAAAGAACCCCAGTCTTTTCAG
>NZ_RYDN01000036.1:0-26073 GCF_003968735.1 Flavobacterium sp. RSP49 | reverse complement strand
CAGGCAAACCCCATACATAAATACATATAAATTTGCCTGCTAATTTTTAAAATATCGCTTGTTTTTTATCATAGAATACGCAATGAATAAGATTATAGATATTAGCTGGCAGCACATGATAGCCTATTCGTGAAACGGAATTGATTTTTTGCAAACATGCTCAAATAAATTTACAATTCATGACTTCCAATTCAAAATAATGTTTACTTTTGCAGACTTAAAGAAAGGGGGTGTCTATATTATGTTAATTATACCAATTAAAGACGGAGAAAATATCGATAGAGCATTAAAACGCTACAAAAGAAAATTTGATAAAACAGGAACTGTTCGTCAACTAAGAGCACGTACTGCTTTTATTAAGCCTTCAGTTACAAATAGAATCAAAATTCAAAAAGCGGCTTATATCCAAAATATGAGAGATAACTTAGAGAGTTAGTCAATATCTATTAAATAAAATACCGTTAGTCATCAAAATTGTATAACTTTGATGCTAACGGTTTTTTTATGACTACTAATAAAGATGCTTTTCGGGATTATCTACAGTTGGAGAAAAAATATTCTCCTCATACCCTAACGGCATATTGTGCGGATATTGCTTCTTTTGAATCATTCAACAAAATTCACTTTGAGGAGCAAGGCATAGAGCAGGTAAGGTATAGTCAGATCAGGAGTTGGATTGTATCACTTGTGGATGATGGGGTTTCGAATGGCTCCGTTAATAGAAAAATAGCATCTTTAAAAGCATTTTACAAATTCTTGTTGAAAACAAAGCAAATTCGGGTTAGTCCATTGTCAAGGCATAAAGCATTGAAGACTTCGAGGGTTTTGCAGGTTCCTTTTTCTGAAAAAGAAGTTTTGAATGTTTTAGATCAAATGCAAAATACAATTGGATTTGAAGAAGTGAGGAATAAACTCATAATCGATTTGTTGTATACTACCGGAATGCGACGCGCAGAGCTGATTCAGCTTCAAATAGCAAATATTGACTTATCGAACAATACAATTAAAGTGTTAGGAAAGCGAAGTAAAGAGCGAATCCTTCCTGTTTTGCCGGTACTGGCGGTTCAGTTTTGTTTGTACCTAAAGGAAAGAGCTTTGTTGGCAATAGTCGTTGATAATGCTTATTTTTTTCTCACAAAAAAAGGATTAAAATTAAATGATTCTTTTGTGTATCGGCTAATAAATTCTTACTTTAGTGGTGTGTCTGAGAAAGTAAAAAAAAGTCCACATATCCTGCGGCATACTTTTGCAACACATCTATTAAATAATGGTGCGGATTTAAATTCAGTAAAGGAATTGTTAGGGCATTCTAGTTTGGCTTCAACTCAAATTTATACCCATAGCAGTTTGTCAGAAATTAAAAGTATTTATAAAGAGGCGCATCCTCGAGGACGTAAATGATTCGTAAAATGTTTAACTAAAAAAAATGATTATGAAGGTAAGTGTTCATGCAGTTAACTTTACTGTTGACAAAAAGCTAGTAGATTTTGTTCAAGAAAGAATGGACAAGTTAGAAAAGTATTATGACAAGGTGGTATCCGCCGATGTTTTTTTGAAAGTGGAGAAGACTAGTGATAAAGAAAATAAAATTGCTGAGGTAAAAATGAATGTTCCCGGAGATGACTTTTTAGTTAAAAAGCAATGTAAAACTTTTGAAGAAGCCTTAGAACTTTCTGCTGAATCTTTAGAACGATTATTGGTAAAAAGGAAAGAAAAAATAAGTTCGCATATTTAATATGATTTTTTTTTAAAAAAAGTTTTGATTGAGAGATAAAATCTATACATTTGCAGTCCGTTAGAAATAGCGGACTTTTTTTATTGATTCGCCAGCGTAGCTCAGTTGGCTAGAGCAGCTGATTTGTAATCAGCAGGTCGTGGGTTCGAGTCCCTCCGCCGGCTCAAGACTGTAAAGGTCTGGCAATATAAAAAGTAGGGGAGATACTCAAGCGGCCAACGAGGGCAGACTGTAAATCTGCTGTGTAAACTTCGCAGGTTCGAATCCTGCTCTCCCCACGTTGAATGTTTTAAATTATTAGGTTTAAATTAATTTAAAATGTAATATTTAAAATTAATTCTCTGCCGGTGTAGCTCAGGGGTAGAGTGCTTCCTTGGTAAGGAAGAGGTCTCGGGTTCAATTCCCGACATTGGCTCAAGTAAGTAGGAAATAGAAATTAATATATAACAAGATTTAAAATTAAGTAAAATGGCAAAGGAAAATTTTAACCGTAACAAGCCCCATTTAAACATTGGAACAATTGGGCATGTGGATCACGGAAAAACAACATTAACTGCGGCAATTACAAAAGTATTGTCTGATGCAGGGTATTGTCAAGCAAAATCATTTGATCAAATTGATAATGCTCCAGAAGAAAAAGAAAGAGGTATTACAATTAATACATCTCACGTTGAGTATGAAACTGCTAATCGTCACTACGCTCACGTTGACTGTCCAGGTCACGCGGATTACGTAAAGAACATGGTTACAGGTGCTGCTCAAATGGATGGTGCTATTCTTGTTGTAGCTGCTACTGATGGGCCAATGCCACAAACACGTGAGCATATCCTTTTAGGTCGCCAGGTAGGTATTCCTAGAATGGTTGTATTCATGAATAAAGTGGATATGGTTGATGATGAGGAATTACTTGAATTAGTTGAGATGGAAATCAGAGACTTGTTATCTTTCTATGAATATGATGGAGATAATGGTCCTGTTGTTCAGGGTTCAGCTTTAGGTGGATTGAATAATGATCCAGCTTGGGTACCAAAAATTCTTGAATTGATGGCAGCTGTAGATTCTTGGATCGAAGAGCCGGTAAGAGATGTTGCAAAACCTTTCTTGATGCCTGTTGAAGATGTGTTCTCAATCACTGGTCGTGGAACTGTTGCTACAGGTCGTATCGAAACAGGTGTTGCTAATACAGGAGATCCAGTTGAAATCATTGGTATGGGAGCTGAAAAATTGACTTCTACTATTACAGGAGTTGAGATGTTCCGTAAAATCCTTGATAGAGGTGAAGCTGGAGACAACGTAGGTATTCTTTTAAGAGGTATTCAAAAAGAAGACATCAAAAGAGGAATGGTTATCTGTAAGCCAGGTTCAGTTAAACCACATGCTACTTTTAAAGCTGAGGTTTATATCTTGAAAAAAGAAGAAGGTGGTCGTCACACACCATTTCACAATAACTACCGTCCACAGTTTTATGTACGTACAACGGATGTAACAGGGATCATTACTTTGCCTACAGGTGTAGAAATGGTTATGCCTGGGGATAACTTAACTATTGATGTTGTTTTGCTTAGTGCAATTGCATTAAGTGTTGGTTTACGTTTTGCTATCCGTGAAGGTGGTAGAACTGTAGGTGCAGGTCAGGTAACTGAAATTGTAGCATAATCCAAATAGGATAAAAAAGTATAAAGCCAGTAACTCCGTAAAGTTGTTACTGGCTTTTATTAACGAACGGGCGTAGTTCAAGGGTAGAATAGCGGTCTCCAAAACCGTTGATGGGGGTTCGAATCCCTCCGCCCGTGCAAAAAAATAAATCATAATGACAAAAGTTGTTAATTACATATCAGAGGCATTTGAGGAATTAAAGTCAAATGTAACTTGGCCGGTTTGGGCTGAGGTTCAGCGTCTAACGATTGTTGTGGCTGTTTTTTCAGTATTATTCGCTTTGGCAACTTGGGGAGTAGATGAAATTTTCGCAAAAGCTTTGGCTGGTTTTTTTAACTGGATAAAAGCATAATTTTTTTGTTATGGCAGATAATAATATTAAAAAGTGGTATGTCGTTAGGGCGGTAAGTGGTCAAGAAAATAAAGTGAAAGCTTATATCGAAACCGAAATCGCACGACTTGGGATGGGTGATTATGTGTCACAGGTTTTGGTTCCTACTGAAAAAGTAGTTACTGTAAAAGAAGGAAAAAAGATAATTAAAGATAAGGTTTATTTTCCAGGATACGTCATGATAGAGGCTAATCTGATTGGTGAAATACCTCATATTATTAAATCAATAACAAGTGTTATTGGTTTTTTAGGAGAGATTAAAGGAGGGGAACCTGTTCCTTTGAGAATTTCCGAAGTGAATCGAATGTTAGGTAAAGTAGATGAATTAGCGGTTAATACCGATACACGTTCTATTCCTTTCAATATTGGTGAGACGATTAAGGTTGTTGATGGTCCTTTTAATGGTTTTAACGGAACTGTGGAAAAAATTAATGAAGAAAAGCGTAAACTGGAAGTAATGGTGAAAATTTTCGGAAGAAAAACACCATTAGAATTGAGTTTTATGCAAGTTGAAAAAGTATAATTTTGTTACATCTATAATATCCATTGCAATCGCTTCCAAAGATTGTAGTGTTAAATTTTTAAAAAATGGCTAAAGAAATTAGTAAAGTAGTTAAACTACAAGTTAAGGGAGGTGCTGCGAATCCATCGCCACCGGTTGGACCTGCTTTAGGTGCTGCTGGTGTTAATATCATGGAGTTCTGTAAGCAATTTAATGCAAGAACTCAAGATAAAGCCGGCAAAGTTTGCCCTGTGCAAATTACAGTGTATAAAGACAAATCTTTTGATTTTGTTGTAAAAACACCACCTGCTGCTGTCCAATTATTGGAAGCTGCAAAGCTAAAATCTGGTTCAGGTGAACCTAATCGTAAAAAAGTAGCTAACGTTACTTGGGACGTAATTAGAACAATCGCCGAAGATAAAATGGTGGATTTGAATGCATTTACTATCGAATCTGCTATGAGCATGATCGCAGGAACGGCTAGATCTATGGGTATAACTGTAACTGGAGATTCTCCTCTAAAACAAGGGTAAGACATGGCAAAATTGACAAAAAAGCAAAAAGAGGCTGCTTCAAAAATTGAAAAGAACAAATTATATTCTCTTAAAGATGCTGCGGCATTAATAAAAGTTGTTGCTTCTGCAAAATTTGATGAGTCTATTGATATCGCAGTTCGTTTGGGTGTAGATCCAAGAAAAGCGAATCAAATGGTAAGAGGTGTAGTAACATTGCCTCATGGTACTGGTAAAGATGTTAAAGTATTAGCATTGGTTACTCCGGACAAAGAAGCGGAAGCTTTGGCAGCTGGTGCTGACTATGTAGGTCTTGATGACTATTTACAAAAGATAAAAGACGGTTGGACAGATGTTGATGTAATTATCACAATGCCTTCTGTTATGGGTAAATTAGGTCCATTAGGTCGTATTTTAGGACCTAGAGGTTTAATGCCTAACCCTAAAACAGGTACTGTAACTATGGATGTTGCAAAAGCTGTTCAAGAGGTGAAAGCTGGTAAAATTGACTTTAAAGTTGACAAAACTGGTATAGTGCATGCAGGAATTGGTAAAGTCTCTTTTGGAGCTGAACAAATTGTTGACAATGCTCACGAAATTATTCAAACATTAATCAAACTTAAACCAACTGCGGCTAAAGGAACTTACATCAAAAGTATTTACCTAACTAGCACTATGAGTCCTGCAATTGCATTGGATCCTAAGGCAGTATAATTGGTAGTTAAAAATTTTTAGTATGACTAGAGAAGAAAAATCAATCGCGATTGAAGTTTTAACTGCACAGTTAGCTGGTACAAATATTATTTATGTATCTGATATTTCTGGAATGAATGCAGAAGCAACTACGAACTTAAGAAGAGCTTGTTATAAAGCAGGTATAAAATTAGAAGTAGTTAAAAATACGTTGCTTGCAAAAGCAATGGAAGCATCAGCTAATGATTATGGAGATTTACCTTCAGTTTTGACTGGTAATAGTGCTATATTCATTTCTGAGATAGCAAACGCTCCGGGTAAGATAATAAAAGATTTCAGAAAAAAATCAGCTAAACCGGTATTAAAGGGAGCTTATATCAACTCTGAAATTTATATTGGAGACGATCAATTAGATGCATTAGCGACTATTAAATCTAAAGAAGAGCTTATCGGCGAACTTATTGGATTATTGCAGTCACCAGCACAAAGAGTTATTTCTGCTCTTCAAAACCAATTTGCCAAAAGCGAAGAGGCAACAGAGGAAGTGGAGGCATAATGAAAGAAGAGTTTTACTCTAATTTTATTACATAAAACGCGCACAATAAATAAATTATATTTTTTACAAATCATTTTAAAACGATAGAAAAAATGGCAGATTTGAAACAATTCGCAGAACAATTGGTTAACCTAACGGTAAAAGAAGTTAACGAATTAGCAACAATATTAAAAGATGAGTACGGAATCGAACCAGCTGCTGCAGCTGTAGTAGTTTCAGGTGGTGGCGAAGCTGCTGCTGAAGATGTTCAAACAGAATTTACAGTGGTTTTGAAAGCAGCAGGTGCTTCTAAATTAGCAGTTGTAAAATTAGTTAAAGAACTTACTGGTTTAGGTTTGAAAGAAGCTAAAGATGTAGTAGACAGCGCACCAAGCAATGTTAAAGAAGGTGTAACTAAAGATGAAGCAGAAGCGCTTAAAAAATCTTTGGAAGAAGCTGGAGCTGAGGTTGAACTTAAATAGTTCACTCTAGTTTTGAAAATAAGGTTTAGGTCTTGGAGTCATCCAAAGACCTAAACCATTTTTCGTATAACAAAAGGCTACGTTGTATTAGTGCATACTAGTCTTTTAAAATAGATTCATTTTATCCATTACGAGGAAAAAAAATTAACAGATAATAAGAAAGTAGTTATCTTAAATTGGTTTTTAAAGATGTAATGGTTAAAAAAAAAGGTATAAATAAATTACTATTTATACAAAAAAATTACTTTTCTAATCAAAATTTTGTCCATTGATGATAACAAATCAAACTGAAAGATTGAATTTTGCCTCTACAAAAAATATTCCTGATTATCCAGATTTTCTAGATGTTCAGGTTAAATCGTTTAAGGATTTTTTTCAATTAGAAACTAAATCTGACGAAAGAGGCGACGAAGGGCTTTACAATACCTTCATGGAAAACTTCCCAATTACTGATACAAGAAATAACTTTGTATTAGAATTCCTTGATTATTTTGTAGATCCGCCACGTTACACAATTCAAGAATGTATAGAAAGAGGTCTTACGCATAGTGTGCCCCTAAAAGCTAGGTTAAAACTATATTGTACAGATCCAGAACATGAAGATTTTGAGACTATTGTTCAGGATGTTTATCTTGGGACAATTCCATATATGACGCCAAGCGGTACTTTTGTTATTAATGGTGCTGAGCGTGTAGTTGTTTCTCAATTACACCGTTCTCCTGGTGTTTTCTTCGGGCAGTCATTTCATGCAAATGGAACAAAATTGTACTCTGCCAGAGTAATTCCTTTTAAGGGTTCTTGGATAGAATTTTCTACAGATATAAACAGCGTAATGTATGCTTATATTGACAGAAAGAAAAAATTACCTGTAACGACTTTATTCCGTGCAATTGGATTCGAAAGAGATAAGGATATCCTAGAGATTTTCGATCTTGCTGAGGAAATTAAAGTTTCTAAAACAGGACTTAAAAAATATATCGGTAGAAAATTAGCTGCTCGTGTATTGAATACATGGCATGAAGATTTTGTAGATGAGGATACTGGTGAAGTAGTTTCTATTGAACGTAACGAAATAATTCTTGATAGAGACACTATTATCGACAAAGATAATGTGGAAGAAATCATTGATTCTAACGTTAAATCTATTTTGCTTCACAAAGAAGATGCTAATCAAGGAGATTACGCAATCATTCATAATACGTTGCAAAAAGATCCAACAAACTCTGAAAAAGAGGCTGTTGAGCATATCTACAGACAATTGCGTAATGCTGAACCGCCTGATGAAGAAACGGCTCGTGGTATTATCGATAAATTATTCTTTTCTGATCAACGGTACAACTTAGGTGAAGTAGGTCGTTATAGAATAAATAAAAAATTAGGGTTGGATACTCCGATGGAAAAGCAAGTCTTGACCAAAGAAGATATCATAACGATTGTTAAATATTTGATTGAATTAATTAACTCCAAAGCAGAGATTGATGATATTGATCACTTATCAAACCGTCGTGTACGAACAGTTGGAGAACAAATGTCACAACAGTTTGGTGTTGGTTTGGCGCGTATGGCCAGAACCATTAGAGAGCGAATGAACGTTAGGGATAACGAGGTGTTTACACCGATAGATTTGATTAATGCTAAAACATTATCCTCTGTTATCAACTCTTTCTTTGGTACAAATCAGTTGTCTCAGTTTATGGATCAAACGAATCCATTGGCCGAGATTACGCACAAAAGAAGATTATCTGCACTTGGACCAGGTGGACTTTCGAGAGAAAGAGCCGGATTTGAGGTACGTGATGTTCACTATACGCATTATGGACGTTTATGTCCAATTGAAACTCCTGAAGGACCAAACATTGGTTTGATATCTTCTCTTGGTGTTTATGCTAAAGTAAACGGAATGGGTTTCATTGAGACTCCATACCGTAAAGTAACTAACGGAGTCGTAGATCTAGTGTCTACTCCTGTTTACTTGAGTGCAGAAGAAGAAGAAGGAATGATGATTGCTCAGGCAAACATAGAAATGGATGCAGTAGGTAAGATTATCGCTGAAAATGTAATTGCCCGTCAGGAAGGTGATTTTCCAGTAATTGAGCCTTCAAAAGTGGATTATACAGATGTTGCTCCAAATCAAATTGCTTCTATTTCAGCCTCTTTGATTCCTTTCTTAGAACATGATGATGCGAATAGAGCCTTGATGGGATCTAACATGATGCGTCAGGCCGTACCATTAATTCGTCCTGAAGCTCCTATTGTTGGAACTGGTTTAGAGCGTCAGGTTGCTTCGGATTCCAGAGTTTTAATTAACGCTGAAGGAGATGGAACTGTTGAATATGTTGATGCTAATATTATCACAATCAAATACGATCGTTCTGAAGAAGAAAGAATGGTGAGTTTTGAGTCAGATGAGAAAACATACAATCTAATTAAATTTAGAAAAACCAATCAAGGTACTAGTATCAACTTGAAACCTATCGTAAGAAGAGGCGACAGAGTTGTTCTTGGTCAAGTATTGTCAGAAGGTTATGCCACTCAAAATGGAGAACTTGCTTTAGGTCGTAACCTAAAAGTAGCGTTTATGCCATGGAAAGGATACAACTTTGAGGATGCGATTGTAATTTCTGAAAAAGTAGTTCGTGACGATATTTTTACCTCTATTCACGTGGATGATTATTCATTAGAAGTTAGAGATACTAAATTAGGTAACGAAGAATTGACGAACGATATACCGAACGTTTCTGAAGAAGCTACTAAAGATTTAGATGAAAATGGTATGATCAGAATTGGAGCCGAGGTTAAACCTGGTGACATTCTTATCGGAAAAATTACTCCAAAAGGGGAATCAGATCCTACTCCGGAAGAGAAATTGCTTCGTGCAATCTTCGGGGACAAAGCAGGGGATGTAAAAGATGCTTCATTAAAAGCCTCTCCTTCTTTACATGGTGTTGTTTTAGACAAAAAATTGTTTGCAAGAGCAGTAAAAGATAAACGTAAACGTACGCAAGATAAAGATGCTTTAGGAGCACTTGAAATGGAGTTTGAAGTTAAATTTGTTGAATTAAAAGACAAATTGGTCGAAAAACTTTTCTTGATCGTAAACGGAAAAACATCTCAAGGGGTAATGAATGATTTGGGTGAAGAAGTTTTACCAAAAGGTAAAAAATACACTCAAAAAATGCTTTATGCTGTTGAAGATTTTGCTCACTTAAGTAAAGGTCAATGGGTTGCTGATGATGCAACTAATAAAATGGTAAATGATTTAATTCATAACTATAAAATTAAATTGAACGATTTACAAGGGGCTTTGCGTAGAGAGAAATTCACTATCACTGTTGGAGATGAATTGCCAGCGGGAATCTTGAAACTAGCAAAAGTATATATTGCCAAAAAACGTAAGTTGAAAGTTGGGGATAAAATGGCGGGACGTCACGGTAACAAAGGTATTGTTGCTCGTATTGTTCGTCATGAAGATATGCCTTTCCTTGAAGACGGAACGCCAGTTGATATAGTGTTGAACCCACTAGGTGTACCTTCACGTATGAATATTGGTCAAATTTATGAAACAGTTCTTGGTTGGGCTGGACAAAACTTGGGTAGAAAATTTGCTACACCAATTTTTGACGGAGCAACCCTTGATCAAATCAATGAATTGACTGATGAAGCTGGAATACCACGTTTTGGACATACACATTTATATGATGGTGGTACAGGAGAACGTTTCCATCAAGCTGCAACCGTAGGAGTTATCTACATGTTGAAACTTGGACACATGGTTGACGATAAAATGCACGCACGTTCTATAGGTCCGTACTCATTGATTACGCAACAACCACTTGGAGGTAAAGCTCAATTTGGAGGACAGCGTTTTGGAGAGATGGAAGTTTGGGCACTTGAGGCTTATGGAGCATCAAGTACACTTAGAGAAATCTTGACTGTGAAGTCTGATGATGTTATCGGTAGAGCAAAAACGTATGAAGCAATCGTAAAAGGTGAATCTATGCCAGAACCAGGATTACCGGAATCATTCAATGTATTGATGCATGAATTGAAAGGTCTTGGACTTGACATTCGTCTAGAAGAATAGAAGTTTAGTATTCAGTGTTCAGTATTTAGTAATCAGTGATAAACTGAACACTAAATTCTGAATACTGAACACTTTTTTAAAAGAGTTTTTAGGATTTATACCCGTAACCCGTTCCGATTTTTTATTTAAACCCAATTGGTTTTATAAATAGCACTTCAAAATTTTTATTTGAAGTTTAGAGAAGTAATTCGAGGTAATGTTTAAGTCTAAAGTTTGAAAGTCTAAAGTCTAAAGTCATCCGTGGCTTTAAAAACTTTATGACATTTGACTTTAAGACTGAAATAAAATTAATTTTTTAATTGCAAATAAATCAATAGTAAAAACTATGATGAATAATAGAAATAATAACAATAAAGATAAAAACCCTGTAAAAAGGTTTAATAAAATCTCCATAGGACTTGCTTCTCCTGAATCGATCTTGAAAGAATCAAGAGGTGAAGTATTGAAACCTGAAACTATCAATTATAGAACGCACAAACCGGAGCGTGATGGTCTTTTCTGTGAACGTATTTTTGGACCAGTAAAAGATTTTGAATGTGCTTGTGGTAAGTATAAAAGAATTCGCTACAAAGGAATCATCTGTGACCGTTGTGGTGTAGAAGTAACGGAGAAAAAAGTACGAAGAGACAGAGTAGGTCACATCAATCTTGTTGTGCCTATTGCTCATATCTGGTATTTCCGTTCTCTTCCAAACAAAATTGGTTATATCCTTGGACTTCCATCTAAGAAATTAGATATGATTATTTACTACGAAAGATACGTAGTAATCCAAGCTGGTATCGCTAAAAATGCAGAAGGTGAATCAGTACAAAGATTAGACTTTTTGACAGAAGAAGAATATTTAAATATTTTAGATACGCTTCCTGCTGACAACCAATATCTTGATGATTTTGATCCTAATAAATTTGTTGCCAAAATGGGAGCAGAATGTATTATGGACTTATTGGCAAGAATTGATTTAGATCAATTGTCTTACCAATTAAGACACAATGCTAACAATGAAACGTCTAAACAACGTAAAACAGAAGCATTAAAAAGATTACAAGTTGTGGAATCTTTCCGTGAGTCTAACTTGAACCGTGAGAACCGTCCGGAATGGATGATTATGAAAGTGGTACCCGTTATTCCGCCAGAATTACGTCCGCTTGTGCCACTTGATGGAGGTCGTTTTGCAACTTCAGATTTGAATGATTTATACCGTCGTGTAATTATACGTAACAACCGTTTGAAAAGATTAATGGAGATTAAAGCTCCAGAAGTTATTTTAAGAAACGAGAAACGTATGTTGCAGGAATCGGTAGATTCACTTTTTGACAATACGCGTAAAGCATCTGCAGTAAAAACAGAATCAAACCGTCCATTGAAATCACTTTCGGATTCCCTAAAAGGAAAACAAGGTCGTTTCCGTCAAAACTTACTAGGTAAACGTGTGGATTATTCTGCTCGTTCGGTAATTGTTGTTGGACCAGAATTGAAATTGTCTGAATGTGGTATCCCTAAAGATATGGCAGCTGAATTATACAAACCTTTCGTTATCCGTAAATTGATAGAAAGAGGAATTGTAAAAACAGTTAAATCAGCTAAAAAAATAATAGATAAGAAAGAGCCTGTAGTTTGGGATATCCTTGAAAATGTAATCAAAGGTCACCCAATATTACTGAATCGTGCTCCTACTTTGCACAGATTAGGTATCCAAGCATTCCAACCAAAATTAATTGAAGGAAAAGCAATCCAATTGCACCCTTTAGTGTGTACTGCATTTAATGCGGATTTTGATGGGGATCAAATGGCAGTTCACTTGCCATTAGGACCTGAAGCTATTTTGGAAGCGCAACTATTAATGTTGGGTTCTCACAATATCTTGAATCCTGCAAATGGTGCTCCAATTACGGTACCGTCTCAGGATATGGTTTTGGGTCTGTATTATATGACCAAAGAACGTTTATCTACTCCTGAGCTTAAAATTTTAGGTGAAGGGATCACTTTTTATTCTGCGGAAGAAGTAAATATTGCTTTGAATGAAGGTAGATTAGAATTGAATGCTTCAGTGAAAATTAGAGCAAAACATTTTAATGAAGCAGGAGAATTAGTTTTCCAAATTATTAAAACTACTGCAGGCCGTGTATTATTTAATGAAGTAGTACCAGAAGCTGCAGGATATATCAATGATGTATTGACTAAGAAAAACCTTAGAGATATTATCGGACACGTTTTAAGCGCTACCGATGTACCGACAACTGCGGTTTTCTTGGATAATATGAAAGACATGGGATACAAATTTGCCTTCAAAGGTGGTTTGTCATTCTCTCTTGGGGATATTAGAATTCCGGATCAAAAACCTAAATTAATTGCAGATGCCAGAGAACAAGTTCAAGGTATTTCTGCTAATTATAATATGGGTTTGATTACTAATAACGAACGGTACAACCAAGTTATTGATGTATGGACTTCTGCGAATGCTCAACTTACAGAGTTAGCAATGAAAAACATTAGAGAAGACCAACAAGGTTTCAACTCGGTGTATATGATGCTTGATTCTGGAGCAAGGGGTTCCAAAGAACAAATTCGTCAGTTAACTGGTATGCGTGGTTTGATGGCTAAGCCAAAAAAATCTACTGCTGGTGGTGGTGAAATTATTGAAAACCCTATTCTTTCTAACTTTAAAGAAGGTCTTTCTATCCTTGAGTATTTTATTTCTACTCACGGTGCGCGTAAAGGTCTTGCGGATACGGCTTTGAAAACAGCCGATGCAGGATATTTAACAAGAAGATTGCATGATGTATCGCAAGATGTTATTGTAAACATCGAAGACTGTGGTACATTAAGAGGTGTTGAAGTTTCGGCATTGAAGAAAAATGAAGAAATTGTAGAATCACTTGGAGAAAGAATTTTAGGGCGTGTCGCTTTACAAGACTTAATCAACCCTTTGACCAGTGAGATTTTAGTTCATTCTGGGGAGCAAATCACAGAGGTTATCATGAAAGCAATTGATGCTTCTCCTATCGAGAAAGTAGAAGTGCGTTCTCCGTTAACTTGTGAAGCGCTAAAAGGTATTTGTGCCAAATGTTACGGTAGAAATCTAGCTACCGGAAAAATGACACAAAGAGGTGAGGCAGTTGGTGTAATTGCAGCACAATCTATTGGAGAACCTGGAACACAGTTAACATTACGTACTTTCCACGTTGGTGGGGTTGCGGGTGGTATTTCTGAAGAGTCTAGTATCGTTACTAAATTTAACGGTAAACTGGAAATTGAAGATTTAAAAACTGTTAAAGGCGAAGATAATGACGGTAATGCAGTGGATATTGTAGTATCTCGTTCTTCTGAATTGAAATTAATCGATGAAAGAACTGGTATTTTATTAAGTACAAATAATATTCCTTACGGTTCAAGTATTTTCGTTAAAGACGGCCAGTCTGTTGTTAAAGGAGATGTGATCTGTAAATGGGATCCTTATAATGGGGTTATCGTATCTGAGTTTACCGGTAAGATTGCTTATGAAGAATTAGAGCAAGGTCAATCATTCATGGTTGAAATTGATGAGCAAACTGGTTTCCAAGAAAAGGTAATTTCTGAATCCAGAGCTAAAAAATTAATTCCTACTTTATTGGTTTACGGTAAAGACAATGAATTGATTCGTTCGTATAACTTACCTGTTGGAGCCCACTTGATGGTTGAAAATGGTGAAAAAATTAAAGCCGGTAAAGTGTTGGTGAAAATTCCGCGTCGTTCTTCTAAATCAGGAGATATTACAGGAGGTTTGCCTAGAATTACTGAGTTGTTAGAAGCTCGTAATCCTTCAAACCCAGCAGTTGTTTCTGAAATTGATGGTGTTGTTTCTTTTGGAAAAATCAAAAGAGGAAACCGTGAGGTAGTTATCGAATCTAAATTTGGTGACATTAGAAAATACTTGGTTAAATTATCAAGCCAAATTCTAGTTCAGGAAAATGACTTTGTAAGAGCGGGTGTACCGTTGTCAGATGGTGCTATTACTCCTGATGATATTTTAAGAATCCAAGGGCCAGCAGCTGTTCAACAGTATTTGGTTAACGAAATTCAAGAAGTATACCGTTTGCAAGGGGTAAAAATTAACGACAAGCACTTTGAAGTAGTAATACGTCAGATGATGCGTAAGGTAAGAGTGCAAGATCCAGGTGATACGTTGTTCTTAGAAGATCAATTAATTCATACAAAAGACTTTATCTTTCAAAATGATAAATTATATGGTATGAAAGTCGTGGAAGATGCTGGCGATTCTGGCGCTTTGAAAGAAGGACAAATTATTACGCCTCGTGAGTTGCGCGATGAAAATTCTCTTTTGAAACGTACCGATAAAAATCTTGTTGTGGCTCGTGATGTCGTTACTGCAACTGCAACACCAGTCTTACAAGGTATTACAAGAGCCTCTCTTCAAACCAAATCATTTATATCGGCGGCTTCTTTCCAAGAAACGACTAAAGTATTGAACGAAGCTGCTGTTGCAGGTAAAATCGATTACTTAGAAGGATTGAAAGAAAATGTAATTGTTGGACATAGAATCCCTGCCGGGACGGGTATGAGAGAATATGACAATACAATTGTAGGTTCAAAAGAAGATTACAACGATATGATGGCTAATAAAGAAGAATATATTTATTAAGTATGAGTAATTCAAATCAACAACAAGAACAAATCAACATTGAGTTGGATGAGAAAATTGCCGAAGGAATTTATTCCAATTTGGCGATAATCAATCATTCGTCTTCTGAATTTGTTTTAGATTTTGTAAGCATCATGCCCGGCATACCTAAGGCTAAGGTAAAAGCAAGAATTGTCTTGACACCACAGCATGCTAAAAGATTGTTGAAAGCAATCGGAGAAAACATTCATCGTTTTGAAGTCGCTCATGGCGAAATAAAAGATACTGAACAAGCCCCGATTCCGCTTAATTTTGGTCCTGCGGGACAAGCATAATATCTTTAAAGGCTCCAGAAATGGAGCCTTTTTTATTTAAGGCTATTTTTTCCCAGTCTAGAATTATTGATTTCATTTTTGATTCGTGGTGTTAATTAGCTGTTTTTGTATGTAGGTTTTATGAATAAATTAGTATATCCAACCATCAAATCTGTGTTTTACAGCGCCTATTTGTACTTTGAACGGGTATAATGGCACTTCATCGAAAATATTTTCGATTCATTTATAAATGATAAAGTTTCATGATCGAGATGGAAAAAACACATGCTGTCTATTGTAAAATGTAACGGATATGAACTATTTATCTTTAAAAACAACTAAAAATACAGGATGTAATCGTTTCCTTTTGATTGTTTTTATCCTAGTAACAAATATTTCTGTTTTTGCATAAACCGAGAAAAACTTAGTTGATGTGAATACAGTAGCAGTTGGTACAACTACAAAACAAGCGAATGTTTCAACAGTTTCTGCTTCAAATTCTAACAGTATGCATTTTATATTGTGGTTTATGGGTTCAAAACAAGATCCTAATGGCACAATTTCCATAGAAGGAATAAACGCTAAAAAAACAAATAACCACATCAGGAGCTGCTCCAAACAGGTTGCTAATCAAGGATTTCTTGGAAATAGCGGTAAATTTAGAAAACAGGATTGCTTAAGTATAATGCGATTTTAAAACATAAAAAAACGCTAATTTTAGAAATTAGCGTTTTTTTATGCCTTTATTTTTTATGCCTGTGCTATTCAAGACCTGCATTTAATTCCATTAGGGAGCTTTACTTTATATTAAGAATTACTCAAATTCAGAAGTAAAGAATAACTTAACATTTGGATATTTATTTTGTGTCATTTGAATTGTGAAATCAGAATCAGCCAGAAATACTAATTGTCCGTATTTATCATGTGCCAAGAATTTTTGTTTGATTCTTCTGAATTCTTTGAACTCTTCGCTTTTTGGATCGTTTGGTTTTACCCAACATGCTTTGTGTACGGGGAAATTTTCATAGGTACATTTTGCTCCATATTCGTGTTCTAAACGGTATTGGATCACCTCGTATTGTAGGGCTCCAACCGTTCCAATGATTTTTCTGTTGTTCATTTCCAAAGTAAATAACTGCGCCACACCTTCATCCATCAACTGATCGATTCCTTTGTCCAGTTGTTTGGCTTTCATGGGATCTGCATTATTAATGTATCGGAAATGTTCCGGGGAGAAGCTCGGAATCCCTTTAAAACTCATGATTTCTCCTTCGGTCAATGTATCTCCAATTTTGAAATTTCCGGTATCATGTAAGCCAACAATATCACCTGGATAGGAAATGTCTACAATTTCTTTCTTTTCGGCAAAAAAAGCATTTGGACTCGAAAATTTTAAGTTTTTCTTCTGACGCACGTGGTAATACGGTTTGTTTCTTTCGAAAGTTCCGGATACTATTTTTATAAAGGCCAGACGATCTCTGTGTTTTGGATCCATATTGGCATGGATTTTAAACACAAATCCTGTCATTTTTTCCTCTGTGGGATCTACTAATCGGGTTTCCGAATCTTTTGGTCTTGGTGATGGAGCAATTTGAACAAAACAGTCCAATAATTCTCTAACTCCAAAATTATTCAATGCCGAACCAAAAAATACAGGTTGTAGTTTTCCGTCTAAATAATCCTGACGATCAAATTTAGGATAAACTTCATCAATCAACTCTAGTTCTTCCCGCAAGCTGTCAGCTGGTTTTTGACCGATAATTTTTTCTAATTCGGGATTTTTAACATCGGAGAAAGCAATTGTTTCTTCAATATTTTTACGGCTGTCACCGCTAAATAAGTTGATGTTTTGCTCCCAAAGGTTGTAGATTCCTTGAAAATCATAGCCCATTCCTATTGGGAAACTTAATGGTGTAACTGTTAAGCCTAGTTTCTGTTCCACTTCATCCATCAAGTCAAAAGCGTCTTTTCCTTCTCGGTCTAATTTATTGATGAATACGATAATTGGAATTTTTCGCATTCTACAAACGGCCACTAATTTCTCTGTTTGTTCTTCAACACCTTTGGCAACATCAATTACAACAATAACGCTGTCAACAGCTGTTAAGGTTCTAAAAGTGTCCTCCGCAAAATCCTTGTGACCTGGCGTATCGAGAATGTTTATCTTTTTGTCTTTATAATTGAAAGCCAAAACCGAAGTAGAAACCGAAATTCCTCTCTGGCGTTCAATTTCCATAAAGTCACTGGTAGCGCCTTTTTTGATTTTATTGTTTTTTACAGCACCTGCCTCTTGAATCGCACCACCAAAAAGGAGGAGTTTTTCTGTAAGTGTTGTTTTTCCGGCATCAGGATGTGAGATAATCCCAAAAGTTCTTCTGCGTTGTATTTCTTCTAAAAAGCCCATATTTATATCAATAGTGTGCAAAAGTACTATTTATAAATGCCAATTAAAAAAATGTATCCTCTTAATTAATGATGTGGGTTTTGAAAATGGATTTCAGTCGATTTTTTAAAATTTGATTAGAAAGCTTATGACGCTATTAGGTACAAAAAAGGCCGTCAAAATGGACAGCCTTTAAAATAGTTTATACTACATGTTAATCGACCAGATGGAATATCCATTTGGTGGACACTGTATTTTGACCCATTTGTCTGCTTGAGTAGTCGGCTGCCAAGTTGAACTACCTGTAAAATCTTTGATTTGAGCATTAGTCCAGTTGGTCTGAATCCATCGTTCTTGCCAAGTGGATGAATTATTGATGTAAACCACTAATCCGGGATTGCCGTTATATCCGTTTCTACGGGCGATGTATTCATCAGTATCAGTATATAAAATAGAGGTGTTACCAGTAGCTTTATTGTTATGAATCCAAATTAAGTTATTCATTTTCGTTTTATTAAGCCATTCTTCGTAATCTCGGTAAAAAATAGTTGGGTATCCTTCATGCGTTAAGATGTAGGCATACGCTAGCTCTTTTTTCCAAATTTCATCAGTGTCATGGTTGGTGACAAAAGTAACTGCTTTGTGCGGGTTTCTTTTCCACATCATGTCGTCATTCAAAATATTTAGGTTGTTTCCGTCGAAAGCATCGTTCATTTTATAATAGCACGCAAAATCAAAAACGGAACTGTTGGCATTATTCGCCCAATCATTTAGTATGTTTACGTTAGAATCCCATAATTCACCAACGGAGAAACCACCAACGTTTGCATTCCAATCTTTTATGACCCACGGAGCAAAACCTTTTACGTAATCAAATCTCCATCCATCAAATTTCATTGTGTTTTTATAGTATTTCCCTACTCCGTCTGTTCTTTTCCAAAGCCAGTCTTGTACATTTGGTACTACATGGGCTAAATCTGGAAATCCCCCAAAGGAACCTTCGTCATTATTACCGTACGCATTTTTATAGAAATCAGCACTGGTTCTTGGAAATTTTCCAGAAGCAACACCGGTAAAGTTTGTGTAGGTTTGTGTTCCTGTAAAAGGGTTGTTTTCTAATTGTCCACCACTGTTGTGATTTAGTACCATATCCGCATAAACCTGCATGTTTTCAGAATGCACTTTAGTAATCAGGCTTTCTAATTCAGCACGGGAACCAAATCTGGTTTCTACCGTACCATTTTGATTGTAATTCCCAAAATCAAAATAGTCAGTAGGGTCGTAGCCCATAGAAAACGGCCCGTTTTGAGCTTTTGATACCGGAGGAAGCCAGATAGAGCCAATGCCGGCATTTGACCAATCTGTTATTTTTGTGTTCACAGTATTCCACCAGTTTCCACCGGCCGGTACATCCCAGTAGAACGCTTGCATCATTACACCACCTCCGGGATTTGCAACATATCTTCCAGTTGGTATATTAGTTGATACTCCAGTGCTGAATGGCCGTCCGTCATGATTAGTGACATTAATCACTTTGAATTGTGTTGCTGTTTCAGTTGGATTGTCTGCCAGATCATCATTTGAATTACAGGAGTACAAGCCGGCAAGTAAAGCGGTCAATAAATAAATTTTGAAATTTGGTTTTTTCATAAAACGATAAATTAAGGTAGTTAATAAATTGGGGACATTTTAATTGAAATTGTGTAGGATGTGTTTTAAGTCTATTGCTTCATTATGAAAGAATAGATTGCGATTTAAATCATAATTTTATTGAAATCAAAACAAAAAGTATTAAAAAATAGTGATAATATATTTTTTAAGTTTATTTTTTAAATAAATATCATTTTTAGCTAATTTATAAAAATTATCAAAGGACTCGTAAAGCATTGCTTTTAATTTGTAGCGATAACGTTGTAGTGTTGAGAACTTTTTAAATAAGGATCCTTACAATGAGGTTTTTAAAGCTGGATTTTTGTTTTTGAAGTAAAAATGGTAAAGTTTTATCTTTTAGATTGTTTGAACGGAGCGAAAGATGCACGAGTAAAGAGGTTTCATAATTAGTAAGCGCTGGGAAAAAGAAGAAAAATAATTGATGCCGTTTCGATAGCATAAATGAAGGAATAGGGAGTCCTTTATTTAGGTCTTTAAAAGTTGCTTATTTAGGATTTAGAAGAGGAAGCCAACAGGGAATAATTGGGTGTATAAATTTTTGTTAATAGTAGTACGGAAACTTGTATTATATAATTGAATTGTTATTTTTGTCTGTTTTAAATTTTAAAAAAAGGAAGTAATTTGGAATGCAAATGCAATTCATTTCCTGAAGCTTAAAAGTGTATATTTGGCAAAAATTAATATTGCTTTTACAAGACATACATTAAAGATGGGAATATTAAACCTTCAGTATAAAAATAAACTAGAAAAATGCCAATAAAACACATACAAATGAAATTTATTAATAAAATTGTTCTTCCTTTTTTTCTTTTGCTATTTTCCAGTGGACTTTTACAGGCACAAGAAATCATTAAGGATACTGTAATCGTTCCTATTAAGAAAACGCAATCTACTGGGAAGCAAAAAATTGATGGGGTTATTGGTACCGTAGGCGATTATATTATATTAGATTCGGATATTGACAAGTCATATCTTGAAATTTCTAGTCAGGGAGGTTCTGTAAAAGACATTACAAGATGCCAAATGTTAGGGAAGTTATTAGAAGATAAATTGTATGCGCACCAAGCCATTCAGGATAGTATCGTAGTGACGGATGCTGAAGTAAAAGGGATGATGGAAGAACGATTGAGCTATATGACAGAGCAAATCGGATCGCTGGAAAAAGTGGTGGAGTATTATAAAAAAGATTCGGAAGAAGAATTCAGAACCTATTTCTCAGACATTCTGAAAGAGAATAAGCTCACGTCAGAAATGCAAAAGAAAATTATTGAAGCAGTAGAAATTACACCGGAAGAAGTTCGTAATTTCTTTAAAAAGATACCTGCCGCTGATCTTCCTTTTTTTGGAGCTGAAATGGAAGTGTCACAAATTATAATTACGCCTAAAGTTTCAGCTGCCGATAAACAAAAGGTAATTGATCGATTGAATTTGTTTAAAAAAGAAATATTAGAAGGATCCAGTTTTTCAACTAAAGCCGTATTGTATTCTCAAGATCCCGGTTCAAGAGCGAATGGAGGTTATTATAAAATGAATAGGAAGACCCCTTTTGTAAAAGAGTTTAAAGAAGTAGCTTTCAGTCTGGCTGAGGGAGAGATATCCGCTCCTTTTGAAACTGATTTTGGGTTTCACATTATTTACATAGAAAAGATAAAAGGACAAGAAGTAGAGTTGCGTCACATATTATTGAGTCCGACTGTGACAGAGGAGGCTTTGAACGAAGCTAAAGAAAAAATCACGTTGGTCAGAAAAAGAATCGAAGATAAAGAAATTACTTTTGAGGAAGCCGCCAGAACTTTATCTGACGAGAAAGAAACAAGAGCCAATGGAGGCGCATTGATTAATCCAAAAACGCAGGATACCCGTTTTGAATTGACAAAAATGGATCCCGCTTTTTACAGTCAAGTGTCTAATTTGACAGAGGGCGAGATCTCACTTCCAATTTTGGATCAAGGCGAAGAGGGAAAAAAGAAGTTCAAATTAATCACGGTGACCAATAGAATAGATGAGCATACCGCGGATTATGCGAATGATTACATAAAAATTAAAGATTTAGCTTTGAAAGACAAGCAGATTACGGCAATTGGGAAATGGTTTGAAGAAAAAATTAAAGAAACGTATATTAAAATCATTGGTGAATATAGAGATTGTGTCTTTACAAACAATTGGTTAAAAAAATAATGTACTTAAATCAACAAATTTTGTTGAATGAGGTGCAAACAATTTTTCGGTAAAATAAATAAAAAGAGTTAGTTTTATGATTTCATAACAGCTAACTCTTTTTTAATTTTAAAATTTTTATAAATGTCAGACGTAGCAGCAATACATAACCTAGTTCAAAAAAGGAATGAGCTGAAAAAGGAAATCGCAAAAATCATAGTGGGACAGGATGCTGTAGTAGATCAAATTTTGCTTTGTATTTTTTCTGGGGGACATGCTTTGTTAGTAGGAGTGCCAGGATTAGCTAAAACATTAATGGTAAATACGCTGGCACAAGCATTAGGTCTTGATTTTAAAAGAATTCAGTTTACACCGGATTTGATGCCCTCTGATATTTTGGGCAGTGAAATATTAGAGGAGAACCGTCAATTTAAATTTATAAAAGGACCTATTTTTTCTAATATTGTTCTGGCAGATGAGATAAACCGAACACCACCCAAAACACAGGCAGCCTTGCTGGAGGCTATGCAGGAGCGCGCTGTGACTATTGCGGGTGAAAACTACAAGTTAGCCTTGCCTTATTTTGTTTTGGCTACACAAAACCCAATAGAACAAGAAGGAACATATCCTTTGCCTGAAGCTCAATTGGATCGGTTTATGTTTGCTATAAAGCT
Organism: Flavobacterium sp. RSP49; assembly: GCF_003968735.1. Lineage (NCBI taxonomy): Bacteria > Pseudomonadati > Bacteroidota > Flavobacteriia > Flavobacteriales > Flavobacteriaceae > Flavobacterium > Flavobacterium sp. RSP49. The sequence continues at coordinate 3,666 of NZ_RYDN01000036.1, read as the reverse complement.
AGAATATCCTTCTTTTGCAGAAGAAGTTCAGGTAGTAAAACGTACGACATCCGACATCAAAAACACGATCAATCCATTATTTACTGCACAAGAAATTATTGATTTTCAACATTTGATTCGCAGAATTCCCGTGGCTGATAATGTAATTGAATATGCCGTGACATTAGTGAGTAAAACGCGTCCAGATAATCCATTATCAAATGAGTTTGTAAAAAACTATCTCGATTGGGGAGCAGGGCCCCGAGCATCTCAAAATTTGATTTTGGCAGCCAAAGCCAACGCTGCTTTCAATGGAAAATTTTCTCCTGATATTGAAGATGTAAAAGCGGTAGCCACCGGAATTTTACGCCATCGAATTATTAAAAATTACAAAGCAGATGCCGAAGGAATTACCGAAGAAATGATAATTGCTAAGTTGGTTTGACTTTTTTTTGGTACTCGGTTCTTATTTTCAGACAGGAACTACAACGTTTTCTTAGTTATAATGGTTTTTAGGATCTGATACTAGTTAGAATGTAATTAATTCTTTAGGGATTAATCAGTTTATAGTTAAATTTTTTAAAATTATTTAATTATAAAGGGTAAAAATCAGTATTTAGTAATAATATCATTTGAAAAAACCACATCTATTAATTTTTTTTAAATATCATCTTAAAGAGCTAAATTTGCGACGTGAATAAAAACTACGTATCATGGCTTTTAATTTTGAGTACATTAAAATAAATAGCTTTTAACATTGAAAACAATTTACTATGAACATTTATAACGATTATCTGAAAGAAATCGAAGACAGAAAAACTCAGGGACTTAACCCAAAGCCAATTGATAGCGCTGATTTAGTAAGCGAAATCATTACGCAAATTAAAGATTCAAATAACGCAAATCGCGAGGATTCAATTTCGTTTTTTATTTACAATACGGTTCCTGGGACAACACCTGCAGCTGGCGTAAAAGCGTCTTTTTTGAAGGAGGTGGTTCTTGGTGAATCAGTAGTGAATGAAATAACACCAGCTTTCGCATTAGAGTTATTATCACAGATGAAAGGTGGTCCTTCAATCAAAGTTTTGCTTGACTTAGCTTTAGGAAATGAAGTCACAATTGCAAAAGCGGCGACAGAAGTTCTAAAAACACAAGTCTATCTTTATGAGGCTGATACTGATCGGTTAGAGGCGGCATTTAAAAGCGGTAGTGCGTTTGCAAAGGAAATTCTAGTGAGTTATGCTAAGGCAGAATTCTTTACGAAGCTGCCAGAGGTAGTTGAGGAAATTCAGGTTGTTACCTATGTTGCTGGTGAAGGAGATATTTCGACAGATTTACTTTCTCCGGGTAACCAAGCGCATTCACGCTCTGATCGTGAGCTACACGGAAAATGTTTGATTTCGCCTGAAGCTCAAGATGAAATTAAAGCACTTCAAGCGCAGCATCCAGACAAAAGTGTTATGTTGATTGCCGAAAAGGGAACTATGGGTGTAGGCTCTTCAAGAATGTCAGGAGTGAATAATGTGGCCCTTTGGACAGGTAAAAAAGCAAGTCCTTATGTCCCATTCATAAACATAGCTCCAATTGTTGCTGGAACTAACGGTATTTCCCCGATTTTTCTTACTACTGTTGATGTGACGGGTGGTATTGGTCTGGATCTTCAAAACTGGGTTAAGAAAACAGATGCAAATGGAGTGGTAGTCCGCAATGAAAATGGTGAGCCTATTTTGGAAGAAGTCTATTCTGTTGCAACAGGGACAGTGCTGACCATAAATACAAAAACAAAGAAGCTCTATAACGGCGATAAAGAATTAATTGATATTTCTAAGGCATTTACGCCTCAGAAAATGGAATTTATTAAAGCGGGTGGATCTTACGCTATTGTATTTGGAAAAAAACTACAAACTTTTGCATCAAAGACTTTAGGAATTGATATCGTATCGGTATTTGCTCCGTCAAAAGAAATTTCTATTGAAGGACAAGGTCTTACCGCAGTAGAAAAAATATTCAATAAAAATGCAGTTGGTTCAACACCAGGTAAAGTTTTACATGCAGGTTCTGATGTGCGTGTTACGGTAAATATTGTAGGTTCGCAAGATACGACTGGCTTGATGACTTCTCAGGAATTAGAGTCTATGGCTGCTACTGTGATTTCCCCAATTGTTGATGGTGCATACCAATCCGGTTGTCATACAGCATCAGTTTGGGATAATAAGTCTAAAGCAAATATACCAAGATTGATGAAGTTCATGAATGATTTTGGTTTGATTACGGCTCGTGACCCTAAAGGGAACTATCACGCAATGACAGATGTAATTCATAAAGTACTGAATGATATTACTGTTGATGAGTGGGCAATTATTATTGGGGGTGACTCACATACGAGAATGTCCAAAGGAGTTGCCTTTGGAGCTGATTCAGGGACAGTTGCACTTGCACTAGCTACGGGTGAGGCTTCAATGCCAATTCCGGAATCAGTAAAAGTTACCTTTAAAGGGGATATGAAAGAATATATGGATTTCCGTGATGTTGTTCATGCTACCCAATCTCAAATGCTGAAGCAATTTGGTGGAGAGAATGTATTTCAAGGACGAATTATTGAGGTTCATTTAGGAACACTCACTGCTGATCAGGCCTTTACTTTTACAGATTGGACTGCAGAAATGAAGGCGAAAGCTTCTATTTGTATTTCTGAGGATGATACTTTGATCGAATCATTAGAGATTGCCAAAGGCAGAATCCAGATCATGATTGCCAAAGGAATGGATAACGAGAACCAAGTTCTTAAAGGATTAATTGCTATCGCTAATAATAGAATCGCAGCCATCAGATCAGGTGATAAACCAGCTTTGATACCGGATGCTAATGCAAAATATTTTGCTGAAGTTGTAATCGATTTAGATATCGTTGCTGAGCCTATGATTGCAGATCCAGACGTAAATAACGCGGATGTTTCTAAGCGTTATACGCACGATACCATTAGGCCACTTTCTTTTTACGGTGGTGTAAAAAAAGTAGATCTTGGTTTTGTAGGATCTTGTATGGTACACAAAGGCGATTTGAAGATTCTTTCTCAAATGCTAAAAAATATAGATGAGCAACACGGTAAAGTAGAGTTTAAAGCACCGCTTGTTGTTGCGCCTCCTACTTATAATATTGTAGATGAACTTAAAGCTGAAGGAGACTGGGAAGTTTTACAAAAGTATTCTGGTTTTGAATTTGATGATAATGCTCCTAAAGGCGAGGCACGTACAGGATATGAAAATATTCTATACCTAGAGCGTCCAGGCTGTAATTTATGTATGGGTAACCAAGAAAAAGCAGCAAAAGGAGATACTGTAATGGCAACATCTACGCGCCTTTTCCAGGGAAGAGTTGTTGAAGATACGGAAGGTAAAAAAGGAGAATCGTTACTTTCATCAACACCGGTTGTCGTGTTGTCTACAATTTTAGGCAGAACCCCAACTCTTGAGGAATACAAAGCTGCAGTAAAAGGTATAAATCTAACGCAGTTTGCGCCATCTCATAAGTTATTGGTTAGGTAATAATTAATTTTTGTTAATAATATTAAAAAGCTTGGGTCTTTCAACAGACTTAGGCTTTTATTATTTCATTGTCCCGTCCTGAAATAGCGATACACAAAAAGTATCCTAATGGAAAAACATGAAGAAACACGCTATGTGAAGC
>NZ_RYDN01000035.1:0-26626 GCF_003968735.1 Flavobacterium sp. RSP49 | reverse complement strand
TCCGCTTCACATAGCGTGTTTCTTCATGTTTTTCCATTAGGATACTTTTTGTGTATCGCTATTTCAGGACGGGACACTGCAATCCAATAAAAACCTTATAATTTAAAATTTAGCTGAATATTTTTTATAAATTTGGATCTGATAATTACAACATGGCAGAAAAAATACGGATTCATCTTGCTGATGACCATCAAATTCTTATTGATGGAATTAGAACTTTATTACACACAATCCCTACATTTGAAGTAGTGGGTTATTCCTTAAACGGCACTAATATTTATGAGGAAGTCTCAAATAATAAAGCAGATATCCTTGTTTTAGACATTAACATGCCGGAAAAAGACGGCATTGAGGTCCTCAAAGAATTTGCTAAAAAAGGGTTTCCGTGTAAGGTTATCATTTTGTCCAGTTATGATGACTTACGAATAATAAAAGAAGTCATGAAGTTAGGCTGCAGCAGTTATTTAACCAAGAAATGTGCCGGAGAAAATATAGTTGAAGCCATTCAAGCAGTTATTAATGGTGAAGAATATTTTAGTAAATCCGTAAGAGAAAAAATATTCAATACCGTAACTAAAGACAATCCGAAACTAAACAAACAAGTCCCTAGTCCAAATTCACTTTTAACAGAAAGAGAACTAGAAATCATAATCCTGATTTCATTAGAATATAGCGGCAAAGAAATCAGTGACCAATTGTTTATTAGTGTTAATACCGTAGAGACCCATCGCAAAAACATAATGAAAAAACTCAGCGCAAAAAACTCTATTAGTCTAGTGAAATATGCCCTTAAAAATAAATTAATCAAATCCTGAATGAATTTGGGTAAAACTTAAACACTATTTTTTATTAATTAAAAAAAGAAAACCAACCAATTTAACTCTGATTTAAAGCCTGTTTATTTGAAAAATAAGGCGGATTTAAAAAACCAGAAATAACCAATCTATTCAATTATTTATGTCTCAGAAACAAATTGCTATAGTCTTGATTTTACTATTGAACCTCACTGGTAGTTTTGTTAGTGCTCAAAAGAAAGAAACTTCAAAAAAGGAAGCCCTGACATTAGTAAAAGAAGCTAACCAGCTAATGAAAGCAGGTAATTACGAAAAGTCCTTAATACAATCGAGACTTGCTTTGAGCCAAGCAATCAAAATCAAGGACAACAACCTGATAGCAGGAGCTTATAATACCATTGCTGCTAATTTTGATCAATTATCAGAATCTGACAAAGCTTTTTTCTACTACAACAAAGGACTGGAATACGCGAATAAAACTAATAATGATGTTTTAAAAAATTGGTTAAACAATAATTTAGGAAATATCTATTGCTTTGATAAAAAACAATATGAAAAAGGAATTTATTATTATAAAAAATCACTGCATTACAGCACTAAAACAAAAGATTCAGCACAAATTATATTTACAAAACTCAATTTGACGTGGGCCTATTTCGACAATGATCGCTATCAAGAAGGGCTCCCTTATTTAAACTACATCAACAATCATCACAAAAAACATGGAGACGAGTCTACAATTGTAGCTTTAAATATGCTCAACGGCATGTATCATAGCCATACAAACAACATTAAAAAAGCCCATTATTTTTTCCAAAAAGCAATTGAAAAAGGAATTAAAGGAACTGAAAAATCTGATTTATCATACTCTCACCTAGAATTTTCTAAATTTTTATTGAAAAACAATGATTATAAAAATGCCTATAAAAATTTAGTTCGTTACAATACAATTACTGAGGAACTAAACAACGAAGAAAAACACAATAAAGCGAATGTCGCAGGCATCAACCTGGCAATCGATGAGTACAAAAGAGAAATCGACAAGATTGAAACAGAATATAAAGCAAAACAACTTTTTTTACTGCAAGAACAATCCAGAAATAAAAAAATTGTGATCGTACTAATTGTAATTCTATTACTGTTTTTTATCCTTTTTTACTTCTATTCTCAAAACACACAACTAAAACAAAAAAACAAATTAAAGGACTTACAAAGCAAAGTTCAGGAAAACATCATCAACGCATCCATTGACGGACAAGAATTAGAACGAAAAAAAATCGCGGCCTTTTTGCATGATAATATTAGTGCTTTACTTTCATCAGCAGGACTACATCTTCATGCGTACACATCCCAAAATCAATATTCAGCACAAGAAATTATAAAAACTAAGGCTATTCTTGAAGAAGCACACGATCAAGTACGGGATTTATCCCACGAACTGATGCCTTCGCTTTTAGCCCGTTTTGGATTATTTGATGCATTAGACGATTTGTGTGAAAAAAACTCCAATTCCATTCTGTGCTTTGAATACGCAAGTTCCGTAGATCGAAAAACCCGTTATGATGAAGATTTCGAAATTAAAATTTATTTCATAATTATGGAACTCCTCAACAATACGATAAAACATAGTCAGGCAACACGTTCAGAATTAAGCATTCACGAAGATAATGATTTTCTGAATGTCAATGTTATGGATAATGGCCAAGGTTTTGATTCTAGTAAATTTCATATCCTTGAAGGTTTTGGCATCAACCAAATCAAAGCCCGTATCAATAATCTTAAAGGAACTATTGTCATAAACTCCAAAATAGGTTTCGGTACAACCATAAAAATAATAGTACCCATCACCTATCAAAAAAAATAATTAGACCCGTTTTTCAATCTCAATAATTTCCAAATTTTTGATTTTATCTCCTTCAATCACAAAACGCAACATCGTTCGCACGTGATGAAAACCACTTTTTCCCGCCGCACCAGGATTCATGTGTAATAAATTATGTTTTTTATCGAATATGACTTTTAGAATGTGAGAATGTCCACAAATAAATAATTTTGGCGGATTGGCTTCCAACTCAGCTTTAATATTGGGATTGTATTTCCCCGGATAACCGCCAATATGCGTAATCCAAACATCAACGCCTTCACACATAAAACGGTTGTGTAACGGGAATTCCAGTCGTGCCATTGCATCATCAATATTTCCATACACGCATCGTAACGGTTTCAGCTTTTGTATCGCATCAGTCACTACCAAATCACCAATATCACCCGCATGCCATACTTCGTCAGCCAATGCAACATATTTCAAAATGGTATCATCAATATAACTGTGCGTGTCAGAAAGCAAAAGTATTTTTTTCATATTTATAGTGTCATTACTAGGTACGAAGTAATCTGAAGCAATTTCCAGCTATCCGTTTCAATCTTTATTGTTTTTAAAGAAAAAACAATAAAGGATTCCCGCTGCAAATGTTTACATTCACTGAACTCCTATGAAAATAAAAGTTTAGTGAAGTAATCTGGGCTACGATTTTGTGGTAAAAATAAACATTCGAATTCCAAATAAAAAATCAAATCGAAACTTAACAAACTTTGCACCTTGGCAACTTCGTGGCAAAAAAATTAATAAGTATCTTTGTGGCTTCAAAAAAATTCACTTGAGATATTTTATCAAATTAGCATACAGCGGAACCCATTATCACGGCTGGCAATACCAACCCAATGCTGCCTCTGTTCAGGAAACGATGAACAAAGCGTTTTCGGTGTTATTGAACACAACCATCAATCTTATGGGCGCCGGTAGAACGGATACCGGGGTTCACGCCAAAGAAATGTATGCCCATTTTGATTTTGAAACACCAATTGATATTCCAAGTTTACTGCACAAACTCAACTCCTACTTGCCCAAAGACATTGTTATTTATGACATTATACCGGTTCACGATGAAGCGCACACTCGTTTTGATGCCACTAAAAGAACCTATGAATATCACATCAATACATTCAAAGATGTTTTTTTGCAAGAACAAAGTTGGTATTTCCATCAAAAATTAGATATTGATTTGATGAATGAAGCGGCGCAACTATTATTCAATCACACTGATTTTCAATGTTTTTCAAAAGTCAACACAGATGTAAATACCTTTGACTGCACTATTTTTGAAGCATATTGGACTCGAGGCACAGCTGAACAGGGCGCAGACAAACAAGAAAACAGCAATTTGATTTTTACCATTTGTGCCAACCGTTTTTTACGCAATATGGTTCGTTCCATTGTGGGAACATTAGTAAATATAGGATTACACAAGAATACACTGGCTGATTTTACTGCCATCATAGAAAGTAAAAACCGAGATAAAGCTGGTTTTTCGGTTCCGGCACATGGTTTGTATTTAACCAAAATAGATTACGATTACATTACGCAATAGCCCTGATAGTAGTGAAAATCCTTTTATGTTTTTCTTTAAAAACACAAAAGATTGCAACGAATAGCAGGAAACAGCTCCAAAAAACATGAAAGCAAAAGCATTTGATACTAGATTATTCAAACGAATATTAAAATTTACTAAACCCTATCAATGGCGTTTTAACGGAGTGATTATTTTTGCCGTTTCGCTATCAGTATTTGCGGCATTGCGCCCGTATTTATTGAAACAAACTGTAGATGGTTACATTTCGACCCAAGACCAACAGGGATTATTATTGTATGTGATCCTGATGGGAATTGTACTATTGCTGGAGGTATTCTCGCAGTTTTACTTTGTGTATTGGGCAAACTGGCTCGGTCAGGATATTGTAAAAGACATTCGGACAAAACTGTTTCAACACATTTTGAGTTTCCGAATGAAATATTTTGATCACGTTCCCGTAGGACAGCTCGTGACACGTTCGGTTTCGGATATAGAATCCATTGCTCGTATTTTTAGTCAGGGTTTGTTTATGATTATCAGTGACTTGATGAAAATGTTCGTAGTACTGATTTTCATGTTTTACATGAACTGGAAACTGACTTGGATCGTAATTATTGCAATGCCCATTTTGGTTTATTTTACCCGAATTTTTCAGCGTAAAATGCAAGTCGCTTTTGAAGAAGTACGAAATCAAATCGCTAACATGAACTCGTTTGTTCAGGAACGTGTGACAGGAATGAAGATTGTACAACTCTTTAATCGTGAAAAAATTGAATACAACAAATTCAAAAATATAAATGACAAGCACAAAAAAGCGTGGATAAAAACCATTCTGTATAACTCCATATTTTTCCCTATTGCAGATATCATTTCGTCCTTAACCCTTGGTTTTATTGTACTATATGGCGGTATCAAGATCTTGAACGGAGATAATTTCACCACTTTTGGAGATTTATTTTCCTATACAATGTTTATTGGAATGTTGTTTAATCCGTTGCGCCAAATTGCTGATAAGTTCAACGAGATGCAACTGGGAATGATTGCGGCAAACCGTGTTTTTGACATTTTAGACACCGAAGATCAAATTCAGGATACCGGAATTATAGAAGCTCCAATTTTTAAAGGAGATATCGAATTCAAGAATGTCCGTTTTGGATATATTGCGGATGAAGAAGTAATAAAAGGAATCGATCTGGAGGTAAGTGCCGGTCAAACGATTGCCATCGTAGGGTCTACAGGTGCCGGAAAATCTACAATCATTAACTTACTGAATCGTTTTTACGAAATCAACAGTGGCTCTATTTACATCGATAATCACAATATTGAGAATTACACTTTAGGTTCCTTACGTAAACAAATTGCGGTAGTATTGCAGGATGTTTTCCTTTTTGCCGATACTATTTTCAACAACATCACCTTGAATAATCTTGAAATTAATCGGGAACAGGTTTTGGCTGCAGCCAAAAATATTGGCGTCCATGAATTCATCATGAGCTTACCGGATAATTATGATTTTGACGTGAAGGAACGCGGCGTTATGCTTTCTTCCGGTCAGCGTCAATTAATTGCTTTCTTGAGAGCGTATGTTAGTAATCCAAGTATTTTGATTCTGGATGAAGCTACTTCATCGATTGACACCTACTCTGAAGAATTGATTCAGCGTGCTACAGAAACCATTACTAAAGGCAGAACTTCGATTGTGATTGCGCACCGTTTGGCCACGATTGTCAATGCTGATAAAATTGTGGTAATGGACAAAGGATTGATTGTAGAACAAGGAACGCATCAGGAATTAATCAACCGCGAAAGTGGGTATTACAAGAATTTGTATGATTCTCAGTTTTCGGTAGCAAATTAGTTTTTGCTGCAAAGGAATAGCAGTTACAAAAACAAAGATCGATTTACACTTCTGCAATTTGTTCAAAACAAAGATGTTTTCTTGAAAATTAGTTAGTTTGCTACTTTATTAGTTTGAAACTTTCTCAAAACAGAATAAATCCTTAAATTCGCCCAATCAATTAAATAAGAAAAACACATAAAAATGAAATACGATATTATAGTTTTAGGAAGTGGTCCAGGTGGTTATGTTACAGCTATTAGAGCATCACAATTAGGCTTTAAAGTAGCCGTAATCGAAAAAGAAAATTTAGGTGGTGTGTGCTTGAATTGGGGCTGTATCCCTACGAAAGCGTTGCTGAAATCAGCTCAGGTTTTTGATTATCTAAAACACGCTTCTGATTACGGATTGACTATTTCATCATTTGATAAAGACTTCCCTGCTGTTGTACAACGCAGTCGCAGCGTAGCTGACGGAATGAGCAAAGGGGTTCAATTCTTGATGAAAAAAAATAAAATCGATGTGATTGATGGCTTTGGAAAACTAAAACCAGGAAAAAAAATTGATGTTACGGACAAAGACAATAAAATTACTGAATACAGTGCAGATCATATCATTATCGCTACTGGAGCACGTTCTCGTGAATTGCCAAACTTGCCTCAAGATGGTATAAAAGTAATAGGATATCGTCAAGCAATGACATTACCAACACAACCAAAATCAATGATTATCGTTGGTTCTGGAGCGATTGGAGTAGAGTTTGCACATTTCTACAACTCTATGGGAACCGAGGTAACTATTGTAGAATTTATGCCTAATGTAGTTCCTGTTGAAGACGAAGACATTTCGAAACAAATGGAGCGTTCTATGAAAAAAGCAGGTGTCAAAATTATGACCAGCTCCTCTGTTGAGAAAATTGACACCACTGGAGCAGGTGTTAAAGCGTATGTAAAAACAGCAAAAGGAGAAGAAGTGTTAGAAGCTGAGATTTTACTTTCGGCTGTTGGAATCAAAACAAACATTGAAAACATAGGATTAGAAGAAGTAGGAATCGCTACTGACAAAGATAAAATTTTGGTAAATGCTTACAACCAAACTAACATTCCGGGTTATTACGCTATTGGTGATGTTACGTCAGGACAAGCACTAGCCCACGTAGCTTCTGCCGAAGGAATCAATTGTGTGGAGAAAATTGCAGGATTACACGTGGAACCTATCGATTACGGAAACGTACCGGGCTGTACCTATGCCACTCCTGAAATTGCTTCTGTAGGTTTGACTGAAAAACAAGCTAAAGAAAAAGGATACGAATTAAAAATTGGTAAATTCCCATTTTCAGCTTCCGGAAAAGCAAAAGCTTCCGGTACACCGGATGGTTTTGTAAAAGTAATTTTTGATGCTAAATACGGAGAATGGTTAGGATGTCACATGATTGGAGCCGGAGTTACCGATATGATTGCTGAAGCAGTTGTAGCGCGTAAACTGGAAACGACAGGACACGAAATTTTAAAATCAATTCACCCACACCCAACCATGAGTGAAGCGGTTATGGAAGCGGTTGCTGATGCGTATGGCGAGGTAATACACTTATAGTTAGTAAATTAACAATTTTTTATTTCAGATTTATTAATCCGATTTGTTCCTACAAATCGGATTTTTTTATGAAATCATTTCCAACACCAAACGATTATTTTGTGGGAATTTAACATATTAACATTTATTTACAAAGCAGGGTTATGAATCTATTCAATTCTGCTTTATATTTGTATTTCGAGGATTTTTACTCGTTTAATTCTGATTTTATTCCATTATAAATGAATACTGAAACCAACCGTTTTTCGAATACACTGCATGAAAACCAAAATAAAAGTTGGGTAAGAGCCATCGATTCCTCTAAAATCATCAATTGGATTGATGATTTGTTCAAAATATTATTTCCGGAGAAAGTTTTAGAAACGATCCAAATTGAATTGCTTTTGGACCAAAACAAAGCCTGTTTTATTGCTATCCTATCGGAAATTGTAAAAGACAAAACGTCCAATGAAATTCTAGATGATGCCGAATCTTTTTATCGCGCGCTTCCAAAACTTTATGATTCGATGCAAAAAGATGCACAAGCTATTCTGGATACGGATCCCGCTGCTGATTGCATTCAGGAAATTATCAATTCCTATCCCGGTTTTTTTGCTATAGAAGTTTATCGTATTGCTAACGCTATTGCTTCTCGTACCTCGTGTCTGCTGCCGCGAATTCTAACCGAATATGCTCATAGCAAAACCGGAATCGACATTCACCCCAGTGCCACAATTGATGTTCCATTCATGATTGATCACGGTACCGGAATTGTCATTGGCGAGACTACAATCATAGGGAAACACGTAAGCATTTATCAAGGAGTCACTTTGGGAGCATTGCAAGTAGAGAAAAATATGCAGGAAAAAAAACGCCATCCTACCGTAGAAGATTATGTAATTATTTATGCAAATGCCACTATTTTGGGCGGCAGCACCATCATAGGAAACCACAGTATTGTAGGCGGAAACACGTTTATCACCAAGAGTATGAATCCGTATTCCTTTGTTATGCAATCCAATAAAAACACGGTTCTGAATCAGCTGGAAATAAAAGATATTAATTTTTTCTCTATATAAATATTATGAAATACAATAACATACTCGAAACAATAGGCAACACCCCACATGTAAGAATCAATCGTTTATTTGGTGCCAATCACAATGTATGGATCAAATTAGAACGTGCCAATCCCGGTGCCAGTATCAAGGACAGGATCGCTCTTGCCATGATTGAAGATGCCGAAACCAAAGGATTATTAAAAGCCGGAGGTACTATCATTGAAGCCACTTCTGGAAATACAGGAATTGGACTCGCGATGGTTGCGGCCGTAAAAGGCTATAAATTAATACTGGTAATGCCTGAATCAATGTCCATAGAAAGACGCCGACTCATGAGCCTTTATGGTGCTGAATTTGTCTTGACGCCCCGTGAAAAAGGGATGAAAGGCGCGTTGGAAAAAGCACAGGAATTAGTTACCGAAATACCTAATGCCTGGTCACCACTTCAGTTTGAAAATCCCGCCAACATCGAAATTCATAAAACAGCCACCGCGCAGGAAATTATAAAAGCATTCCCTGACGGTCTGGATTATTTGATCACCGGCGTAGGAACCGGAGGGCACATCACGGGTTGTGCCGAAATATTGAAAAAACATTTCCCAAACCTTAAAGTATATGCAGTTGAACCTGATGCTTCTCCCGTTATCAGCGGTGGCACCCCGGCTCCCCACCCTATTCAGGGAATTGGAGCAGGATTCATACCTACCAACTTGCGTACTGATTTACTGGACGGAACCATCCAAGTAAGCAAAGACGATGCATTTGCCTATACCCAAAGAGCCGCAAAAGAAGAAGGCATGTTCATAGGAATATCCTCTGGAGCATCTCTCGCTGCGGTGGCAAAAAAACTACCAGAAATCCCAGAAAATGCTAAAATATTAACCTTTTGTTACGACACTGGCGAACATTATTTAAGCATCGAAGGCTTATTTGTCTAAACAAAAATCTTCATTAAAATACAAACCGATTTGTGAAAACAAGTCGGTTTTTTTTATCGTATTTTTTTATGGGCGTGTCCTTGTTGCAAAACTATTGTATAAATTACTTTTTTTAGCACCACAATAAGGTCAGGCTCTCCGCTACAATCTTTTACTGTGCTGCGCTTCATAAAAGGATTTTCACTTCCATCCTTCACGCAAAACGGACCAGTTAAAAACTCTACAACCTACAATCGAGAGCCAAACGTTTTTGCTAAACTTTATGTTAAGTATTTCTGCTATTCTGCTCAATCTTTTCAGGTTAATTTTTTAAATTTATAGAACTAAACAAGTCGAAAGTTACTCTAAGTCTAGGCTTTAAGACTAGAAACAGAACATGCCCCAAATAGTGTCTAACTTTTTGGGGCATGTTCAATCTGGGGCTTTTCCTGTTTTATTCCTCTTCCTCCGTACTATGCGACTTTGAATAGCCTCTCCATTTCTCGATGCAGTCCTGCAAATCCTGCGGAAGTTCCGTATCAAAACGCAGCATCTCTCCGGTTGTAGGATGAACAAAACCTAAAGTTTTGGCGTGCAAAGCCTGTCTTGGCAATGCTTTGAAACAGTTGTCTATAAATTGTTTGTATTTCGTAAACGTAGTTCCTTTTAAAATCAAATGACCGCCATACCGCTCATCATTAAATAAAGGATGTCCTATGTGCTTCAAGTGTGCCCGAATTTGGTGCGTTCTCCCGGTTTCCAGTTGGCATGAAATTAAAGTAACATAACCAAAACGCTCCAACACTTTGTAATGCGTCACGGCTGGCTTCCCTATTTCCGGATCAGCAAAAACCGCCATCTGCATGCGGTCTTTAAGGTGACGTGCCAAGTTTCCTTCAATCGTTCCTTGTTCTTCGACTACATTTCCCCAAACCAAAGCCACATACTCTCTTTCGGAAGTTTTAGCTTCAAATTGTTTGGCAAGATGTGTCATAGCCGCTTCGGTTTTAGCAATTACTAATAAACCAGAAGTGTCTTTGTCAATTCGATGCACTAATCCGGGACGTTCGCTGCTGTTCATTGGCAAATTATCAAAATGATACGCCAAAGCATGTACTAAAGTTCCGGTGTAATTCCCATGACCAGGATGCACTACCATTCCTGGCAATTTGTTGATCAATAACAAAGTATCGTCTTCATACACAATATCAAGCGGAATATTCTCCGGAATAATATGGTTTTCATAAGGAGGATGCGAAAGCATAACGCGAACAACATCATTGGCTTTCACTTTGTAATTCGACTTTACGGTGGCATCGTTTACAAAAATATTGCCATCGGTCGCCGCAATTTGTATTTTATTGCGAGTTGCATTTTGAATCAAACTCATCAAATATTTATCAATCCGCAAAGACGTTTGTCCTTTAGGAACTTCAAATCTAAAATGTTCAAATAACTCGTCTTCTAAATCTATTGTATCACTATTATTGTTCATCAACTGGTATTTCTTCTATTGGTGTTGCCAGTGTATCTGCAGCACTGGTCTCTTCATAACTCATTTTTCCGTCTCCTAAAACCAAGTCGATTTTGGAGGATTTTAAGACTCTGTCCCCTGCTTTCAGGTTTCTGCCTTTGAAACGCATTTCCAGCACCATGTCTTTTCCAAGATTAGGAACGTAGGTAATTTCTCCTTCCTCAAGTCCTAAGGCTTTCAATGTAGGTACTGCTTCGCGATACGTTTTATTGACTAAATCCGGAATACGAACCGATGAAAACCCCGAAGTATTTATTTTAATATATATTTTTCGTCCTACTTTTACTTTCGTACCGGGCGTTGGATCTTGCTTAACTACACTAAATTGCGGAAAATCGCTTCTATAATCTACGCTGTCTAAAAGTACATAATCTAAATCCAGCTCATTCAGTTTTTCCTCGACTTGTTCTTCTGTCAACTTACGCAAATCCGGCACGGTAATTTCATGTCCATGATCTGTTGTAAAAGTCAACCAATGCATAAATAAATAACCCAAAACGACAATAATGGCAAGTGCAATTAGTATTTGAACAAAGAAAACACGGCTGGTAAGATACTTACGTAAACTCATAAATTTATTTTTATATCTGGCAAAGATAAAGCTATTTCGTTTCAAAAAAAATGATAATTTTGTTTAGAATTCGTTTAGTCGGTCAATCGATTGAACGTTTAAACGATTAAATGTATATAATGAAAAACATTGCTATCATCATGGGCGGATATTCCAGCGAGTATAAAATCTCTCTTATCAGCGGAAACGTTGTATATCAATTTCTGGACAAAACAAAATACAACGGATTCCGAATCCATATTTTCAAAGAAAAATGGGTTTATGTTGATGCTGAGGAAGCCGAATTCACTATCGATAAAAATGATTTTTCAGTAACTGTTGATGGTAAAAAAATTACTTTTGACTGTGTATTCAACGCCATCCATGGAACACCAGGCGAAGACGGATTAATGCAGGCCTATTTTGAATTATTGCATATTCCGCAAACTTCCTGCGATTATTACCAAGCAGCATTAACGTTCAACAAACGCGATTTATTATCAGTTTTAAAACCATACGGTATAAAAACAGCCACTTCCTATTACTTAAACAAAGGTGACCGTATCAATACGGACGAAATTGTAGCTAAAGTAGGTTTACCTTGTTTTGTAAAACCCAACAAAGCCGGTTCTAGTTTTGGCATTTCCAAAGTAAAAACTGCTGCCGAATTGCCCATTGCAATAGAAGTTGCTTACAAAGAAGACAACGAAATTATCATAGAAAGCTTCTTGGATGGCACCGAAGTTTCTGTAGGAGTAATCAATTATAAAGGAAAAGTAACCGTATTACCGATAACTGAAATTGTTTCAGACAATGATTTCTTCGATTATGAAGCCAAATATTTGGGTAAATCACAGGAAATCACTCCAGCGAGAATCTCGGATGAAATGACTCAAAAAGTGAGTAAAATTGCTAAACGTGCATATGAAGTCCTGAAAATGAAAGGTTTTTCCCGAAGTGAATTTATATTGGTAAACGGAGAGCCACACATGTTGGAAATGAACACTATTCCGGGATTAACAACGGAAAGTTTGATTCCGCAACAAGCCAAAGCTGCCGGAATTTCATTGGAGGATTTGTTTAGTAATGCAATAGAACTGGCTCTGTAATAAATCACTTAATTCTTAAATACTAAACAAACGTGTTATTTAAACAAAGGAGTACATTCAAAAAATGTCATTCCTCCGTTGTCAGAATGACAAAACAGAAAAAATAAATGAGAAAAGCAATATTCCCGGGTTCATTTGACCCCATCACTTTAGGACATGAAGACATCATCAAAAGAAGTATTTCCTTATTTGATGAAATTGTTATTGCTATTGGTATCAATGCCGAAAAAAAATACATGTTTTCCCTGGAAGAAAGAAAACAATTCATTGAGGAAACCTTCAAAAACGAACCAAAAATTTCCGTGATTACCTATGAAGGTTTAACCACTGAACTTTGTAAAAAACTGCATGCCCATTTTATACTCCGTGGTCTGCGCAATCCTGCTGATTTCGAATTCGAAAAAGCCATCGCTCACACCAATCGTCGTTTATCAAAAATTGAAACTGTGTTTTTATTGACCGCTGCAAAAACGTCGTACATCAGCTCCAGTATTGTACGAGATGTAATTCGCAACAACGGGCAATATGAAATGCTGGTTCCCGCTGCCGTGAGAGTCAAATAATTTAAAAGCGATTTTGTCACGTCGAGCGCAGTCGATACTAATGGATAGCTCTCGACTGCGCTCGACTTGACAAATAAACAGTCCCAATACAACTTGTAAAACGAGGCAATAATCCGTAATTTTACCAAAAATAAAAGCCGTTAAACATGAGTATAGAAAGAGAATTAAGCAAACGCAGCGGGTCAAAATGTGAACTTTGTGGCGCCACTGAGAACCTGAAAGTGTATCAAGTATTACCTACAAAAAAAGGAGGAATTGAGGAAAGCATCATGGCTTGCAGCACCTGTATTGACCAAATTGAAAATCCGGATACCGTAGATTTAAATCATTGGAGATGTCTAAATGATAGCATGTGGAGTGAACATAATGCCGTACAAGTTGTCGCTTGGAGAATGTTAAGCCGTTTGCGTGGTTCTGGATGGCCTCAAGAATTATTAGACCAAATGTATTTAGACGAAGATACTTTGGCTTGGGCACAAGCAACAGGTGAAGGCGAAGAAGAGGAGAACAAAGTCATTCACCGTGACAGCAACGGTGTGATTCTTGAAATTGGCGATTCAGTAGTTTTAATCAAAGATTTGAAAGTAAAAGGTTCAAGCATGGTGGCCAAACAAGGAACTGCAGTGCGTAACATTCGATTAGATCACGAAAATGCCGAATATATTGAGGGTAAAGTAGACGGTCAGACTATTGTCATTATTACACAATACGTGAAGAAAATATAGTGGTCAGTTGACAGTGGTCAGTGATCAGTTAAAAAATGGAGTAGTCCGTTTTAGTAAGCAGTAAAAAAACATGCTAATAATAAAAAATCGTTAACAGTTATTATTACTGTTAACGATTTTTTGGTACAATTAATTCACAGATAACTGATTTTCTGACCACTGAATACCTTTTAAACTGATCACTAAAAGCTGACTACTGATCACTAATTACTCCTCTTCTTTCTTAATCACTTTTCTAGCGACTTCGATTTTGAATTTCTTGCCTTTCATTTTTTCGTCTTTGATGGCGTGAAGTAAATCTTTCACTTTATTGAATTTCACCGCGGCAAATGAGATAAAATCTTTCACTTCAATCAAACCTAAATCGTCTTTTTCTAATTTCCCTTTTTGGGAAAAGAAACCTACGATATCAATTTTATTCAATTTATTTTTCTTTCCGCCACTGATGTAAATCGTTTGAAATTCAGGTGGTTTTGGCAATGAAGTGGAATTCTCCACTTTCAAAGCTTCCATTCCGTAATCGATGTAATCCATTTTTTTCTCACTTTCATGAGCAATAATATACGCCGTACCAGAAGCTAGCATACGTGCTGTACGTCCGTTTCTATGGGTAAATTCGTCTTCTTTAGATGGCAAATGATAATGAATAACATGATTCATTTCAGGGATATCGAGTCCACGAGCAGCCAAGTCAGTTGTGATTAGATAACTTACACTTCCGTTTCTAAACTGGATTAAGGCGCGTTCTCTTTCGTCCTGATCCATTCCGCCATGATAATACGTGGCATAAATTCCTTTTTTGTTCAACGTATCGCTGATACGCTCTGCAGCATCACGATGATTACAAAAAACAATTGCCGATTGTGATTTCAACGAACAAATCAAGTTGAATAAACTTCCTATTTTATCTTTTTCTTTCGAAACGACCATTTTCATCGAAAGATTCGTTTCGGCCACGTTTTCTGGAATAAAGTCCAAAATAGTCGGGTTTACGACTCTTGTATATCGTGGAATTTCAATATCGGAAGTGGCCGAAACCAAAACGCGTTTGTTCAGTTTTGTTAATTTTCCAATGATAAATGACATTTGTTCATGGAAACCCAGTTGCAAGGATTTATCAAACTCATCCAAAATCAAGGTTTGAATTTTATCCACACGGAAAGTACCTCTGTCGATATGATCCGCGATTCTTCCCGGAGTTCCTATTAAAACAGCTGGTGGATTACTTAAGTTTTTGATTTCGGTATCGATGGAATGTCCGCCATAGCACACATTTACTTTATAATCGGTTCCCATTTTTTTCCAAACCTGCTCAATCTGCAATCCTAATTCGCGTGAAGGAACCAAAATTAAACATTGAACCGATTGAATTTCGGGTTGTAACATTTCTAAGATCGGCAACAAAAAAGCCAAAGTTTTTCCGGAACCTGTTGGCGAAAGTAATAAAATATTATTGTCATTCAAGATTGCATCTTGTGCTACTTCCTGCATTTTGTTCAAGCTTTCGATGCCTAAATTTAAAAGTATATTGTTGGAATGGTGTTTCTTATTCATTTTTTTTATTTGGACAAAGGTAATTTTTAATTCTCAGTTATGAATTTTGTATTTTCATTCTTTTTTCAATCGGGTATTTCCTTTTCTTACATTCATATCTACAGCTGTCTAAAAAAAGCTACATTTGATATTCCATTTAAAAAA
The DNA here is from genome assembly GCF_003968735.1 of Flavobacterium sp. RSP49. Classification (NCBI taxonomy): domain Bacteria; kingdom Pseudomonadati; phylum Bacteroidota; class Flavobacteriia; order Flavobacteriales; family Flavobacteriaceae; genus Flavobacterium; species Flavobacterium sp. RSP49. The sequence continues at coordinate 10,856 of NZ_RYDN01000035.1, read as the reverse complement.
CCGAAAAATGAGACTTTTCACATTCCTTTTTTTACTATTCTTCATCAGTGCTTTTGCACAAAAAAACAATAAATACGATACTTTTTTCGAAAAAGGTAATGGAAATCAATCGGCATCTTACCAAGAAACAATTGCGTACTTCAAACTTCTGGCGAATGATTTCCCTACTATCGAAATACAAAAAATGGGTTTAACGGATAGTGGTGAGCCTCTGCACATGGTTATTTTTAATCCGGAACAGCAATTTGACTTTGGAGTCATCCAAAAAAACAAAGCGGTAATTCTGCTCAATAACGGCATTCACGCAGGGGAACCTGACGGAATTGACGCTTCTATGCAACTATTTAGAGATTTAGCGTTAGGCAAAATAAAAGTGCCAAAAAACACCATTATCGTTTGTATTCCGGTGTACAATATTGGCGGCGCTTTAAACAGAAACTCCACTTCAAGAGCCAATCAGGACGGACCTGAAATCTATGGTTTTCGTGGTAATGCCAGAAACTACGATTTGAATCGAGATTTTATCAAATCAGACACCCATAACACGAAAAGCTTTGTAGAAATATTCCATAAAGTAAATGCAGATGTTTTTATTGACAATCACGTCAGCAATGGCGCGGATTACCAATACAAACTAACGTATATTATGACCCAACATAATAAATTAGGAACTGTTTTAGGTGATTTTTTAAATACTGAAATGATGCCTGCTTTAGTTAAGGATTTACAAAAAAAGAATATCGAAACTACGCCCTATGTAAATGCTTTTCAGGACACACCGGACAAAGGTTTTGGTCAATTTTTTGAAAGCCCAAGATTCGCAACCGGTTATACTTCATTGTTTAATACCATTGGTTTTGTGGTGGAAACACACATGCTTAAAAAATATGCCGATCGCGTGAAAGTGACGTATGAATACATGCGTTCCGTAATTGATTTTACAGATGCTAATTACAAAAAAATCAAACAACTGCGATTAAAAAATGAAGAGCAGTATAAACCACAACAATCGTACACGATAAAATGGGAAATTGACAGTACAAAAACGATTCCTTTTTCGTTTTTAGGCTATGAAGCCAGTTACAAAAAAAGCGACGTCACCTCCGGAAACCGTTTGTTTTATGACCAAACAAAACCGTACAAAAAAGACATTCCCTACAGTAAGGAATTTAAATCGGTAAAAGAGATAGTAATACCAGAGGCATATATAATTCCGAGAGGATTTTGGCCTGTAATTGAATTATTAAAGAGCAATACAATCACCTATCGCCAATTAAAAAAGGATACTATAATTGAAGTTGAAAGCTATAGAATTGCGGATTTCAAAACGGCAAGTTCCGCATACGAAGGGCATTATTTACACCGAAACACTTCGGTAACATCAAAAATGGAGAAAGTGACTTTTGCCAAAGGAGATTACGTAATTCCTACACAGCAAAAAGGAATCAAATACATACTGGAAACATTAGAACCAGAGGCCGTCGATTCTTTTTTCAATTGGAATTTTTTCGATACCATGTTGCAACAAAAAGAAGGCTATTCTGGTTATGTTTTTGAAGATTCTGCAATAAAAATTTTAAAAGATAATCCAAAATTAAAAGCCGAATTTGATTTAAAAAGACAAAGTGACGTTACCTTTATCAAAAATCCGGAAGCGCAACTGGACTGGATCTACAAACATTCCGTTTATTATGAAAAGGCACATTTACGCTATCCTGTGTATCGTGTTTTAAAATAAAAAAACGCTCGTTAAAATGTTTATTACACACAAATTTCACGAATTCCAACAGATTAATTCGTGGAAATTAGTAAAATTAGTGTTTAACTTACTATGCCAATTTAAAAATCAGTTCAAAACTGTTCAATCAGCTTATCTTTAGACAAAATGAAGTACTATCTCAAGTGCTTTTCTTCTTCAAATAATAATTTTATATTTTCATAAGAATTTTTCAAAGCTTCCTCAATTTGCTCCGGATTCATCCAAGCTACTTTATCAATTCCTTCTTCTAATTGTCCATGAGGTGTTCCTTCAAAATCAGATTGCATTTCGAACCAATGTGTGATTTTTAGTTTGTACTTGCCGTTGCGTCTAAAAACATGATACGTTTTTTGAAGTTTATGGGAAATTGTCAAGCCATTGACTCCGGTTTCCTCCTCTACTTCACGCTTGGCGGTATTTTCAATTTCCTCTCCTTTTTCGATTCCTCCTTTGGGCAAATCCCACTTTCCATTTCTAAAAATGAACAAAACTTCTCCTTTTTTATTGTACACCAAGCCACCTCCTGCTTTAGTAACCGGGATTTTTGCTTTCAAAGTCTTCATAATCAAGCTTTCATCCGGATGGTATAAATAGGCTTTATTAATTTTATTTTGAAATATTTTTACTATAAGTTGCTCTATATCAATGCTTTCCAGCAAAAATAATTGAAAATCGGTCTCCTTGGAGATGTGATTTGTTAAAAAAAGTGGTTTGTCGTTAACAAAAACTTTATACATTTGTACTATGATTTTTAATAAACATACAGCCGAAAAAACAGCCGAATTTCTTTTGCAAATAAATGCAATTAAATTGAATCCAAGAAATCCTTTTACATGGGCTTCTGGATGGAAATCGCCTATTTATTGTGACAACCGATTAATCCTCTCATTTCCAGCGGTACGAAATTATGTTCGGGATGAATTTTCCAAGAATATTCAGAAACAATTTGGTAAACCAGATGTTATTGCCGGTGTAGCCACTGGAGCAATAGGAATTGGTATGCTGGTTGCTGAAAGTTTAGGAGTCCCGTTTGTATATGTGCGTCCGGAACCTAAAAAACACGGGAGACTCAATCAAGTCGAAGGTTTTTTACAAAAAGGGCAAAATGTAATAGTGGTGGAAGATTTAATCAGTACCGGAAACAGTAGTTTACTTGCCGTGGAAGCGTTGCGCGAAGCAGGAGCCAATGTCAAGGGCATGGCCGCGATATTTACGTATGGTTTTGATGTAGCTGAAACTAATTTCAAGAGCGCACATGTAGATTTATACACTTTAAGTAATTATCAAAATTTATTAAATTTGGCTGTAGCCAAAAGATACATTACTGAAGAAGAAGAACAAACTTTAAGAGAATGGAATGTAAATCCGTCTACCTGGAACATTTAAGTTTAAAAAAACAAAAAACAAAATCCTACAAAACATGAACTTAGAAAGTCCAAAAGTTACTGTACCCAAATCCGCTCAAGAATTATTTGATTTATTAAGCGATGTAAAAAATTTTGAAAAACTAATGCCTGAAAACATTGCTAAATTTGAGGCTATTGGTGATGATGCATTTATTTTTGGATTAAAAGGCATGCCTGAAATCAAACTTAAAATGAAAGAAAAAGTAGCGCCTGTAAAAATTATTTTGGGAGCTGCAAGTGACAAACTTCCATTTACTCTTATAGCAAATATTGAGGCTATAACAGAGCAATCCAGTGCTGTAAAACTTGATTTTGAAGGAGAATTTAACCCTATGATGGCCATGATGATAAAAGGACCAATTGGAAAATTTATAGAAACTTTAGCAACCAATATGAATAAATTGTAAAAACTGTTTAAATAGTAACAATATAATAATATTTTAAAAGTCTTTCAGTATACACTAAGAGACTTTTTTTTAATAAGAAATTGTCATTTTATCAAGTTTGTTGGTTCGTCGTGGGTAAAAAAATATATGGTTGTCCGTTACTTGTACCAAACTAAATTTTACAAATGAAATTCAGCTCTGTTGTCATTTCGACCAACGGGAGAAATCACATAACGAGAGCAACTGATGTGATTTCTCCTCCGTCGAAATGACAAAATAAAACGCATTGATATTAGTAACGGATATTCATAAAAAAAAATTAACCATTATTTATGATTAAATTACTGATTATTAATACATTACTTGTGTGTTTTGAATTTATGTTATCCTTAACCAAAGACAAATACCAACTCCTATGCCAATTACCGATCCCCATTAAAGAGTAAGGATTACAGCATAAGCGCAATTAAAACCATTTATAATATTTACTAAAAAAATATTTCTCAAAAATATTATAAAAAATTATTCAATAAAATTGACAACAATCTTAACTAAGTAATAACCATTGTATATGTACGGTTTTAAAATTAGACAAAATGACGCAACAGATTGATTTAAAACTACTGTTTACAATAGTGCTACTTTTGACTTTATGAAGTTTAAACTTTTGACTTACTTAATACTTCTCAGACTGGATTAATCCAATCTAAACACGAACTGCTGTACAATAATGCACTGATGCGGTTTTATTTAAGAGAAAATTTATTTATGAATTTTAGCATTTAATACAACATTTGAATTTCTTTGATGTCAAATTCAGCGACACGATCATCTTCCAGAAGAACCAGAAGTTTTCCCGCTACCGAAACGCCCTGAATAATTCCCATAAAGTTACTGTTATTTTGAGCTGAAAAGGCCATGGGAATTCCTTTTTTGTATAATATACTTGTGTATTTATTCCAAGAAATACTGGATTGCTGATTCCATAATGCTTTATTTTTTTCTAAGGATGTAACAATTGAGGAAAGAAGTACTTCTTTATCAAATTCAGTTGCACAAATCACGGCCAAAGAGGAAGCTTTTGCTAAATTTTCGAAATTAGTTTGATTTACATTGAGTCCCAAACCTACAACAGAAACAATTGTTCCGTCGCTTTTGATGCTATTCTCTATCAAAATCCCACCTATTTTTTTATTATATGACATAATGTCGTTCGGCCATTTGATACTAAGATCAGGAATCTTAAGCGATTGTAAAACTTCAATTACGGCAAGTGAAACCAAAATATTTAAGCTGAAAATCTGACAAATATCTGCTAAAAAATCCTTGACCAAAATACTCATTATTAAGTTTTTACTTGGTTCAGAAACCCAAACAGCTCCCATTTGTCCTTTTCCTTTTGTTTGACTCTCAGCGGTAACAACAGTAAAGTTTTCGAGCTCTTGTTTGTTCGATAACCCTTTAAGGAATTCGTTTGTAGAATCTATGGCATCGAGTTTGATTACCTTAATATACGTTTTTTTGTGAAACATAATTTAATATTGTGTTAAGGTTCAAAAATAATCACAAAAAATGGTAACTTTACAAACTTATATTAAAAATAATTCATGGCGAAAAAGACTATAAATAATGACGTTCTATTAGCGAACATCATTAAAGGGATAGAAGAGGTAAAAGGGAATGATATCACTATCCTTGATTTAAGAGAAATAGACACTGCAGTTTGCGACTATTTTGTAATCTGTAATGGAAATTCAAACACTCAGGTTAATGCTATAGTCAACTCCATCCAAAAAACCGTTTCAAAAGAATTAAAAGACAAGCCTTGGCATGTTGAGGGAACTGATAATGCAGAATGGGTATTAATGGATTATGTGAATATAGTGGTTCATGTATTTCAAAAACATATTAGAGAGTACTACAACATCGAAAGTTTATGGGGCGATGCTAAAATAACAACCATAGAAAACAAATACTAAAGACACATAATCCGTAGTAATGGCTAAAGAAAATAATCCAAATCCGAATAAGTTTAAAGTAAGCCCTTGGCTAATTTATGCTGCAATATTATTAATTTTCTTATTTATAAGTTTTATAACTAATGGCTCCAGTCTTAATGAACCTGGACAATTAACCTCGTCTAAGTTTAACGACTACTTAGAGAAAGGTCAGATCGATAAAGTTGTTGTAAATAACAAAACCGAAGCTGAAGTTTTTCTGAATGCGGCAGCAATGAAAGATGCAGCACACAAGAAAGTTTCGAAAGATGTTTTTGACAGACCTAACAAAGGACCACATTACGTTTTTAACATTGGTAACGATCAAATATTTCAAAAAAAACTGGAAGAAGCAGTTGCTAAAGGTAAATTAAACGATTTTAATTTCTTGGCAAAAAGTAATTGGTCAGATATTCTAATCAGTTTATTGCCAATTATAATTATTATAGCCGTTTGGATTTTTATAATGAGAAAAATGTCTGGTGGAGCCGGCGGTGGTGGTGGCCAAATTTTTAATATTGGAAAATCCAAAGCAAAACTATTTGACGAAAAAACAGATATTAAAACTACTTTCAAAGATGTTGCTGGTTTAGAAGGAGCGAAAGAAGAGATTCAAGAAATTGTTGAATTTTTGAAAAATCCTGAAAAATACACTAACTTGGGAGGAAAAATACCAAAAGGAGCTTTACTCGTAGGACCTCCAGGCACCGGTAAAACATTATTGGCTAAAGCTGTAGCTGGTGAAGCTCAAGTACCGTTCTTCTCTTTATCCGGTTCTGATTTTGTAGAAATGTTTGTAGGTGTGGGCGCATCACGTGTGCGTGATTTGTTCAAACAAGCCAAAGAAAAATCTCCTGCAATCATTTTCATTGATGAAATTGATGCCGTAGGTAGAGCCAGAGGAAAAAGCAACATGTCCGGAGGAAATGACGAACGTGAAAATACATTAAACCAATTACTGACAGAGATGGATGGTTTTGGAACAAATTCAAATGTAATAGTTCTAGCCGCTACAAACAGAGCAGATGTATTAGATAAAGCTTTAATGCGTGCCGGACGTTTTGACAGACAAATTTTTGTTGACTTACCCGATATTCGCGAACGTGCAGAAATATTCAAAGTACACCTACAGCCATTGAAAAAAGTGGAAGGACTAGACACTGACTTCTTAGCCAAACAAACTCCAGGATTTTCAGGTGCAGACATTGCTAATGTGTGCAATGAAGCCGCTTTGATTGCAGCTAGGCATAACAAAACAGCAGTTGACAAACAAGATTTCCTTGATGCAGTTGATCGAATTGTAGGAGGTCTGGAAAAGAAAAATAAAATTGTAACACCTGATGAAAAAAGAGCAATCGCTATTCATGAAGCAGGTCATGCTACAGTGAGTTGGATGCTTGAGCACGCAGCACCACTAATAAAAGTAACAATTGTTCCAAGAGGACAAAGCCTAGGTGCCGCTTGGTATTTGCCGGAAGAACGTTTAATTGTACGTCCTGACCAAATGCTTGACGAAATGTGCGCTACTATGGGTGGAAGAGCTGCTGAAAAAGTAACTTTCAATAGAATTTCGACAGGAGCGCTAAGTGATTTAGAAAAAGTAACCAAACAAGCTCGTGCCATGGTAACGGTTTATGGTTTGAATGAAAAAATAGGAAATGTTACCTATTATGATTCAACTGGCCAAAGCGAATATAATTTATCTAAACCGTATTCTGAAGAAACGGCTAAAGTTATTGATGAAGAAATATCATTACTAATCGAAGGCCAATACCAAAGAGCCATTCAAATTTTAGAGGATAACAAAGACAAACTGAATCAGCTTGCAAATATTTTGATCGAAAAAGAAGTTATTTTTAAAGATGATTTAGAAGCTATATTCGGAAAAAGAACATTTGATAAAAATCTTGAAGAAGTAGTGTCTTAGAAACATCTAAATATTTAATTATTTTTAAAATCTTAATTCAAAAACTACTTTTGAATTAAGATTTTTTTATCTTTGAACGTTTTCAAGTAATAAATTAAAGCAGTTGACAGCGATATGAGTCTTTTTAGAAAAATTTTTGGTTCAATTAATCCGGCTTCTGAGGAAGATAAAGAAAGTGAATTTAGTAAAACAAATGCTGATAGCACGATCTCTATAGATGAAAAATTTATCAGTAATTTTAAAAAAAATGGAGGTAAGTTTTTATACTGTGAAAATGCAGAGGAAGTAAAAGAACACTTTGAAAATATTCTTGAAGAGAATGACTGGTTCGAAAGTGAAGTTTTATGCTATGAACCAGAACTTTATAGTATGCTTGAGGATAATAAATTAAGTTTCTCTAAACCAAAGAATCCTTCATTTTTACTGGCCAGTTGTGAAAATTTAATTTCTGACGAAGGATCTATATTGTTTTCTTCAAAACAAATTAAGCAAGACAAACCAAACGAATTACCTACAAACATTATAATTTTAGCAAATACAAGTCAAATTCTTGAAGCCAAAAGCGATGGACTTAGCGCTATAAAAAAGAAATATGAAAGGGACTATCCTACTAATATTACTACTATAAAATATTTCGAAAAAGCCAAAGAAGAAGACTTCACGCAATACGGAAGTTCTGCAAAAAATCTTTATTTATTGCTTTTAGAAGATCTGTAAGATGAATGAAACTCTAAAACGAGGTATATCGGGAGCTGTTTATATCCTATTATTACTTGCTTCTATTTTATACTCTACTGAAAGCTTTTTTATTCTTTTTGGTATTTTTCTACTTATTGCCATTTATGAATTTTGTCATTTAATTCAAATACATAAAATTTTACCGGTTCTTTTTGGTGCAACCTTGTATACAGGTGTTACTTTAGTAAGCCATTATAATAAAATCATTACGGATACCCTCAATCAGCTATTTAATTCTAATTTAGAAATTTCAATAAACATACAGCAACTAGATCTTGTTTTACTGGTTATAGCGTTAGTTGTATCTATAAAATGTATCCTTTTCCTATTTTATGATAACATTCAAAAAATAAGCACTTCATCAAAATACTTGTATTTACTAGGTTACATCATTTTGCCTTTTGTATTTATTACTAAAATTTCATTTGGAATAAATGACTATAATCCCAAAATTATAATTGGATTATTCATCTTAATATGGACTAATGATACCTTTGCTTATATTGTTGGGAAATCAATAGGCCGAACCAAATTATTTGAAAAAATATCGCCCAAAAAAACAATTGAAGGGTTCTTAGGCGGAATCATTTTTGCTATTTTAGCAGGTTATTTGATCTCGAAGTACTACATAAAAGCCAACCCTGAATTTAGTGAACGATCCATACTAATCTGGACTTCAATAGCTGTTATTGTTGGAATTGCAGGTACTATAGGAGACTTAATTGAATCTAAATTCAAACGAATTGCCGGTGTCAAAGACAGCGGAAAAATAATGCCTGGTCACGGAGGCATCCTAGATCGACTAGATAGTGTTATATTTGTAGCACCAATTATATTTTTATTTTATCAAATTTTAAACTATGTTTCATAAAGAAGGAACCCAATCTATTTTATTAGGCACTATTTTCACTGCCGTTGTGCTCTTATTGTCTGATAATTTCATAGACACTATCTGGCTCAAAATGGCCATACAAATAGCAGCGCTGTTACTTTTGATCATCATATTGCAATTTTTCAGAAATCCAAAAAAAACCGTAATCATCACTGAAAACCAAATTCTTGCGCCAGTAGACGGTAAAGTTGTGGTTATTGAAGAAGTGTATGAAAGCGAGTATTTCAAAGACAAACGTTTGCAAATATCCATCTTCATGTCGCCTATTAATGTGCATGTCACCCGCTATGGATTGAGCGGAATTGTAAAATTCAGCAAATACCATCCTGGCAAATTTTTAGTAGCATGGCACCCAAAAGCAAGCGAGGAAAACGAAAGAACTACGATTGTCATCGAAAATAAAACCTTTGGTGAAGTACTATATCGTCAAATTGCCGGAGCCTTAGCGCGAAGAATCGTAAATTACGCTGAAGAAGGAATGCAGGTTATTCAGGGAACTGATGCCGGTTTTATCAAATTTGGCTCACGAGTAGATCTCTTTTTACCATTAGGAACAGAAGTGAATGTTGAATTGAATCAAAAGGCAATTGGAGGTAAAACTATTATTGCTACCAAAAGATAATGAATGAAAAAGAATTAGAGCTACAATTTCTGGAAGCTGTAAAAATAGCTTCATCGATGACACAGGCATCTTTACCGCAAGATGTTCAATTGCGACTTTATGCCTTTTACAAACAAGCTACTTTTGGAACTTTAGATCTAAAACAAACTTCTACTTACCATTTGAGAGATGCTTTTAAAACCAATGCATGGATGCAAATCAGCCACCTTACCCCAGATGAGGCCAAAGAACAGTACATTGAAACTATTTATTCTTTGTTAAAAAAATAGTATTATTATGAAAAAGTTATATTTTTTAATTCCAGTTATACTGCTACTGATTGGCATAATTTCATGTAATAAAAAAAAATTTACCGAAGTCGTTGAAGTTCCCTTACCTACGACCGAAGAGAAAGTATTAACCGGAATTCCGGAGGACGTAAAGGCTAACGAAGGTTCTTTTCAACTGGAAAAACTTCCGTACGGGTATAATGCATTAGCTCCAAACATATCAGCTACTACTTTAGAAATCCATTATTCCAAACATTATTTGACTTATACTAACAATTTGAACAAGGCTATTTTAGGAACTCCACTTGAAAATCTGACAATTGAGGAAGTATTAAGTAAATTAGATCCAAATGACCCCACACTTCGCAACAATGCAGGAGGTTTTTACAATCATTCTTTGTATTGGAAATGCATGACGCCAAAAGGGGGAGGTCAACCATCAAATGCATTGGCTGAAGCAATTACCAGAGATTTTGGTTCATTTGAAAACTTTATCACAGCGTTCAAAGTTGAAGCGACAAAACAATTTGGCTCCGGTTGGGCATGGTTGATTCTAGATAAATCCGGAAAATTACAAGTAACCAGCACACCTAATCAGGAGAATCCCTTAATGCGTAATGCAGTTGTTCCCGGAACTCCAATATTAGCTTTAGATGTATGGGAACACGCTTATTATTTAGACTACCAATACCGAAGAAAAAATTATATTGATGCTTTTTTTAATGTAATTAATTGGAAAAAAATAGAAGAAAATTATGATGCTGTAACAAAAAAATAGTATTCGTTTGTCTTGTCCTGAATAACCGATACAGATTATTAGATAAAAATATTTAATTAAACACTTGCAAAAACGTTTTTGC
>NZ_RYDN01000034.1:0-27196 GCF_003968735.1 Flavobacterium sp. RSP49 | reverse complement strand
GCTTCACATAGCGTGTTTCTTCATGTTTTTCCATTAGGATACTTTTTGTGTATCGCTATTTCAGGACGGGACAAATAAACCAAAAAAAAAGTCTAGTGTAAAAACTAGACTTTTTTTATAGATTACTATACGATTACTTTATCTCGTAGGTATTATTTTCTTTTTTTAAATCAGCCATTAATCCACTTGAGTCGATGGTGATTTTCTTGATAGAAGCTTTCGATTTAGAAATATCAAATTCAAAGGTTGGGTACGCCCAAGCCCAATCATTCAAAACTGTTCTTTTTATGGCGGGATTTGGATTTTCTTTTTCGAAACTCATCATGCGCAACGGGATGTAGAAACTTTCTGTTTTTCCATCTGTATATTCTACTAACAGATCAATAGGCATTGGCATTCTACCAATTCTTTCTAAAGTAACCGTCGTTTTATCTGCATTTTCCTTTACATCCTTGATGCCATAATCAATCGTATTGGTTGTTTGGGTCCAATCCACTAAGTACCAATCTAAATTTGCTCCAGAAACCCTCTCGGCTGATCTTTTGATATCATTTGGCGTAGGGTGCTTGAATTTAAAATCACTATAATATCGCTTCAAGGTCTTCATAACATTATCTTTCCCTATCAAATACATCAATTGAGTCAAGAAAATTTCTCCTTTACTATACGATGTGATGCTGTAGACTCTGTTTTCATCAAAACGATCTGCATGCGTTCCTTGTGGCAACTCTTTCCCTGAATTTACCATAGAGAAATAACTTGTATATGCTCCAGCAAATGGATTTTCTACCTTTTTATCCGCAATTTCATTTAGTCCAAAATCTTCCAGAAAAGACGTAAAACCTTCGTCCATCCATCCGTGTTTTGACTCATTGGAAGCCAAAACATGTTGGAACCAAGAGTGCGCCATTTCATGAGCGGTAACTCCTAATAATCCTTCAAAACTACCTTGTCCCAAAATCAGCGTACACATGGCATATTCCATTCCACCATCGCCACCCTGAATCACAGAATATTGTTTGTACGGATAATCCCCTACCGTTTTGTTGTAAATTTCCATTAACTGGACCGTTTTTGGTTGCAGGTTTTTCCAGTTTTGAATGTATTTAGGGTTGTTTTTATACAAAAAATGCAAATCAACACCGTTAGGCCCTTTTACTACATCGTGAATGTAATCTGGATCAGCAGCCCATGTAAAATCATGAACCATTGGTGCATTAAAATGCCAAGTCAACATTTTTGTTTTCTTTGGAACAGACACAACAACACCTTGGTCTTGATAGCCGTGACCAATTTCATTTTTGTTTTGTAAATAACCGGTACCGCCTAAAACGTAATCCTTGTCAATAGTAATATTCACGTCAAAATTTCCCCAAACACCATGAAATTCTCTGGCAATGTAAGGATCTGCATGCCAACCTTCAAAATCAAATTCAGCCATTTTTGGATACCATTGCGACATAGATAATGCTACACCTTCAGCATTATTTCTTCCGGAACGACGAATCTGAATGGGAACCTGACCCTCAAAATCTAATGTAAATGTAGTTTTAGTATTCGGCAATATTTCCTTAGCCAAAGTCACCTCAAGAATAGTTCCAACCTCTTTTGCAGTAGCAACTGCTCCATCTTGTTTAAAATTAGAAATTCGCAAAAAACCAATTTCATTTGGTTTCAGGTTTTTAATGCGGCTTTCCTTCACTTCTTTACCGTCTACTTTTATTTTGGTGACCATTCTGCCGTCAGGATCTTTGATACTTTGGATTCTGGCATCCATTTCGCTTCCGGGCTGAAAGGCATTATTAAATAGGTGATAATATACTTTTCTCAAAGTATCCGAAGAATTATTGGTGTATACCAATTCCTGCTTCCCGGTGTACTGGTGTGTTTTTACATCCAAGGTAACATCCATTTTGTAATCGACATGTTGTTGCCAATACGAGGTGTTTTGGGCAAAAACAGTTCCGAGACCAAAAACAACAAAAGAAAATAAAAGTAATTTTTTCATATGTAGATAATATTTGTTTTTTATAGGAATATGGTATCGCCAGATCTTCATTGGTGTTTGCGACAGCTTCTGTCATGGCGATTTCATAGGTAGGTTTAAATAAAAATGGAAGGACAAACTGCCCTTCCAAGTACTAAATTCTTAAAATATTATTTTTTAGACATTTTTTCTGCCATGAGTAAAGCATTGTATGCATTTACTATTTTACCAGATTTAGAAAGTGCCGAAAAGGGACGCGTGTCATTTGGTTTTCCTCCCACAATAACAGCTGTTGTAATTGCAATTCCGGAATCCATCAAGATGTGTTTTACTTGTTGCGCGGATAATTTTGGGTAATACGAACGAATCAAAGCCGCTACTCCGGCAACGTTTGGCGCAGCCATTGAAGTTCCTTGCAAGTATTTATAAGTATCGTTTGGAGTTGTAGCATAGATTTTTACGCCAGGCGCAAAAACATCTACATTAATTTTTCCAATGTTAGAAAAACGAGCCACAACCTTATTTCCGTATTCAAAATTTAAAGCCCCAATTGTGATAAAATTATCTGCAAACTCTGTTATTTTATCCTCAGAGTCATTTGGAAAATTGTCTGCATAATCGATGTCTTTTGCGTCATTTCCGGCTGCATGTACAATCAAGACGTCTTTTTTCTCTGCATATTTTATAGCATCGTACACCCATTGCTTGTGAGGAGAAAAGCCTTTTCCAAAACTTCCGTTGATTACTTTGGCTCCATTATCTACTGCGTAACGAATCCCAAGTGCAATATCTTTATCATACTCATCTCCATCCGGCACAGCGCGAACGGTCAGAATTTGAACATTATTAGCCACACCATCACCCCCCAAAGTATTATTTCTGGTTTGAGCAACAATTCCGGCAACGTGAGTCCCATGAAGAATTTCGTTCTTGTCTGGTCCCATCACATTATTGTTTCCGTATTTAGTATCCGTAATATCATTTGGATTGTCGCCTACTACTTTACGATAATCTGTTTTTAGATTGTCACCGTTTATAAGGGCAACCTGATCGTCTAATTGTTTTTGAATAGCCACTTTTAGTTCCGCAATTGGCAATCCATAAGAAAGCATTTGTTGCATAGCCGCTTTGCTCTTTTGTGTTTCCAGTTCTTGAGAGACAATCGCATTTACCTCTTCAATGGTATAAACTGACTTACCAAAATGTTTCATTAAAATAGCATCACTGGTCATAAGAGCCGCTGACATTTGCTCTGAACGTGTTTTTCCTGCGTCTGCTTCGGCAACTTTTTTGTCATTCAACGCTTTTGCAGCTTGATAGGTAACGTCATCTACCAGGGTTTTATCTTTGATAATTCTTTCGTATTCCAGATTCTCTTTGGTACTATCTCCAAGAAAATTCCAACCGTGAATATCATCAATATATCCATTTTTGTCATCGTCAATTCCGTTTCCGGGAATTTCTTTGGTATTAGTCCAAAGTGCCGATTTTAAATCCTCATGTTCAATATCCACACCAGAATCTACAATCCCAACAATCACAGGCACGCCTTTTTTACCCTTCAATAATTCAGCATACGCTTTATCTACGCTCATTCCGGGAATCGTGTCAGTAACAATATCTAAATGGCTCCAACGTTTCAAGTCTTTTTCAGTTATTGGTGCTTTTTTTGTAATATTCAAAGGAGCGCTTATGGCAACCAGTCCAGAAATTGAAGTATTTGAAACTTGTCTTGAAGCGCCACAACCTGCTAATGCTAATAAAGCAAAAGCAGAAATGCAAATGGGTTTAATGGTATTCATCGAAAATGTTTTTTGTTAATTTTGAAATGTTTGTCTAAAATAATTTTTTTTGTTACAACTGAAACTATACTTAACACTACGTTAAGACTTCATCACATGAAAACCGTTCTTTCAAACGCACCCCTTTTTCCGTTTTTTCAACCGTTATGATTTCGTTATGCGCATCATGTTCTAAAAATAAATAGTAATTATTTTCTGCTGCAGCATTTAGAAATTTCGCTTTTTCAGGCATCGTTAACAAAGGTCTGGTGTCATAACCCATGACATACGCAATGGGAACGTGTCCGGCTGTTGCCAATAAATCAGCGCAAAAAACGATTGTTTTATCCTTGTATTGTATGTGCGGAATCATTTGCTTTTCCGTATGTCCATCAGCAAAGAAGATGCCAAAACCCAATTCCGATTTTGCCAGAAAATCGCCTTCCGGTCTTTGGATGAAATGCAACTGACCGCTTTCCTGTATCGGCAAAATGTTTTCAGACAAGAACGATGCTTTCTCTCTGGGATTTGGTTTGGTTGCCCATTCCCAGTGATTTTCGTTACTCCAGAATTTAGCGTTTTTAAAAGCCGGTTCATACCCCGTTTTGCCCTTATTCCATTGTACACTGCCCCCACAATGGTCAAAATGCAAATGCGTCATAAAAACATCCGTGACATCATCCCGATGAAAACCGTGTTTAGCTAATGAGTTGTCCATCGAATGGGTACCCCAAAGCGAGTAATACCCAAAAAATTTATCGGATTGTTTGTTTCCCATTCCGGTATCAATCAAAATCAATCGATTGCCCTCTTCAATTAGTAAACAACGAGCAGCAATGTCAATCAGGTTATTCTCATCTGCGGGATTGGTTTTGTTCCAAATGGTTTTTGGCACTACGCCAAACATTGCACCTCCATCTAATTTAAAGTTTCCAGTTTCTATGGGGTATAATTTCATGTTTTTTGTGTTTTTTGAGAAGTTTCAAAGTTAAGGAATTCAAATGCTTTTAGTTGCTTCAAATAGCTTTTTTCTATTTTTGTATTGGTTATAAAAATGTTATCAACTGTGTAAAAAGCTTTTTATATACTATCTTTGTCTTTAATTTAGACAAAATCAATATAAGCTATGATAAAAGTTTCTGACACAGCAAGAAAAAAAATCATCGATTTAATGCAAGATGATGGTTTTGACGCCTCCATAGACTACGTGAGAGTAGGTGTGAAAAGCGGCGGATGTTCTGGATTGTCTTATGATTTAAAATTTGATAAAACAAAAAGCGACGACGATAAGATTTTTATAGACAACGATATCACTATTGCTGTCGAAAAAAAATCCTTTCTGTACCTAGCCGGAACAGTATTAGAATTTTCAGGAGGAATAAATGGTAAAGGATTTGTTTTTAATAATCCTAATGCCAATAGAACATGTGGTTGCGGTGAGAGTTTCTCTCTTTAATTTAAAGATTGAAAAATTAAAAGATTAAAAGATTAATGATAGTATGACAAAATCATTTAAAGAATTTGATGTCCATAAAAAAGGTATTGTCTTAACTAAATTAGTTTTTGAATTATTAAATAATAAATCCTTGGAAAAAGAATTTGGTTTTAAGGACCAAATAAAAAGAGCAGTAGTTTCAATTACAAATAATATTGCCGAAGGTTCAGAATACAACAGTAATAGACAATTTACAAGATATTTAAAAATCTCCAAAGGCAGTTGTGCTGAGGTTAGAAATATGTTGGTATTATCCAGATAGTTAGGTTTTTGCAATCACGAAGAAATTCAAAAAAGTTATAATTTAACTATTGAGATTTCTCAAAACCTTTCTAATTTTATTAAATATTTAGACACAAATAATAAAGTTTAATATTCAATAATTGAATCTTTAAATCTTTAAATCTTTAAATCAGAATGAGCAAATATACAGAAGACGACTTAAAAATCGAACTCGAAAATAAAGAATACGAATACGGATTTTACACTGAATTAGAATCAGAAACGTTTCCTATAGGTTTAAATGAAGATATCGTTCGCGCTATTTCGCACAAAAAAGGAGAACCTCAATGGATGACTGATTGGCGTCTTGAGGCTTTTCGTGCTTGGGAGCAAATGACAGAGCCAGAATGGGCAAATGTGCATTATACCAAACCTGATTTTCAGGCTATTTCCTATTACTCAGCTCCAAAAGCGGTAGATCCAAATAAAACATTGGATGATGTAGATCCGGAACTTTTAGAAATGTACAAAAAGTTAGGCATCTCTGTCGATGAGCAAAAGATGATGAATAATGTAGCTATGGATATCGTTGTGGATTCCGTTTCAGTAGCAACGACTTTCAAAAAAACATTAGGCGAAAAAGGAATTATCTTCATGAGTATTTCTGAAGCCATCAAAGAACATCCAGAATTAGTTCGTAAATATTTAGGGACAGTTGTACCGCAAAAAGACAACTTTTATGCGGCGCTGAATTCGGCAGTTTTCTCGGATGGATCTTTCTGTTATATTCCAAAAGGCATTCGTTGTCCAATGGAACTTTCGACCTATTTTAGAATTAATCAGGCAGGAACAGGACAATTTGAAAGAACATTATTAATTGCTGACGAAGGTAGCTACGTGTCTTACTTAGAAGGTTGCACCGCTCCAAGTCGTGATGAAAATCAATTGCACGCTGCAGTAGTAGAATTAATCGCTTTGGACGATGCTGAAATCAAATATTCAACCGTACAAAACTGGTATCCTGGAAATAAAGAAGGAAAAGGTGGCGTTTTCAACTTTGTAACTAAAAGAGGAATTTGCGAGAAAAACGCAAAAATTTCTTGGACACAAGTAGAAACTGGTTCTGCTATAACTTGGAAATATCCTTCGGTTGTTTTAAAAGGAGACAATTCAACAGGAGAGTTTTATTCAATTGCAGTGACCAATAATTTTCAACAAGCAGATACTGGAACTAAGATGGTGCATCTAGGTAAAAACACTAAATCTACTATTATATCTAAAGGAATTTCTGCAGGTAAATCCCAAAACAGTTACAGAGGTTTGGTGCGCATTTCAGCAAACGCAGAGAACGCTAGAAACTTTTCACAATGTGATTCCTTATTAATGGGAAACAATTGTGGCGCGCATACCTTTCCTTATATCGAAAGCAAAAATCCATCGGCAAAAATCGAACATGAGGCTACGACAAGTAAAATTGGCGAAGACCAAGTTTTCTATTGCAACCAACGTGGAATTCCAACCGAAAAAGCCATTGCGTTAATCGTAAACGGTTTCAGTAAAGATGTATTGAATAAATTACCAATGGAATTCGCCGTAGAAGCACAAAAATTATTAGAAATTTCGTTAGAAGGTTCTGTAGGGTAATTTTTTAAATCTAAATATTATGGATATAATTTTAAAAAATGTAAAGAAAAAAGATTTTCCAGTGTTAAAATCGTTGGCGAAATCACTTAGATTTGAAATTGTAAAAGAAGAAAATCCATATAACCCTGAGTTTGTAAAAGAAATTTTGGAAGCAGAACAAAGTATTAAAAACGGGAAAGGGATAAAAATGACGATGAAAGAAATACGTGCTTTATGCAAATAGTATTTACGACTAAAGCGAAAAAGGATTTAGATTTTTGGATTAAATCTGGAAATAAAAATATTTTAAATAAAATTACAGATTTAATAGAAGATGCTTTTGAAGGAATTGGAAAACCTGAACAATTAAAATACTAGCTTTCTGGAAAATGGTCAAGAAGAATAAATCAAGAACATCGTATTATATATAAAGTTACCGAAAAAATACAATTGAAATATTAGACATTTTATCACTAAAAGGTCATTACGAATAAACAAAGACAACATGTTAAGTATAAAAAATTTACACGCCTCGATAGGTGACAAAGAAATATTAAAAGGAATCAACCTTGAAGTAAAAGCGGGAGAAATTCACGCAATAATGGGACCAAATGGTGCTGGAAAAAGTACGTTAGCCTCCATTATTGCAGGAAACGAAAACTACGAAGTAACTGAAGGCGAAATCACTTTAGACGGAGAAGACCTTTCGGAATTGGCACCAGAAGAAAGAGCGCACAAAGGCGTTTTTCTTTCGTTCCAATATCCAGTGGAAATTCCAGGAGTTTCAGTTACCAACTTCATGAGAACAGCAATCAACGAAACCCGTAAAGCTAAAGGATTAGAAGAAATGCCTTCTAATGAAATGCTAAAAGTGATTCGGGAGAAATCAGAATTATTAGAAATTGACCGTAAATTTTTGTCTCGCTCTTTAAACGAAGGTTTTTCTGGTGGTGAGAAAAAAAGGAATGAAATTTTCCAAATGGCAATGCTAGAACCAAAATTGGCTATTCTTGATGAAACTGATTCTGGACTTGATATTGATGCCTTGCGTATTGTTGCAAATGGGGTAAACAAACTAAAAAGCGACAAAAATGCAATTGTAGTGATCACACACTACCAAAGATTGTTAGACTATATCGTTCCTGATTTTGTTCACGTATTGTACAATGGAAAAATTGTAAAATCTGGCGGAAAAGAACTGGCACACGAACTGGAAGAAAAAGGATACGACTGGATTAAACAAGAACAAGAAGCTTAAAATTAAAATAGTCTAAAGTCGAAGGTCATAAAGTCAAAAGAAAAAAGTAATGGGAAAATTTAATTCTTTCGAAGAAATTAATTCTTAGCAAAAAGCAAGAGTTTTTAACAAAAAAGTTTACCTAGTTCCCGAAAACACAAATTTCAAGAAAGACTTTGATTTCACTAGACAAATTAGGCGAGCATCAATTTCTATATCATCAAATATCGCTGAAGGCTTTGAGAGAAATACAGACAAAGAGTTTATTTACTTTTTATATGTTGCAAAAGCTTCCGCTGGAGAAGTTCGTTCTCAATTATATTTAGCATTTGATTTAGATTATATTACTAAAGAAGAATTTGAAAAACTTTTAGAATCAGTAACAGAAATATCAAAATTGTTAAGTGGTTTTATTAAATACCTAGAATCTAGTCGTAAAGTTTAAAAATCGAAAGTCGAAAGTCTAAAATAGTTGAATCAGCTATTTTATGCTTATACCGACTTTAAGACATTTGACTTTCGACTTTAAGACTTAAATAAAAATGGAATTAAAAGAAAAATTACTATCGTCTTTTATGGCTTTCGAAGAACGCATTGATGTACACTCTGAACTTCATGACGTGAGAACTGCTGCCATAAAAAACTTCGAAAATAAAGGTTTCCCAACAAAAAAAGAGGAGTCTTGGAAATACACATCGCTAAACGCCATCCTGAAAAATGACTTTACCGTTTTTTCAAAACAGGAAAATGCAGTTGAATTCAACCATGTAAAAAAATATTTCTTACACGAAATAGACACCTACAAAGTAGTATTTATCGACGGTGTTTTCAGTTCTAATTTATCGTCAACCACACACGAAGGAATTGATGTTTGCTTAATGTCATCGGCATTGACCAAGCCAAAATATAAAATGGTTATTGATACTTATTTTAACCAAATTGCCAGCAAGGATGAAAGTCTAACATCATTGAATACGGCTTTCGCCAATGAAGGAGCGTACATTAACATCCCAAAAAGCAAAGTAGCAGATAAACCTGTTGAAATAATGTATTTCTCAACAGGGAATGAAGCAGCACTAATGGTTCAACCTAGAAATTTGATTATTGTAGGAGAGAATTCCCATGTACAAATTATTGAACGGCATCAAAGCTTAACCGAAAATCCCGTGTTAACGAATTCTGTGACTGAGATTTTTGCTCAGAAACGCGCCATCGTTGATTATTATAAAATTCAAAACGATACGCTTGAAGCCAATCTCATTGACAATACCTACGTTTCTCAAAAACAAGAAAGCAGTGTATCCGTTAATACGTTTTGTTTTGGCGGAAACCTCACCAGAAACAACTTGAACTTTTATCATTTTGGAGAAAGAATCGTAAGTTATCTTAACGGAATAACAATAATTGGGGAGAAACAACATGTGGATCATTATACTTTGGTGCAACATTCAACCCCAAATTGCGAAAGTCATCAGGATTATAAAGGAATCTATTCCGATCGCTCGACGGGCGTTTTTAACGGAAAGATTTTTGTAGAAAGAGAAGCACAAAAAACCAATGCCTTTCAAAAAAGCAATAATATACTCTTGAGTGATAAAGCAACAATCAACGCCAAACCCCAATTAGAAATTTTTGCTGATGATGTCAAATGTTCGCACGGATGCACCATTGGACAATTAGACGAAACCGCAATGTTCTACATGCAACAGCGCGGAATTCCTAAAAAAGAAGCTAAAGCCTTATTGATGTTTGCTTTTTCTAATAAAGTTATTGAAAGTGTTAAAATCCCTGAACTTAAACAGCGAATTGCCAAAATCATCGCAACCAAGTTAGGCGTTAAAATGGGATTTGATTTGTAAACTACCTCTTTATGGTTTTCTAATAAATACGCAAAGGGCGCATAGTTTAGCAAAACTTTGCGCCCTTTATAGTTTTTTTGTCTGTTGTGCTTAATTTTTTTTAAAACTCTCCATAATCTCACTCAACACTCCATTAAAATCAAAATCAGGATTTTCCTTCAAACCCATTCGTACAATCACTAAATCCAGTGATGGAATAATCGCTACCATCTGACCTTGAAAACCGCTGCAGTAATACATATCTCTGGGAACATCAGGGAAGTGTCCGCCGGCATTGAGCCAAAAGTGTCCACCATATCTTCCCTTGGAAGTGTTTGTAGGAGTTGCGGTGTATTTTGCCCAACTTTCGTTGAAAATTTGTTCACCATTCCACTTGCCTTTATGCAAATACAACAACCCGAATTTAGACCAATCACGTGTGGTAGCCCAACCGTAAGATGAACCCACATAATTTCCTGCCATATCCGTTTCGATTACCATCGAGTACATTCCTATTTTATCTATCAAGGCACTGTACCAGAAATCTAAATATTCCTGATGCGTTTTGAACTGCTTCCGTAAAATTCCCGAAAGCAAATTCGTGGTCCCCGAAGAATAATTCCATTGCGTATTCGCACGGAATACAATTGGTTTTTCCTTTTGCGAAAGAGTCATGTCTTCGGCTTGGAAAAGCATTTTGGTGGCATCAGAAATTTTATCGTATTGCTCCTCCCATTCTAAACCGGAATTCATGTGCAATAAATCATTGGTAGTAATACCTTTTCGATGATCATTTTTCCATTCTGGGATTGGAGCAGGTTTGTAAATATCGTATTTGCCTTGTTTTTCCAAAATTCCAAACATGGCGCTGGTAATACTTTTTGTCATCGACCAACCCAATATTTTACTGTTTTTATCAAAACCGGTATCGTATTTTTCGGCAATAATTTTATCTTTATAAATCACTAAAAGAGAGCGGGTTCTTTTTTTGATTGCCTCTTTTTCATCAAAAGCACTGGCAACAGCTGCATTCAATTTAGTGTAATCAACATCTGAAAAAACAGTGTCTTTTGGCTCGTTATTCCCGTATGGAAAAGGCAAATTGATATTCAATCTCATTCTTTTAGGAACCAAATACGGCTTTGAAACATCAAAATCATCGTTGATTAAAGTGGCCCCCAAGCCTTCACGATAAATCGCTTTTCGTTCTTTCAAACCATAAACCGAAGCAATCGCGAATTTTCCGGTAGCATCAATTTTGTTTTTGGCTAAGTCAATCATATCGATGTCATTGTCGCCTTTTTCTATCATTTTCTGCGAACGATTATCAATAAAATGCCCCGAGGCTATACTTTTGGCTGAAAAGCCAGAAATTAAATCCAATTTTGGATAAGACGTGAAACCAACATAAAAGATTCCGATAAAAGAGGCAAAACCAACGTACTTGAATACTTTTTTCATAGAGGCTTAATTTGAAGCAATTTAATAAAAAAGAAGCACATTATTGAAACAGTATCGGATTGAGAAAATGAGGTATTATTAACAAGTGTTTGCTATAAATTAATTCCAATTTCACTACTTTTGTATGTAGAAAAATTCTAAATAAGAAAAGACCAATACTAAATTGGATTGTCTAAAAAATTGTTGGCTATTGGCGTTCTATCTTACCAATAAAAACAATTAAAACAAGCAGATAAAATGTTAGATGTAAATAAAATTAGAGCCGACTTCCCTATTCTTTCTCAGAAAGTAAACGGGAAAGCATTGGTTTATTTTGACAACGGAGCCACTTCGCAAAAGCCACAAGTTGTAATTGATGCGATCTCTAAATACTACCAGGAAATCAATGCTAATATTCATCGTGGTGTTCATACGTTGAGCCAACTGGCCACCGATGCGTATGAGATTTCACGCGGTAAATTACAAAATCACATCAATGCAAAATTTCCCCATGAAGTGCTTTTTACTTCGGGGACTACTCATGGAATTAATTTAGTGGCCAATGGATTTGCTTCGATTTTGAAACCCGGTGATGAAATTTTAGTTTCGGCAATGGAACACCACAGCAATATTGTGCCTTGGCAAATGTTGTGTGAGAAAACCGGAGCAATTTTGCGGGTCATTCCAATGAATCTGGATGGCGAACTGATCATGTCCGAATATGACAAATTACTTTCGGACAAAACGAAGATTGTAACAGTAAATCATATTTCGAATGCTCTTGGAACTGTCAATCCTATCAAATACATGATTGACAAAGCACATGAGGCAGGAGCCGCAATTTTGATTGATGGCGCACAAGCTGTTCCACACCTGAAACCAGATGTACAAGAATTAAATTGTGATTTTTATGTTTTTTCAGGACATAAAATATGTGGTCCAACAGGCGTCGGAATTTTATACGGAAAAGAAGCGTGGTTGAATAAATTACCCCCATATCAAGGCGGAGGCGAAATGATCAAAGAAGTAACTTTCGAAAAAACTACTTATGCGGAATTGCCCCATAAATTTGAGGCCGGAACACCAAATATTGCTGGAGGAATTGTTCTGGGAACTGCGGTTGATTATATGAACGAAGTGGGTTTTGACAACATTCAACAACAGGAATTAGAATTATTGGAATATGGAACCAAACGGTTATTGGAAATTGAAGGGTTGAAAATTTTTGGCACCGCAACAGCAAAGACTTCCGTAATATCCTTTAATATTGAAGGCATTCATCCGTACGATATTGGCACCATAATTGACAAGTTAGGAATAGCCGTGCGAACAGGCCATCATTGTGCGCAACCCATCATGGATTTCTTTAATATTCCCGGTACGATACGAGCATCATTTGCTTTTTATAATACCACGAAAGAAATTGATGTTATGGTTGAAGCTATTAAAAAAGCAAAAGTCATGCTGTCCTAAAATTTAAAATTATCTTCACATGAAATCGCCATGACAGAAGCTGTATCAAACACCAATGAAGATCTGGCGATACCATATTCCTATAAAAAACAAATATTATCTTCATATGAAAATACTATCTATTATATTCCTGACTATTTTTATGGGCAACGGTTGCAATAGTGCCAAAGCGCAAGATATGGAAACTACTGTTATTGAATACACGGCCAACACCAGAGGTTTTTATCAAAAAATAACGGTGAAAAATCAGATGCTGACGGTTTCAAAAGACAGAGACGGAAATGACAAACCAATACCCAAAAAAGTATCGGATGCCGACTGGAAAGAATTAGTAGATTGTTTTAAAACAGTGAAATTGGATAGTTTGTCTAAGTTAAAAGCACCAACCGAGAAACGTTTTAGTGATAGTGCAGCTATTGCCAATTTGAAAATTACTATCAAAGACAAAGTGTATGAAACAGATAGTTTTGATCATGGTTTTCCGCCAAAAGAAATTAAGAAATTCGTAAATACAATAACAGCATTAGCTAAAAAATAAAACTGAAATAAATTCAGCAGAGTATGAAAATTAAAGAAATACAAGATGAAATTGTTGATGAGTTCTCCATGTTTGACGACTGGATGGAGCGTTATGAATACATCATTGAATTAGGAAAAAAACTCCCTTTAATCAAAGAAGAATTCAAGACAGAGAACAATATAATCAAAGGGTGTCAGTCAAAAGTATGGCTTCAAGGAGAACGAACGGAAGATATCATTATCTTTACTGCAGATAGCGACGCCATTTTGACTAAAGGAATTATTGCGATATTGATACGTACTTTTTCCAATCAAAAAGCATCGGATATCCTGGAAGCTGATATGGGTTTTATTGACGAAATAGGATTGAAAGAGCACTTATCGCCCACTCGCGCCAACGGATTGGTATCGATGATAAAAAATATAAAAATGTATGCTTTGGCGTTCAATGCACAGAATTGATTTCAAACATATAAGTCATATCAGTTTTTTTAATTCAAATTAACAAACACTAACTTTACCAACGTAAGCTGATGGCTGTAAACATAACGAGGAGTTATCTCAAAGATTTAGTGTATCAGGTTAATGGAGCAGCGATTGAAGTTCATAAAAGTATAGGTCCGGGTTTATTGGAATGTGTTTATCATCAATGCCTAAAAAAAGAATTAGAATTACGGAAAATAAATTATTCTTCTGAATTACTGGTCCCTTTAAAATATAAAGGATATGAGTTAGAATCTAAATTACGATGTGATTTATTTATTGAAAATGCTCTTGTTGTTGAATTAAAATCGGTAAGTGAAATAAACCTAATTTATGAAGCACAATTACTTACTTACATGAATTTATTAAATGCACCAATTGGTTTGTTGATTAACTTTAACGTGAAAAATATTTTCTACGAAGGTCAAAAAACAATGGTGAATGAATTATATAGGCGGCTTGGAGACTAAAAAAAATTAAACATATAAGTCATATAAGCAAATTTAGATGAATGTTTTACTTTGAACAAAGAAACTTACATGACTTATATGTTTTAAAAATATTAAAAACTAAAATAAAAACGTACACATACTTATATCTTCTTTAAAAAGAGAAACTTATATGACTTATGTGTTTAAAAAATAGACAAAATTATGACACAAGAAATAGACACCACTGAATTAGGAGAATCGATCGTAAAAATATTAAAGACTATTTACGATCCGGAGATTCCTGTAGACATTTACGAATTAGGATTAATATATGACGTGATGGTCAATACGGATTATGAAGTAAAAATCCTGATGACCCTTACTTCACCCAACTGCCCCGTTGCAGAAAGCTTACCAAGAGAAGTGGAAGAAAAAGTGAAATCGATAGAACATGTAAAAGACGCTGAAGTAGAAATTACTTTTGATCCGCCTTGGAGCAAAGATTTAATGAGCGAAGAAGCTAAATTAGAATTGGGAATGCTTTAAATTAGTCCTAATGTCTAAAGTCATAAAGTCAATAAGTATTTGACCTTATGACTTTAGACATTCGACTTTAAGACTTTAAGACTTTTAAAAATGGAAATAATAAATAAAGTTGCGAATAGTGTTTTGGAAGTTTTCGATCTTGAAGACTATTATCCAAAAGGGATTCGTACGCAAATCGATATTTCAAAATGGCTTTTAGAAGGATTTTTATTGAAAGAAAAAGACTTTCGAGAGGAACTGAAAAATCACGATTGGTCACAATACCAAAATCACTATGTGGCAATTCACTGCAGCACTGATGCTATTGTTCCTGCCTGGGCTTCGATTTTGGTTGCCATTCAAGTAGCGCCATTTGCAAAGAAAATTATCAATGGAACTTTGGAAGATTTAGACGCTTCACTCTATGAAGAGTTATTGTCTAAAATTGATTATTCGGTTTATGAAAATAAGCCTGTTATTATAAAAGGATGCTCCAGAAAACCGGTTCCGATGCGGGCTTATGTTTTAGCAGCGCATTACCTACAACCTTTTGCACGAAGTATCATGTATGGTGAAGCCTGCTCTGCCGTTCCATTATACAAAGCGCCTAAAAAAGAATAGTATAATACCTTTAGAAATAGGAACACCGTGTATTTAAAAAATAAAGACATGAACAAAACAGTCTTTTCTGTGGAATTATTTTTTTCCCTGATAGCTGTCACTATACAAGAAACAGCGACAGACCCTGCAAGATTTGGGAGCAAAAAAGGAAACATCGCACTTCTTTTTAATCAATCCGCATATAACAAACAATAGCAGAGTGGCGGAACTTCGAATTTTGCGGTGAGTTTTGGATTGAATTACGATTTCAATTACAAAAAAGAGCTGTTATTTGGGATAATAAATTCATTTTAGCCTACGGTTTAAGCAAAATAAGAGGGGATGAAAAAACTGCAAAGACGGATGATCGTTTAGAACTGAATTCCCTTTGGGGTAAGAAAGCTAAAGGACAATGGTACTATTCGATGTTTTTCAATTTTAAATCTCAGATGGACACCGGATTGGACAATGAAGAAGTGAAACTTTCACATTTTTTCTCTCCTGGCTATTTTCAATTTGGACCCGGGATGTTGTGGAAAAAAAGCAATAATTTGAGTGTCAGTTTTTCTCCTGCTACTGGAAAACTGATTTTGGTTCACAGACATTTTACTGAATTTGGCCCCTCGTTTGGGGTTTTACAAGGTGATTCGTCCCGATTTGATTTTGGAGCGAGTATTCAGGGTTATTACAAATTTAATGTAATGACTAATGTATCTATTGAAAACAGAGTGAATTTATATGCCAATTATTTAGAAAATCCACAAAACGTTGATGTCGATTACCAGATGAATATTGTTATGAAAATCAATAAATACTTGTCGGCTAATGTCGCTTTACAAGCAATATATGATGACAATTCTATTCAAGCCGTTCAAATGAGAGAGGTATTTGGTTTAGGGGTCAACTACGGTTTCTAAAAAAATAATTTTTTTATAAAAAGACCTTTAGAAATTTCTAAAGGTCTTATTTTTTTTATTATGGAATCAATCGTTCCGTGCGAAGCTGTGCAAACAAATCGTAAAAGGAATCCTCGGTACTCTGAAAAACAGGAAAACCGAGTTTACGACTTTTAGACATATCTGTCATCACTTCTATCGGACGTCCCAAGTCAAGATCCGTATGCCAAGGAGAGGCTAATTTGTCTACATCCGATTCTTCAAGAGCATGTTGGTCCGCCATTTTTTTCCAAACCGGTACTTCATGTAGCATTTGTACTTCAAGAGGATGAATCGCACCATCATACCCTATTGCTTCAATCCCAAATGATTCTGCTATTTTTCTCCAAAGCCATTTCCAGCGAAAAAAATCTCCATTAACCACGTTGAATGCTTCATTATGAGCTGCTGCTGTAGTCGAAGCCCAAATCAAATGTTCCGCCAGAACTCTGACATCCGTAACATCCGAAAGGCCATTCCATTGTGCTGCTGAACCCGGCCACTGAAACGGCTTTCCTGTTTCTTTACAAATACTGGCGAATACAGCGAGCGTCGTACCCAAATTCATTAAGTTTCCTACCGCTTTTCCTATAACTGTATGCGGTCGGTGGATGCTCCATGTAAAACCATCTCGCGCTGCAGCAGCATAAACCTCATCTTCTTGCGCATAATAAAAATTCTCTAAATCAAGACGGGGCTGCTCTTCCCTAAGTGGTGTTTCCGGCAGAAATCCCTCTTTGGCGTAAGCCTCAAATGGCCCAAGATAATGTTTCAATCCCGTAACAAGCGCTACGTGTTGCACTGATTTTTTTGAAGACAATGCCTCAAGAAGGTTCCTGATCATCAAACTATTTACCCGAATATTTTCGGCTTCAGAATCCTGGCGCATCCAAGTTGTAATGTAAATATGTGTGGGAGAAATGTCCTTTAATGCTATTTTTAAATTTTCGATATCCAAAAGATCTGCAGCAACCGGCTGCAGGTTTGCTATATCTTTTCGTGGGTTTCTGGCTAAACCAAAAGTAGTCCACCCTTTAGCTATAAGTTTTTCTGCGAGAGTACTTCCCGTTATTCCGGTTGCTCCAACAACTAGTGCTCTATTTTCCATGTTTATATATTAAAAATTATACGTACAAAGTTCTAAAATATTCCATGGATTATAAAGGACATACGTCACAGATAATTTGTGACCTACATCACGTTAATGCGACAAGCGACTCAACGTTTCTCTTGAAATTCCCAGATAAGAGGCAATTAAAGTTTTAGGGATGCGGTGAATCAAGTCCGGATATAATTGGATAAATTGCATGTATCGTTCCTCTGAATTCTTGCTCATCAACGATAAAATTCGGTTTTGAAGCGCAATATTACCAGCCGTCATTTTTTGCAAAAAGAAAAATTCCATTTTCTGTAATTCGGCACACAATTTTTCTCTGTTTTCAAGAGTGATCTAATAAGTTTGTGTATCTTCTAAACAGTCAATATTAAGTGTAGCATTTTGTTCCGTATAAAAACCCTGATTGTCCGTGATCCACCAGTCTTTCATAGCGAATTGCAGGATATGATTCTTCCCCGATTTATCGATATAAAAAGATTTTAAGAGCCCTTTTATAACAAAATGAACATACGGAACAGGATTTCCCTGCTGAACAATGTATTGATGTTTTTTATAATTACCAACCAAAAAGTGAGACAGTACCAATTGAAATTCATCATCCGTTAATGGTACAATCTTCTCGATTTGATGTCTTAAAATATCTTTCATGGTTCCTTTTATTAATGCCCGGATAAAAATACGATTAAAAAAGAACGATTAGGATCTATTGCCAATTTTGAATACAAAAATTAAAACCCTTAAGGCAAATACTAAGAAAAATAACACCTCGAGTTTAGTCTCAATCTGGCTTCTCAATTCTGTTTTTGAAATATAAAGAAATGCTTTATCTCCAAATGATCTCGACTCTTTAATTTAATAAAGAGGTAAATCTTGTGCATTAAGATGAATCCATTTTTTATCACTGTTGAGTTTAAAGGTGCCAATATGTTCCTTGTTCCATTCATTAGGTCCTATCAATGAAAGGAAATTTATACCATCAGCATTTCTGTACAAATGATAGACTTCACCAATAACGGGTTCAAATGAAAATTTAGCGCTGTACACTAATTCATTCCATTCGTATTCTTGCATCAATTTTTCATATTGAATCTTGAGCTCGTTAAATTTATTGCCAAGCTCTTTATTCACATTATCAATCCCTCTACTTTTCCAGGAAACCACATCATCAACACGGATTACTGGCGCTCCTACACTTGTAGCATAAGGCAAAAGATTAGCATTAAATCCTTTTTCAACTGAATATACGACATTGTCTGGTTTTTTACTTTCCATGTGATTTTATTTTAATTTTGGGCACAGCTTTACTTGTTTTAAAAATGCACCTTACCATTCGATTTTTAAAATTAGCTCTGATTATAAATATCTTGGCCTGCGCCAACACGAATACAAACGTCTAAAAATTTATACGACAGTTATTTTGTTTGTAAATTTGGTGACAAAGTTAAACAAAAATATGTAAAATAATCTACAACTATTCAATAGAAAAAGAGATGTTTCACAGAAACCAAAACGAGTTGAATAATAAACGGTATAAATTAAATTTTTACATTTCATAAAAGTACCAATGGCAAATCAAATAACAATGTGCTATTGCGAATATGAATAAATCTATTGTTGTATTTTTAACGATTCAGTCTTAGATGAACTACTTCCACTACAAGTCAAGCGTCATCTTTCACTTGAAGAGACATAAAAGCGCTATTAGAAGTTAATATTTTGTTAAATACTTATTATTGTTTACCATTTTTGTAAATTTAATAAACAAAAAAATACAGTCATGAAAAAATTAATTGGTTTATTTACAGCATTATTTCTTTTCGTAAGTTCATCATCATGTAATGATGATCAAGAGATTCCAGGACAAAGCATTACGACTTTCTCAGCTGATATGTTAATGGGATCAAACGAGGTTCCAGCAAACAACTCTACTGCAATGGGTAACGCAACACTTAAATTTAACAATACCACAAAAGTATTTACAATCACGGTAACACACAACCTGTCATCTATTACTGCTGGACACATCCATAAAGGAGCTTCGGGAACAAATGGAAGCGTGGTTTTTCCGTTCACTACTCTTGCGTCTTCAATTAGTTATACGAGTGTTGCTCTAACTGCAGAACAAGAGGCAGATCTTATGGCTAATCTTTATTATGTAAATCTGCACTCTTCTACATTTACTGCAGGTGAAATAAGAGGCCAATTGATCAAGGGAACTACAACAACTCCGAGCACTGGGGGAGGTTACTAAGCACTTATTAGTTCAAATAAATTTAAAGGTCTTACTTCTTACTAAAGAACGTAAAACCTTTTTTGTTGGTGGTATCATACCAATAATTTAAATGTACAATATCTTAACCTTCTAACGCGCAATTGTTATTTCAAAACATTTACTTGATGGCTATAAAATTGATTGTATATATTTAATCATTTGAACCTATTATTCTTTTAGCTTCGGTTTACGTATCATTGCTATATGATTTGCATTTTTAATCATATGCCTGTGAAAAAAATTAAATTAGTTTCACTTTCAATTATATCCTTTGTTTCTTTCAGTTGTAATGCGCAGGTAAAATCTGAAGATATTCCTATTAAAGACAAGGTAAAAAACTAAATGCTTGAAACCGTAGCTGTAGATATTGCGATACCCTGAGGAATGATTTGGTTGCCAGACGGCAGCATGTTAGTTACCAAAAAAAGCGGCGTTTTCTACCATGTCCAAAACGGAACAAAAACAGAAATCAAAAATGTTCCTAAAGTATATGTCCGCGGACAAGGCGGATTATTAGACATTGCTTTACACCCTGATTTTGCTAAAAATGGCGGGATTTATATGATCTTCGCTTCCGATGAAGAGGAAGGCACCGGCGGACACACAAAACTCATTCGTGCCAAATTATTAAACAGAGGTCTGACTCAAATTGAATCACTTTACAAATACCATTAAACATGACAACCGTTGAAAAACAATTAGAAGAAATTCCTCATGACATGATTCCGTATACAAATGCTTCTAGTAATGTGTATGATTTAGGTTGTGGATTAAACTGGAAGGAGTAAACAAGGACGGCAGAAGTACAAAATACCGCGTTAAGAAGTGATTCTTTCCTAGAAGATTAAATTTAACCCCCTGATTTTTAGGTGATTTTTTTATCTTTTTCCAAATTTTGAGGTGACTTATAGCTACAAAATCAGGACTGCAATCGCTTCCTTTTGTTAATTCTAAGCAAAATTAAAGACTTATTTGCCTTTTTAAATCCTTGTTTACTACCTTTAAGGAGATTTGTTTTTTAAAAAGATCAAAAATCATACTCATGAAAAAAATTAAATTAGTTTCACTTTCAATTATATCCTTTCTTTCTTTCAGTTGTAATGCACAGGTAAAATCTGAAGATATTCCTATTAAAGACGAGGTAAAAAACTATACGCTTGAAACCGTAGCTGCAGATATTGCGATACCTTGGGGAATGACCTGGTTGCCAGACGGCAACATGTTAGTTACCGAAAAAAGCGGTATTTTATACCATATCAAAAACGGAACAAAAACAGAAATCAAAAATGTTCCAAAAGTATACGCACGTGGACAAGGTGGGTTATTAGACATCGCTTTACACCCTGATTATGCTAAAAATGGTTGGATTTATATGACCTTCGCTTCCGATGAAGGGGAAGGTACCGGCGGTCACACAAAACTCATTCGAGCCAAATTATTGGACGGAGCGCTGACACAAATTGAATCACTTTACAAAGCCACTCCAAACACTACAAAAGGACAACATTTTGGTTCCCGAATTCTATTTGACAACGATGGCTATTTGTATTTCTCCATTGGAGAGCGTGGCGAGCATTTTGTAAATCCGCAAGACATTACGCGTGATGGCGGAAAAATATACCGATTAAATGATGATGGAAGCATTCCTAAAGACAATCCATTTGTAAGTCAAACCGGAGCCAAAGAAGCAATTTACACTTATGGAAATCGGAATCCGCAAGGAATGGCCAAAAACCCCGTAACAGGAGCCATTTGGGAACATGAACATGGTCCACAAGGTGGAGATGAAATCAATATCATAAAAAAAGGAATCAATTATGGATGGCCTGTGGTGACTTATGGTATCGATTATGACGGAACCACCATTAGTAAAGAAAACGAAAAACCAGGCATCCAAAAACCTATTTATTATTGGTTGCCGTCCATCGCTCCAAGCGGAATGGCTTTTGTCACCAGCGACAAATATCCAGACTGGAAAGGACATTTATTGGTGGGCTCTTTGAAATTCCAATATCTTGAATTGCTAAAGTTAAAAGGAAACGAAGTGATCGGCAGACAAAAAATTGCAACCGGAATTGGTCGCGTGCGTAATGTGGCACAAGGTCCGGATGGCTATATTTATATGGGCGTGGAAGGAAAAGGAATTATTAAAATTATACCAAATTAAACGATGTTGATAACGAAATTATTTTTAGGATTTGGAGTGTTTGTATTGGGAAGCTTCTCTTTTGCAAATCCATTTTCCGCAGACAACTATATTGACTTGAATACTGAAA
Organism: Flavobacterium sp. RSP49; assembly: GCF_003968735.1. NCBI lineage: Bacteria > Pseudomonadati > Bacteroidota > Flavobacteriia > Flavobacteriales > Flavobacteriaceae > Flavobacterium > Flavobacterium sp. RSP49. The sequence goes on along the minus strand of NZ_RYDN01000034.1, from coordinate 4,942 downwards.
CCGCAGTTGCTGCAAAACTTCAGTCACCCGGAAAAGAAATTTATGCAGATTTTTGCATGCAATGCCATGGCGCAAATGGAAAAGGAGATGGTAAGAACTTCCCGCCTCTAGACGGTTCGGACTGGTTAAAAACTAAGAGAAATCAAAGTATCGCTGCCGTAAAATTTGGACAAAGTGGCGAAATTGTTGTCAATAAAATCAAGTACAATAGCAGCATGCCGGCCATGGGACTTACGGATCAGGAAGTGGCTGATGTGATGAATTACATTATGACTTCCTGGAGTAATAAACAAACCAAAATCGTTACCGAGAAAGAAGTCGCTGCCATTAAAAAATAAAATATCGACTTGATTCCTATCTAAAAAAGAAACGCTACCGAAAAACCACCGTAAAAATTGACGGGATTTCCTGGATAAAAATAACGTGGCGCGGCAGTGCCGAAACCAACTGCGTTTGGTAAAATATTAGCCGCATATTTAGTATCCAAAGCATTATTGACTCCAGCATTAAGCTCTGTTTTCAGAATTTTAAAAATCGTGAAAACATAGGTCGTTTTAATATCAAGCAACGAATACCGCTCACTGTATTTTGTATTGGAATCATTTAACGGAATTTTACTCATCGTTCGGAAAGAAGTGTTGACACCAAATCCATTTTTTGTGGTTAAATCTACTCCAAAATTAAATTGCTTTTCAGGAACGCCCGTCAATTGATTTCCCGAATAATCAGCATCACCATCCAAGAATTCTTTGAATTTAAAGGTATTCACCGCACCTGAAAAATAAGAAGTCATTTGAAATTGGGTAAGTTCGAAAAGTTTGTAATTAACCAAGAATTCTAATCCTGAATGTGAACTGCTTCCTGCATTAATCCCAACAAATTGATCATTGGCGGTGCGTCGTGCCACTAATAAATTTTCAATTTGTGTGCTATAAAACGTTACTTCGGTGTATATTTTATTTTCAAGCCAGTTTCCTTTGAAACCCAATTCATAATTCCACCCCACTTCTGGTTTCAAATCGGTGTTTATTTGCCCTTCTGGAGTCAGTGTTTCAGCAACTGATGGCACCGAAAATCCTTTACTCACCGATGTAAATATATTTTTTCCTTTGCTTACTTTATACGAGAAACCAATTCTTGGTGACCACACATTTCCAAAAGTAAAGGGCATTTTTTGAGCCCCAGAATTATTTTCGAAAATATCTTTTAACGAATATTTGGTTGTGTTAAATGCTACTCCGGTTTCCAGATGCAGTTTATCTGAAATCCAAAATTCCATTTGTAAAAAGTAGTTGCTGTAGTTCCGGTTTTGTTCGATGGAGCTGAATTCGTCGCCTTTTAAACTACCTTGACCAGGTTGCGATTTGTACAAATTTTTAAAAAGGGAATACGCGTATTTTTCCGTTAATAATTCGGTGCCAAAACTCAGTTCAAAGGGCAAAGAAAACAATTGGTCTTTGTAATTCACATTCGAACGAAGGCCTAGCGAACTTGTTTTTTCGTCCAAAATGTCAAAAGGTCTGGGTTCGTAAGCATCTTTAAAATTAGAAAAAATACTGGTTTGCAGCGACCATTTTTCAGAAAATTGATGGTCGTATCCTAAACCCAGCATGAATTTATCATACGACTCAAAACCTTGTGCGGCTGCCCATGTAGCGGCTGCTTTCTCTGGATTATTTTTTAAATCCGTCTCATTGATAGAACTTGGAATAAAAGCTTTCAATCGGGTGAATGTTCCCAAAAAGGAAAAACTACCCTTGGAATTAATTTTTTGTTTGGCATGCAGGTTAAATGATTTTCTGTCATAGGAACTATTTTCCCTGAATCCGTCACTTTGTAAATCCGTAAAACTCGCAAATACATTCGTTTTGGAATCGCTGTATCCTGCCGAGAGTCGGTTTTGTAGCAACCCAAAACTCCCAAAAGTAACTGTTGATTTTCCAAACGATTCCAATAATGGAGTTTCTCTTGAAAACAAGTGAATCACGCCACCCAAACCGGATCCAAAACTCGTAGAATTTGGTCCTTTTATGATTTCTATTTTTTCGATTGACGCTAAATCAATATCGTCAATAGTGGTTTCACCTTCACCGGAACTCAATGGTATGCCATCAAAATAGGCTTTTATTTTATTGGTTCCGTATTGAGATCTGGCGCCAATGCCACGAATCGTAATCCTGTTGGTGTTCAACGCACCTTGTTGCATGGTAACCCCGGGAATTTTGTTTAGCACAGGAGTCAGTATAATGCCATCACTTTTATTGATGTCGGCAGTAGTAATCACTGAAACGGAAGAGGCAGTGTTTTGAGGTGCATTTTTGATTGGCGAACCCTTCAAAGTGATTTCTGAAAGGGCTATGGTATCTTTTTTTATTTGTCCAAAAACAGTGAAAACACTGCATAAAAAAAGAAGAAAGGAAAGGCTATTTTTGAACAATTTTTGTTGTGTTAAAGGGAATGAAAACGTTTATAAAGTTAGCATTTTCTTTTTGTTCCAAAAAACCCTTTTAAATAAAATATGGATTAAATAAAAATGCTCCCCACAATTATAAGTTGCAACTTATATTCTGTTTCATATTGTTTTGAATTCCATTAAAGATTATTGTAAAATTACACAAAAGTCTAGTTTAAACGGAAATTATATAAAAAGCACCATTTTAAAAACACTAGTTTAACCAAAATGACCTTCTTAAAAAATCATATCTTTGTGATTACTTCGAGAATTAAATTATCTTTAAACTTGGACCTTCATTTTAAATAAAAAGTAGTAGCTACCGATGAAAAAATCAACAATTGCATATATCACACTTCCCGTATTATTGTTAAGTACGCTAGCCTGTAATCGGAATAAAGCCGCTGATAATGAAAGAGAAACAGAAAAACCGGCCACCGTAAAAGTAAATTCGATAGAAAAGAAAATATCCCTTACCATTGACACGCTTGATTTTAATACCAGAATGATTGCCTTAAGCAACAATGACACCACGGGCAGATGGCCTGTAAAAGCCCCTTATCCTTTACCGGGCGCACTCTTGCCCTACAATAGAATCATTGCTTATTACGGTAACTTATATTCCACCAGAATGGGAATATTAGGTGAAATTCCCCGAAAAGAAATGTTGGCAAAATTACAAGGTGAAGTGGCCAAGTGGCAAGCAGCGGATTCTACTGTCAAAGCAATTCCGGCTTTGCATTATATTGCCGTTACCGCTCAAGGCGCTCCGGGAAAAAATAATATGCACCGTATGCGTATGCCATTTAAGCAAATAGACACTATTATAAGTTGGGCAAAACCTATAAATGCACTCGTATTTCTAGACATTCAGGTGGGACACAGCACCGTTAAGGCAGAAGTGGCAGAACTGGAACAATACCTTTCCATGCCTAATGTACACCTTGGAATTGATCCGGAATTTTCTATGAAAAATGGAGAGCGCCCAGGTTCAAAAATCGGGCATTTTACTGCCGCTGATATTAACGATGCCATTGACATATTGGCAAATATTGTGCGCAAAAATAAACTGACTCCAAAAGTGCTTGTAATACACCGTTTTACTCAGGGCATGGTAAAAAACTATAAAGAAATCAAGACCGTTCCTGAAGTTCAAATCGTTATGGACATGGATGGTTTTGGAAGTAAAATTCTAAAAAAGTCCACGTATATGAGTTATATTTATAGAGAACCGGTACAATTCACTGGTTTTAAATTATTTTATAAAAATGACAATAAAAACGATTGGAAGATGTACAGCCCAGAGGAATTAGTAAAATTTACTCCAAAACCAATTTACATTCAGTACCAATAATTTACCAATTGATTTATGAAGAATATTCTTTATTCCCTTTCTGTTGGGTTTTTTTTAGTAGTTGGATGCCAATCAGAACCTCGTAAAATAATACCGAAAGTTCCGCTTATAACTGTTCCTGCAAAAATTATTGAACCAAAAAAAATAGCGGCTGATGCTGCGACTATTCTTTCAAAAAGAGAAGTACCCGTTTTATGTTATCATAATATCCGAGATTTTAGTGCCAGTGCGAGCGGAAACATGAAAGTGTACACCGTAAAACCTGATGCTTTTGCAGCACAAATGAAAGCCTTAGCCGATGCCGGATATAAAACCGTTTTGCCACAACAGCTCTACGACTATTTAGTATTTGATGGTCCCTTACCGGAAAAACCAATCATGATTACTTTTGATGATACCAGAGAAGAACAATTTAGCATTGGCGCAGCCGAAATGAAAAAACACGGTTTCAAAGGGGTGTTTTTTATTATGACAGTCTCAATTAATCGTCCCGGATATATGAGCAAAGAGCAAATTAAAAGCTTATCTGATGACGGACATGTGGTAGGCGCACATACTTGGGATCATCATATGGTTACAAAATATACGGGCGACGACTGGAATTTACAATTGGTAAAACCAAAAGCAAAACTGGAGGAAATCATAGGAAAACCGGTGACGGATTTTGCCTATCCGTTTGGATTATGGAATGCGCCAGCTATTCCTGAAATTAAGAAAAATGGTTATGAAATGGCTTATATTTTATCAACCAAAAGAGATCCTGCAGATCCATTGTATACTATCAGACGTATTATAGTTTCCGGAACCTGGTCTACTGAAGGAATGATGAAAGCTGTACATTCTTCTTTTAACAAAGCAGAATAACCCATTAAAAGGTTCTAAATTCGTTAATTTATTCAAAAATCAAACAGCTATCTATACTAACACTACAGCAATGGAGCGCAACCGTCAAAAAGGTTTCGTCAACAGACCTTTTATCCATTAATACTAAAGAATTCCTTAACTAAAAAAAGCACTATCAATTCGATTGAATTGATAGTGCTTTTTTTATCAGACAACTGTCCCGTCCTGAAATAGCGATACACAAAAAGTATCCTAATGGAAAAACATGAAGAAACACGCTATGTGAAGCGGAC
>NZ_RYDN01000033.1:0-29624 GCF_003968735.1 Flavobacterium sp. RSP49 | reverse complement strand
TTAGCGGATTTGTTAGTTCACCTCTGTTTTCCTTTGAATAAATTTAGTGTTTTTTATCTAATACAAAGTAAAGGCGGATTTGCAATCCGTTACCGTAAATAATTCTAATAAAACCACTTCTATTTCACACTCTAAACTAGCATAATCTGTTGCTCAATCATTCTCTTTGTGGGCACGGATTACAAATCCGCTATCGTTGTCCGAAAAATCAGATATCCGAGCGATCGGGGTTCTGTCCACCGTTGATATTTGTTGTATTACTGTCAAAATTGTTCTTCGTTTTGTCCTCCAATATTATGTTTCATTTTCTGTCCCATACTGTTCGTTACATAACCTGCAACACTTTCTTCTATTTTCTGTCCGTTGGATAAATAGTTAATATTTATTGAGCAGTCACCTGTTATGTCAACCCAAACAGTTTCACTCTGACCAACTTCTAATTTGTCGATGTGTCCACCGCCACAACCAACGATGTTGATGTTTGTCAAGGTAGTCTGCGTAGAGTTTATCAAAGTAATTCTCATTGTGTTAAGCATTATAATCGCAACCCAACAGTAAAAAAACATAACAGGAAGATTAAGTAACATAAGTCCGCAAGTTGTAAGTAGTTTTTTTCTGTTTTCGTTGTCTTTGGTTGCTTTAACTAAAATGGAGATTAGTATTCCCACATTTATTAGTCCTGTCAATGCAATAAATCCATAACCAACAGATAGTAATTCAAAAGAAGATGTCAAAAAGTAAAGTCCGAAAATAATCGTCCCGAGCAGAAAAGAAATTAGTGCTGTTTGTCGTCCTAGTTTAATGTGTTGTTCTGTTGTCATACGCTTGGTGCTAACGTCAGTCTGTGAAAAAACATTCGTTTTATTTGTTTCAAATATACTATTTAATTTTGGATATTAGCAAGAAAATTTGTATATTTAAGGACGCAACATATAGCTGGATTATCGCGTCAACAATTACAAATTAGCAGTTTAGAAGATAAAATCGCTTGGTATAATCCGTGCCCGTAAATAATATCGAAATAATTCTAATAAAACCACTTCTATCACACTCTCAACGGGCATAATTTCATGCTCAATCATTCTCTTTGTGGGCACGGATTGCAAATCCCCGTTATATTTATCAGAAAAATAAGATATAATAGCGATCGGGTAAGGCAATTTGTGTTCAAAAGTGAAGGAAAACACAAAAAAACCAAGCAGAAAACACTCCAAAAAAAAAGAGGCTCGCTTGCCTCTTGTAATTCTCTCTAATTTTTTTTCGATAAGTGCATAATGATGACGGACGTACAATTGGTTCTCCCGTAAAAAAGGGACAGGCTGTTCAACCCGGGTTTACCTCATTGAATTTATTTTTGTTGGTATTCGGTGATTATAATTCATTGTTCGCGCTACGCACGCAACGAATCCCTAGCTGTTCTGCGTTCGTTTTTTTATGCGATTAATGGATTTATATGTATTTGTCCTCCAACTGCCTTCAAAACTTTCATTATCGTTGAAAATTGTGGTTTGGACCCTTTCGACAATGCTTTATACAAACTTGGTCTGCTCATTCCAGTTTCTTCTGCAATTTTGGTCATACCAATTGCTTTTGCAATATGTCCAATCGCGGTAACAATTTCAGCATCATTGCCTTCTTCCAAAACTGTATTTAGATATTCAGCAATCATTTCGTTGCTGTCCAAATAATCTGCAATATCAAATTCTGACGTTTCCATTTTTTATTTTTTTAATTTTTTCCAAATTTCTTTTGCTTTTTCAATGTCTTTTTGTTGAGTAGATTTATCTCCTCCAATAAGTAAAATAATAACTTTCCCATCAATTTCTTTGAAATAAACTCTGTAACCTTTTGCGTAGTTAATTTTCAGTTCTCTAATTCCATCTCCAACAGGTTCGCAATCTCCAAAGTGTTCGTCCTTTCCTAACTTTTGAAGTCGGAACAAAATTTTTGCTTTTGCTCTAAAGTCATTCAGTTTATTAAACCATTTGTCAAATTCCGTCGTCTTTTCAAGAAAGTACATCCTTTAAGTTGTATTCGTTTGGATACAAAATTATAAAAAATAATTTAATCTTGCAAATTCAGTTTTGAACGTTCTGTCTGGGCAAAATGACGTACAACGTCAGTTCGTCTAAAAACCTCTAAACGAACTGTATTTTGTTACTCATGGAGTAAATATATGTTATTTAAACTACAATTAAAATTCGTTCTGTAAAAGTCGCTTTATGATTATAAAAATAAAACAGTCCGTAAATAGGGTTGAAAATTGTTTTTAGAGTCCCAAAATATAAAATGATTTTTTTAGGAGATTACAATGAATACGAACAAATCCGGAAAGAATTGTGGCGCAAGCCTTGGGTTGTATTTGCTAAGAAGCCTTTTGGAAGTCCAAAGTCAGTGGTGGAATATTTGGGGAGATACACCCATAAAATCGCCATTAGCAACCATCGAATCAAGAGCATAGACAATGAAAACGTGACTTTTGAGTACAAGGATTATCGCATGGCGGGCGTGAAAAAGCAAATGACACTCACGCATCATGAATTTATCAGGCGTTTTGCGTTGCATATTTTGCCTAAACGTTTTACTTCGTCAGTTCACCCTTTGGGCTCGGGTGTCAAGATCCGACATTACGGTTTTTTGAGCAGCACTTGGAAGCAACAAAAGCTAAAGCTTTTGCAGGAAAGACTCCAAGTTAAAGTACTTGAAAAAGCAGAAAAAAGCCTTTTTTGCCCAAATGTCCTTGTTGCAAAACAGGGAATCTGCATCGAATATCGGTTTTTGACCAGCGTGGTCCGCCTGCTTGGTATCTTGGCGGTAGCCAAAACTCCAGTTCCGATAAAGGCTAAGATTACGGGTAAGGGATTATATGCCCAAAAGTGAAGGAAAACACGAAAAAACCAAGCTGAAACCACTCCCAAAAAAAAGAGGATGTAAAATCCTGTTGAAAATCTCTCTAAAAACTTAACGATAACTCCATAGAGGACGGACTTGTAATCGGTTCCGTTCAACACAGGTTTCATTGTTGGCTTTGCAAGCCCAACGAAACCTTAACTGTTACCAGCCGTATTTATTTCTGTCATCAATACTTTGTCGTTACACTGTTTGAAAAACTACCTGAATTGTCCTTTCCCTTGTAATTAATTTGAACTCTATATTGTTTTCCTTTTTCAAAATTGTCGGAACGAACGACAAAAGTGTTAAGCCCTTTTTTTGCATTTGATTTAATACTTGCTACCACTTTGTCTGTTTCAAAATCTTGAATTTCTATTTCAACTTCTGTATTGTCCAAAAAGTAAATAATTACCTCAACTTCATTCTTCTTCTTACTGACAATGTCCCTGATGTTGTTTTCGTTTGTGATGTAAGTCCGTTCTAGTTTCTTGCCTTTTTCTATTCCTTTAATTTTTGTGTAGGTAATTATTCCTTGAACGTTGCCAAATTCAACAAAAGGCATTGGAAAGAATGGCAAAATGTAATATCTGTATGGGTCGCTTTTAGCTTGAACTATTTTTTGGTAAGTGTTTCCGTTATAGGTGTCGAACGTAACGCCTTGTAGAAATAAGTCCTTACCTTTTTCTGTTTCAATAATTTTCAATTCTGTTTTGTAGTCTTGAAATGGCACAAATTGATAACCTACATAATAACCGCTGTCTGTAACAGTAACTAAAAGTTCTTGAGGACTGTCATATGAGCCACTTAAATAATTGTAACCCTCAACTTCGAACTTCATTGCTTTTTTGTCAATTACAATCGTGTCTCCTAAATATTTGAAGTTTTTGAATTGTTTGTCTTGATATTCGGCAACATTGGTTGTGTCATCATACCATTTCCTGCGATAGAATAATTGGATTTCGTCACCTTTCTGAATGTCAAATCTTGTCGAGGCTGTATAATTGTTTTTAAGTCCGTTTGAAATGTCATTGTAATTGTCGCCCATTAACTGTTTGGTATAAAACTGTCCATTACTCGAAACAACAAGCGATTGCAGGTCTGGAATAATTACAAGGTAGATTTCTGAATTGTCTTTTTGATAATACTTTCTTGGCGTTTTTCTTGTCGCAACTAAACTGTCTTTTGGATAGCTGTTTCGTGTGTCAATAAATTCAAGCAAGATATTTGTCTGCTTGCCGAAGATTGTTGCTTTTTGTTCTTTGTCAATTTGGTAGTTGATTTTATGAACTACTTTTTCGCTGTTGTCAAGCAAAGAATAAACGTCATTCGCAAAAGTTTCATAGAATGTTTTTGTTTCTCGTTTGTTGGAATAGTCGGTAAAGTCCGATGTTTGAAACTTGCGATACTTTACGTTGTCAATAATTGTATCAGTTAAGTCAGTTCTTGTTTGCAGTCCGATATATTCGTTTTTTTTGTCAAAGTAGGTCGCTCTTATATAAATTTTAGAGTTTGCAAGTTCGCTTCGGCTATTTTGTCCAAAAGCAAAGTAGCTGAATAAAAGTGTCAATATTGTCAGTGTATGTTTCATCGTGTCTGTCGTCCTAATATGGCTAGTAACGTCGTCCCGCTACTACAGCGGGTTTGGTACTAAATTAAGCCCTGTTTTCGGATTTGCCAAATCATCCCAAATACAAAACCATTACCAAATTAAGCCAAATGCCCAAATCCGTTGTAGTAGCTGTGTGTGCCTTGCATGCACTTCCAATTCCTCAAAAGTAGGAATTTTATCTAGAGGGTGCAAGTCCCTTATCGGCAAGTTGTTGATTTATATTGAGCCGATTAGCACGTGGTAAGCTGGTTTGGGGCGACCCATGCAGTGAAGGAAGCCAAACGGCAAAAGTCTGTACCGAGGAACACAAAGCGCATAAGAGGCTAGCTAAATTGGGTAAGCATGCACAGCAATGCAAAGCCTTTAGACAACAGGTTTAGTTAGTAGATGCGTCGGGGATAGACAGAAAGAGGAAGTGCTTACCGAGGGAGGTCTTCACAACCACGAGTGGTTGGGTGGAGAAGTCAGCAGAAGTCATAGTACTTGGGGCAACGAGTTACCAACAGAAACGGTATAGGCCTCACAAACAAGGAAGGACCCAACGCAAGTGGTTCTCAATTTTCATCGGAATGACGCAAGTTATAGCCCTGAAAAAGCGGAACAGGAAGAATTTAATGTAAAACAGCAAGTATGATTGGACAAGTAACACATCCTTACAATCTCCAAAAGGCACTACGTCAAGTAGTAGTGAACAAAGGCAGTGCGGGCGTTGATGGACTAAAAACCATTCAACTAGCGGATTATTTCCGTGAACACAAGTCTGCATTGTTGGAGGATATTAAGAATGACCGTTACTTGCCGCAACCCATTCTTGGTGTGGAAATTCCAAAAGGAGGCGGAAAGTTCCGTCTCTTAGGAATTCCAACAGTAGTTGACAGACTGCTTCAACAAGCCGTATCGCAAGCGATGATGCCGAGATTTGAAAAGGATTTTAGCGTTAATAGCTTCGGATTCCGACCCAACAAAAACGCCCGCCAAGCGGTAGGCAAAGCTTTGGGAAATATTCACGAAGGCTACAATTATATTGTAGATATTGACCTAAAGACCTTCTTTGATGAAGTCGACCATTGCTTGCTGATGAACCTAATTTACCAAAAGGTAAAATGTCCAACAACTTTGCGATTAATCCGCAAATGGTTGCGAGTGCCAATACTGATCAAAGGAAAACTAGTCAAACGACGAAAAGGAGTCCCGCAAGGAAGTCCGATAAGTCCGCTTTTGTTAAACATTTTGCTCCATGAATTGGACAAAGAACTGACGAGAAAAGGCTTGAAGTTTGTTCGCTATGCCGATGATTTTAGTATCTACACCAAATCGAAAACCCAAGCCAAAACGGTTGGAAACGCTATTTTTCTGTTTTTGAAAGACAAGCTGAAACTGACCATTAATCTGGAAAAGAGCGGAATTAGAAAGCCGATTCAGTTCACGATATTGGGATTTTCGTTTGCATCGACTTATCAAAAAGGGGTAAAAGGCAGGTATCAACTAACGGTAGGGGACAAAGCTTGGGCAAAACTCAAACAGAGTCTAAAAGAAGTGACGCGCAAAACCGCACCAAAGAGTTTCGAGGAACGCATCCGAAAAATCAACGAAATCCAACGGGGATGGCTAAACTATTTTCGAGGGACAAGTATTCAAGGAAAGTTACGAGATATTGATGGTTGGTTGCGCAACCGTCTGCGCTACTGCATTTGGACGGACTGGAAAAAGCCCGAACGCAAAAGGAAAAACCTGATGCGACTAGGAATTGACAAAGACCACGCCTATGCTTGGAGCAGAACCAGAAAAGGAGGATGGCGTATTGCTCAGAGTCCGATTCTAACCACTACAATTACCCTACTGCGACTTAAGAAGAAAGGCTATCAATCGATGTTGGAGATTTACATGGAACTCAACCCATCACTTTGCGAACCGCCGTATACGAGACCCGTACGTACGGTGGTGTGAGAGGCGCACTCCGTCAGTTTCTGGCGGAGCCGTCTACTCGATTATAGCCAGTACTTATTGCTTTTTGAGTATTATTTTGTCGCAAATTTCACTTAGTTTGATAAGTTTAAGTGAATTATTATAGTCATAATTGATATTAGTACTATAATCTTCAGTTGTTAAATCGAAATCATTGAACTGTTTTACTATTAAATTACCATTATACATAAAATAAAACGTTGAAAATGTTGAATGACTAACTGAGACGAAACTGTCTTTTCCTGTTTGATAACCTTTAATATTTTCTTTTTCAATTTCATTAATATTCAGTATATAGTTTTTGATTATTTCATCAGGTATTTTAATTTTCGGAGAATTACATTTACCTAATTTCCTAAAATAACTTTGACTCTTATCTTTCCAAAAAACATATAACCTTGACGTTCCATAATCACAATCTGGTTCATTGGCTTTAATGAGTTTAATACAGCCGTTGCAATATTTTTCTACAATAAAGAATTCACTGGTTTTATTTTCTGTTAAGTATTTTATTTGTTTTGAGACTATCGAATCAATTTGGGTTTCTTGCGCAGAAATCAAGTTGATAGAGAATAAAAAAAGTAGAATTATATTTTTCATAACGTTGGTTTAGTATGTCGCATAACGTCCCGCTACTACAGCGGGTTTGGGACTAAATTAAGCCCATTCTTCGAATTTGCTAAATTATCTAAATACAAAACCATCTTTCCCTTAAGCCAATTGCCCAAATCCGTTGTAGTAGCTGTTGAACTAAACCTTCGGTAGCACCATTGTAGATTTTGATTATCTTACAAAGATAACTAAAATAGAATAGTATGACTACAAAAAAAAGCATCCCGATTCCTTAAGAGAAAACAAAATCCTGAACCAAGCCAAACGGGAAGTTCCGGGTTTCGAGGAACTTTTAAATCGATTTGAGCGAACAGTTTCAGTCTTGGGCAGAAGCCAAAGTACATTCAATAATTATTCGCGCCATGTAGCGGCAATTTCGCTGTATTTCGGAAAAATCCCCACTGAATTAGATGCGGAACAAGTACAGGACTACTTGTTTTACCAACAAAAAAAGTCAAAAACACCTTCTCAAACGTATTTTAAGCATTGCGTTTACGGACTTCGGTTTTTGCTAAAATCCGAAGGATTGCCGTATGAATTCCTTCGTTTACCGTCCATAAAGCACGAGAAAAAACTTCCTGTTGTTTTGAGCAAAGAGGAAGTTTGGGCGATGCTTCAATGTGCTAAGCTTCTTAAACACAAAATTCTTATCGGTTTGCTTTATGGCTGCGGACTTCGATGTATGGAAGCCAGAAGTGTACGATTGCAAGATCTGGATTTTGACCGAAAACAACTCAAAGTGGTTCAAGGTAAGGGCAAAAAAGACCGTTATGTACCGCTTTCAGAACATTTAATTCGTGGACTCAAAAAATACATCGAAGCCGAAAAACCTAAGACTTATTTGTTCAACGGACAACCTATAGGACGTGCAGGTGGCGATTTTGACAATCGCTACAGTCAACGAGGCGTGCAATGGGCGGTGAAGCAAGTCGCCAAGGCAGCAGGTGTCAAAAAAGAAGTTCACACCCATACCTTGCGGCACAGTTATGCTACACATTTGCTCGAAGATGGCATGGATATTATGACACTCAAAGATCTTTTGGGACATCAGAATATAGAAACTACGATGGAGTATTTGCAGATTGCTCAGCTAGAAAGTCAACAGAAATTCAGTCCACTTGATACTCTTTTTGCAAAATGCAGCCGGAAGTAGCCAGCATTGAGCGAAGTCGAAATGAAGTAGCCGATGTTCTGCGAAAAGCAGGTACTGCAATCGAAAATTGGGAATTAAATACTTGGCAACTGCGCACGCTTTACGCCCTTAAAAAATGTAGAACAGCTTCTTTAGGAGGGCATATCGATGGGTGCGATAGCTGTGGCAACATCACCATAAGCTACAACTCTTGCCGCAACCGCCATTGTCCCAAGTGTCAGGGCAACAAACGCGAAGATTGGATACAAGCCAGAAGCACAGAACTCTTGCCGGTTCCCTATTTCCACGTAGTTTTTACCTTGTCCGATAGTATTAATTCTCTAGCGATACATCAACCTAAAATAGTGTACGATACTTTGTTTGAAGCTACTTGGGAAACGCTTCAAAGTTTTGGCAAAGCCAAAGAAATGCAGATGGGAATGATTGCCGTTTTGCACACTTGGGGACAGCAATTAAGCTTACATCCACACCTGCATTGTATCGTTCCAGGCGGTGGTGTCGACAAAGATGCACAGTGGAAAAATAGCAGAACCGATGGTAAATTCTTATTCCCAGTCAAAGCCTTGTCGAAAGTTTTTAGGGCGAAATATTGCGCTAAACTCAAGGCAAAATCGCCTATCCAATACGAACAAATCCGGAAAGAATTGTGGAGCAAGCCTTGGGTTGTATTTGCTAAGAAGCCTTTTGGAAGTCCAAAGTCAGTGGTGGAATATTTGGGCAGATACATTCACCCCGTTAGAAACACCAATACATTTTTGATTAATATTTTTTTGCATTTGTGTTTCTAACGGGGCACGTAAAATCGCTATTAGTAACCAACGAATCAAAAGTATAGACAATGAAAACATGACTTTTGAGTACAAGGATTACCGAGTAGCGGGAACTAAAAAACAAATGATACTAACGCACAAAGCGTTTATTCGCCGATTTTCATTGCATATTTTGCCTAAACGTTTTACTTCGTCAGTTCACCCTTTGGGCTCGGGTGTCAAGATCCGGCATTACGGTTTTTTGAGCAGCACTTGGAAGAGACAAAAGCTGAAACTTTTACAAGAAAAGCTCAAAGTGAAAGTCTTGGAAAAAGCAGAAAAAAAAGTCTTTATGCCCAAGTGTCCGTGTTGTAAAACAGGGAATTTGCACCGAATAGCAGTCTTTGACCAGCGTGGTCCACCTGCCTGGTATCTTGGCGGTAGCTAAAGTTCAAGTTCCTATGAAAATTAATTTTATGGGTAAGGGAACTTATATTTAAAAGTGAAGGAAAACACGAAAAAAACCAAGCAGAAAACACTCCACAAAAAAAGAGGCTCGCTTGCCTCTTGTAATTCTCTCTAAAATCTTTACGACAAGTGCATAGGTTGACGGACTTACAATCGGTTCCTTTTAACCCGGGTTTCATTGTTCGTGCTGCTCACGCAACGAACCCTAGCTGTTGTGCGATGTTTATTTACGCTTTATAAAGTTTAAAATTTCAGTCGCCTGATTTTCTGATAAACAGTTTATGATTTCTTTTTCTGAATTTTCTAAAACAAGGCTCCAATTTCTATTGTCAATTTTTCTTAAAATCTCAAGATACATTTTACCAAGTGGAAAAATTTTAATGAATTGTAGACTTTTTAGGTTTGACAAGTGTAAACTGTCTTCAGAACTTAAATTGTAAACCTTTAAACTTTTAAAAGCAGAAAAATTTTTCTCTATAGTTATTACGTTTTTATCAAATTCAATTTTCCAATAGCCTTTGAGTTGCCAAATTATTTTTCGAAACAGTATAATTTGGATAATTGTAATTATAATCAAGAACATATAAATAACATTCCATTCAGCTTTTATAGCTAAAATTAAACTTATAATTGAGCAAATAAAAAGTGCAAAAAATAAGAGAATATGTCCTGCTATTGAAGGATAATTTTTTAACGGATGAATTTTCAAATAATTTGATTCTTCTTTGATTATCATTTACCTAATTTTTGGTTTTAAATATCGCACAACGTTTTGCTGCTTTGAGATGGCTGGAAATTCGTAACCTTTCAATTTTCGGCTTAACGAAAACTTGATGCGAAACGATAATTCCACTAAATTCCAGCTAGCTCAAAATGGCGGTTGTAGGTAGTTATTTTTCTTCCAAATTCAAGTTATAGAGTTTGGCAGCCTCTTGAATTTCATTATCTAAATTATCATCAAGAGCATAAGAATATAATACCCATTTGTCATTCGGTTTATAAAATTTAAAAATAAATCTCATTGGTTGTCGGTCATATTTAACGAGATATGAGTATAAAATAAAACTTTCAGAGAATTTTTTGGTTGTGATAATTTCGTTGCCATAGTATTTTCCCATGTAGTTTTCTGTGAAACCATTTACTGTTCCAACAATCTTATCGATATCATCTTTTACTCTTTCAGTCCATTTATTCGTTGCGTATAAATCTTTTACCGCTTTTCCAGCATCTTTTTCGTAAGTCTTAAAAAAACTGTCTATTAAATTCTGTGGCTCAGATTGAGCAAAGATATTTCCTGATATGGAAATCAATAAAATAAATAATAATCTTTTCATATAGTTTAATTCATTTATGGTTCTGTATAATTACCTACAACTTGTATATACCCGCTACAAACCTTCGCATATACACCCAAAATTGGGTAGATTGGCGAAGGTTTGTTTCGCTTTACTTAGTTTCAAATATACTAAAATTTTCTTACAAATCATCAAATGAACTTTTTATTTGTTGAATGCTTTTTGAATAGTAATGGGAAAATTTAGTTGCTGTTAAACCAAATCTCGCGTGAGGGATCATAGTGGAAATCCTTTTATGAAGCGCAGCGCAGTAAAAGATTATAACGGATAGCCCGACCTTTTTAGGGCACGCCCAAGTCCATGTGCTAAATGGTATGTGTGTTTTTGAATACTATTATTGTTTAATTATTTCTTAAAAAAAAAAGGTTGTTTTGGTTGTCATCCCACAGCTTTCGATGCACTTTATTACTTTGGGGGATGGCAAACATTTTTTTGATGTAGGTTTCAAATTAACCTATCTTTGCCAGCCGAACAATCGGTTGAAATACGTTGCTATGTTCTGCGCTGCGGTAAATGTTTTGTAAAAACAGCTTTATTGGCGAATAGCATGTGACCGAAAAAACAATAAAAATACTAGATGAAGTTTGATTTATTAAAAAAAGATCCGCTGTCCAAAGCCAGAGCGGGAAGTATTACTACTGATCACGGGGTGATTGAAACCCCAATTTTTATGCCTGTGGGTACCGTAGCTTCGGTCAAAGGAGTGCATCAACGGGAATTGAAACAAGACATTAACCCGGATATTATTCTGGGAAATACCTACCACTTATACTTGCGACCTCAAACGGAAATCCTAGAGAAAGCCGGAGGTTTGCATAAATTCATGAACTGGGACCGTAATATTTTGACGGATTCTGGTGGCTACCAAGTGTATTCGCTTTCGGCCAATAGAAAAATCAAGGAGGAGGGCGTGAAGTTCAAATCGCACATTGATGGCTCCTATCACTTTTTTACGCCAGAGAATGTGATGGAAATTCAGCGTACCATTGGTGCTGATATTATCATGGCGTTTGATGAATGTACACCGTATCCTTGTGATTACAACTATGCAAAACGCTCGATGAAAATGACACACCGCTGGCTGGATCGTTGCATCAATCATTTAGACACGCAGCCTGTAAAATACGGTTACGATCAGGCTTTTTTCCCAATTGTTCAAGGAAGCTGTTATAAGGATTTGCGTCAGCAATCAGCGGAATATATTGCAAATTCTAATCAATTAGGAAACGCCATTGGTGGACTCTCCGTAGGGGAACCTGCCGAAGAAATGTATGCCATGACGGAAGTGGTATGCGAAATTTTACCGGAAGACAAACCGCGTTACCTGATGGGTGTGGGAACTCCTATAAATATTCTGGAGAATATTGCCCTTGGAATTGACATGTTTGACTGTGTGATGCCTACGCGAAACGCCAGAAACGGGATGTTATTTACAGCGAATGGCACCATCAATATCAAAAACAAAAAGTGGGAAGCTGATTTTTCGCCCGTTGACGAAATGGGAATCACCTTTGTAGATACAGAATATACGAAAGCGTATTTGCGTCACCTTTTTGCTGCCAATGAATACTTGGGGAAACAAATTGCCACGATACACAATCTTGGTTTTTATATGTGGTTGGTTCGGGAGGCTAGAAAACATATCTTAGCGGGCGATTTTAGACCTTGGAAAGAAATGATGGTGAAAAACATGAACCAGAGACTTTAAAAATGTTTAATCGGTTAATCGTTAATTCGGTTAAACGATTAAACAAATAACCGATTAAACTTTACTATGCTAACAATAATAGACAAATACATCCTAAAAAGATATTTAGCCACATTTGTGGTGATGTTGTTGTTGTTTATCCCCATCGGAATTGTTGTTGATGTATCTGAGAAGATCAACAAAATGCTGGAAAACAAGGTTCCGTTTTTAGAGATTGCACTTTATTATTACAACTTTACGGTTTATTTTGCGAATTCTCTGTTCCCGATATTTTTGTTTTTATCGGTGATTTGGTTTACCTCAAAACTGGCAAATGATACGGAGATTATTGCTATTTTGAGCTCCGGAATTTCATTTACGCGTTTCTTAAGACCGTATATTATTGGTGCTTCCATAGTTTCTGTTTTTGTTTTACTAATGGGATTTTTTGTTGTTCCCGCTGCCAGCGAAGGCTTTAATAATTTTAGGTATACGTATTTGAAAGGAGGCGGAAAAGAGGCCATGCGCGGGGATAATACGGATGTGTATCGCCAAATTAGTGATAATGAATTTATCTATGTAAACAGTTTTAATACGGAGTCTAAAACCGCTTTTAATTTTTCACTGGAAAAATTTAAAAACGAAAAACTCATTCATAAAATCACGGCCAGCAGGATCAAATGGAATCCAAAGGACAGTACCTACACCCTGTATGATTATACAAAAAGAACGGTAGGCGAGCTAAATGATAAAATTGAAAAAGTAGCTCAAAAGGATGCTGTTTTTACATTCGATTTAGAGGATTTAACACCTGTGATTTATATTGCTGAAACCCTGAGTTTAGGAAAATTGAATGCTTTTATTGCAAAAGAGCGAGAGCGTGGTTCCTCTAATATCAATGTGTATTTAGTGGTGTTGTATAAAAAATACAGTGTGCCGGTTTCCGCATTTATCCTGACCATCATTGCAGTTGCTGTCTCATCGATGAAACGTAGGGGCGGAATGGGAACGAATCTGGCCATCGGAATTGCGCTGGCTTTTGCCTTTGTTTTCTTTGATAAAATCTTTGGTGTTCTTGCAGAAAAATCCAGTTTCCCTCCCCTATTAGCGGTTTGGTTGCCCAATATTGCTTTTGGAATTTTAGCCATCTACCTATTACGAAATGCAAAACGATAATTTAAAAAGTTACTTAAACCTCCATTTGATTGTTTTTATTTGGGGTTTTACCGCCATTTTAGGCGCTCTAATCACTATATCGGCAGATGCCTTGGTGTGGTACCGCATGTTTTTTGCCGGTATCTTTTTAGCCATTTTTCTGGCATTTAAGAAAAAATCGTTTCAGATTCCGCTAAAATCATTTTTTAAATTAATTTTTGTCGGATTATTAATTGCTTTGCATTGGATTTTATTTTTCAAAGCGATCCATGTTTCTAATGTGTCTATTACGCTATCCGTTTTTTCATTAGGTGCTTTTTTTGCATCCCTGCTGGAGCCACTTTTTTATGGTCGAAAAGTACTGTGGTACGAAGTCTTTTTTGGTCTAATCATAATTGCAGGGCTAGGATTGATTATGAAGGTCGAAATCAATTACCTGGACGGAATGTTATACGCCTTAGCATCCATTATATTAGGTGTTTTATTTACGCTGATGAACGGAAAACTCATTGCGGATCACGATCCTTCGGTTATCTCGTTTTATGAATTCCTGGCGGGTGTTGGTTTCATATCGATTTACTTTGTGTTCGAACAAAAATTCACGGCCGATTTCTTTGTATTAACAGCTAATAATTGGATCCTGATATTGATTCTGGCATCCGTTTGTACCGCCTACGCCTTTACTGCTTCAGTAAAAATAATGCAAAAACTAACACCATATACCGTAATGCTGACTACGAATTTAGAACCGGTTTACGGCATTGTTTTGGCCTATTTTATCCTTGGCGGAAAAGAGAAAATGAGTTTTGAATTCTACATTGGTGCACTAATAATTGTAATCACCGTAATCCTAAACGGGGTGATTAAACACTATCAAAAAAATAAAATTAAAAAAAAATCTCCCGCTTTAGAGAAGCAAACTTTTACACATAAATAGAATATTTACCTTTTCGAACGATTTAAAATTTTATATTTGCGGTTCGAAATAAAAACAAAAACGCAAAAATCCTATGGAATATTTAGATTTTGAGCTTCCAATAAAAGAACTAGAAGAACAGTTAGATAAATGTCTTATTATTGGTCAGGAATCAGATGTTGATGTAACGAATACTTGCAAACAAATCAACAAAAAACTAGAAGAGACCAAAAGAAAAATCTATAAGAATTTGACTGCCTGGCAACGTGTCCAATTATCCAGACATCCAAGCCGCCCGTATACAATGGACCACGTGCGGGCCTTGTGTGGCGATACGTTTCTGGAACTTTTTGGCGACAGAGGTTTTAAAGATGATAAAGCCATGATTGGTGGTTTAGGAAAAATTGACGGGCAATCCTTTATGATTGTGGGTCAGCAAAAAGGATTCAACACTAAGACGCGTCAGTTCCGTAATTTTGGAATGGCCAATCCAGAAGGATATAGAAAAGCGTTGCGATTGATGAAGATGGCAGAGAAATTTGGGATTCCTGTTTTGACGTTGATCGACACTCCAGGGGCTTACCCCGGATTAGAAGCCGAGGAACGCGGACAAGGAGAAGCCATTGCCAGAAACATATTTGAAATGATTGGTCTTAAAGTGCCAATTATTACTGTTATCGTAGGAGAAGGTGCCTCTGGTGGCGCATTAGGAATAGGAGTTGGTGACAAGGTATACATGATGGAAAACACCTGGTATTCCGTCATTTCTCCAGAATCATGTTCTTCTATTTTATGGAAAAGCTGGGAATATAAAGAACAAGCTGCCGAAGCACTGAAGCTGACTTCAGCTGATATGAAAAAACAAAAATTAGTAGATGATATTATTCCTGAACCACTAGGCGGTGCACATTATGACAGAGCAACTGCTTTCAAAACGGTAGAGCAATATATCATGAAAGGTTTCAACGAATTGAAAGACTTATCAACAGCAGAATTAGTGGCTCAAAGAATGGATAAATACTGCAAAATGGGAGAATATAAAGAGTAAAATCTTACGAATTACTATTTAATCCGAAGCCTTACCGTTTCGGATTTTTTTTTGGTTATAAACAAAAAATAGTTAGTTATGAACAATTATTTGTAACAACTCAACGACTATATTTTTTTAATTTTAGTTACTTTCGCTACATGGAAAATTTCAGAAATATTAATCCTGTCAAGGTTGATAAAACGACTATAATAAGCCTTGAAAAAGGAAAATTACAACCACAGGTGCTCGATTTAGAAGAGGCTGTGCTTGGTGCCATGATGATTGACAAAAAAGGGGTTGATGATGTTATTGACATTTTACAACCTGATGCTTTTTATAAAGAAGCACACAAACATATTTTTGAGGCAATTGTCCAACTGTTTACAGAAACACAACCTATTGATTTGTTAACTGTTTCTGCACAACTGAAGAAAAATGCAAAATTAGATTTAGCAGGCGGTGATTTTTACTTAATTCAGCTTACGCAAAAGATATCCTCTTCGGCACACATTGAATTTCACTCCAGAATCATTCTTCAAAAGTTTATTCAACGCAGTTTGATTCGGATTTCTACTGAAATCATTGAAGACTCTTACGATGAATCAGCGGATGTTTTTGATTTATTAGACAGAGCTGAATCTAAATTATATGAAATAACACAAGGAAACATCAAACGAAGTTCAGAGACAGCGCAAAGTTTAGTCCTACAGGCAAAAAAACGAATTGAAGAAATTGCCGGTCAAGAAGGATTGAGCGGTGTTGCCACTGGTTTTGATAAGTTAGATAAGATTACTTCCGGTTGGCAGCCCAGCGATTTAATTATTATTGCGGCACGACCTGCAATGGGAAAAACTGCATTTGTATTATCCATGGCCAGAAATATGGCTATTGATTACGGAATACCAGTGGCCTTATTTTCTCTAGAGATGGCTTCAGTACAGTTAATTACCCGGTTAATTTCCTCTGAAACAGGTTTGTCATCAGAGAAATTGCGTACCGGAAAACTAGAAAAACACGAATGGGAACAGTTGAGTACCAAAGTTAAAAACTTAGAAAAAGCACCTCTCTTTATTGATGATACGCCTTCCTTATCGATTTTTGATTTACGGGCTAAAGCCAGGCGATTGGTTTCGCAACATGGGATCCGAATTATCATTGTGGATTACTTGCAATTGATGACGGCTGGCGGAAACGGAAAAGGAGGCGGAAACAGAGAGCAGGAAATTTCTAGCATTTCCCGAAACTTGAAAGCATTAGCCAAGGAATTGAACGTTCCTGTTATTGCACTTTCACAATTATCTCGAGCGGTAGAAACCCGTGGATCCAGCAAGAGACCGTTATTGTCTGATTTACGGGAATCAGGAGCGATTGAGCAAGATGCGGATATTGTGTCTTTTTTATACCGTCCTGAATACTACAAAATAGACGAATGGGATGATGAAGAAGCCTCACCAACAGCCGGTCAGGCAGAAATAATGATTGCCAAACACCGTAATGGTAGTATAGAAAACGTTCGGTTGAAGTTTATTGGACATCTGGGAAAATTTGATAACCTGGAAGATTACAGTGGCGGATATGATGATTTACCATCCAGTATGAATCAAGAAGACAACCCTTACATTACTAAAAACCTGCCCTCTGCCAATGATGCTTTTGGAAGCAATTTGAATGATCCGGATGATGACAGCGATGTTCCTTTTTAGCAAACAAGGCTTATCAACATGCGCACTACCCGTTTTTCTTTACAAAAAAAGTAAGCATAATAAATACAGTTTATAAAAATAGAAAGCCCGCAAATAGCGGGCTTTCTTGTGAATTATAATTGAACCTAAAAATAAAGACAATGGTATTTTGACACTATTCTTGTTTAATTTATTTATTTGCTTGTACGCAATCGTACCAAACAAAAAAACGACACAGATTCCACAGATTTTCAATAAAAAAATGTCTAATTGGTAAAAATATATGAAATGTGTATCAAAAAATATTTCTTACGTAGAACTACAGACAAGCATACTTCTTTATTAAACCATGGCCGGGTAATCAGTATATCCTTTCACAGTATCCGTGTAAAACGTGCTTTGATCTGGTTTACTTAATGGAGCATCAGTCTCAAAACGAGCCACTAAATCCGGATTTGCAATAAAGGGAACTCCATAAGCAACAAGATCTGCATACCCATCTTCAAGCACTTTGATTCCCATTTCTTTTGTAAAACCTTTATTGATGATTAATGTTCCTTTGTAAAACGGTCTGAAATGTTTGGCCACTTCAGTAACAGCAAATGGCACATCATCAACGGGCGTAAAAGGCTCCGTCAAATGCACATACGCTAAACCATAGTCATTCAAACGGTTTACAATATATTCATAAGTAGGAATTGTCTGTTCATCTAACATCATTCCCTGCGTATTATGCAGGGTAGGATTCAATCGAACACCCACTTTAGAATAATCAATAACACCGGCTAAAGCATCTAGAATTTCAAAAAGGATTCGGGTTTTATTTTCTATTATACCACCATATTCATCGGTACGATGATTGGAATAATTATTAAAAAACTGCTGCAGTAAATAGCCGTTGGCAGCGTGCAATTCGACACCATCAAAACCCGCCTCAATCGCATTTTTAGCTCCATTTTTAAAATCTAAAACGGTTTGTTTTATGTCTTCAATAGTCATTTCTTTTGGAACAACAGTGTCTACAAAACCATCTTTTGTGTAAGCTTTTGCATACGGATTCAAAGCGGATGGCGCATGTGGTAATTCGCCATTATGCAAATCCGGATGCGACAACCGTCCCGTGTGCCACAATTGTGCAAATATAGTTCCTCCTTTTTCGTGAACTGCTTTTGTAACCAGTTTCCAACCTTCGGTTTGTGCTGCACTATAAATTCCGGGCACATTGATAAAACCCACTGCTTTTGTACTCACAAAAGTTCCCTCGGAAACAATTAAACCTGCTGTAGCTCTTTGTGTATAATATTCTGCCGTAAGTGCAGTAGGAACATTACCTTCATTATTAGAACGGCTTCTGGTCATTGGAGCCATCACCATTCGATTTTTTAAAGTACTGCTTCCTAATGTATAGGGTTGAAATAAAATTGATTTACTCATTTGATTTTTGTTAAAAATTAGTGTTTTATTAAATTAAATACTGGCTTTCAAACCAATACTTGTAAATAGAGTTAAAATAATGTTTAAGGTTTCTTGCTCATTTCCTTTCAAAAGAAGGGAATCGTTAGAATCATACGCTGATTCGTTGCTCAGAACAACTTTAGAAAAAGGAAACAAATGCTGTAATTTATCCAGTGTACTTTCGGAATTAATCACCTCCATTTCGTTTCCCAAAATAAGTACGATTTTACCCGTTGCCACTTTTTTGATTTTTTCAATAAGAGTAACATTTGTTGCCACATCATTTGAAAGTATAATAATATCTGCCTCCCAACTTGCATTGGTTGGACAAATCATCATTTCTACATTTGCCTTCGGATTCTCTGAAATAATTTCGGTATACACCTCCAAAAGTGTAGCGGCTTTTTGATCAAACAGCAAAACGGGATTGGTTTTGGCAATTTGCTTTGCTAAAACAATACTATTGGTTACTGAAACTCCTAGGACTGCAAATGTGGTTCTATTTGACATCGACTTATATTTACAGGACAAATTTAAGGCTGTATTGCAAAAGTTTTCGTTGATGTAAAACAAGAAATTCTATTGATCTATGTCAATTAAAATGAACTTCGATTGTTAATTTGTTTGCGAACCCGACTCAATGTTTCCGGTTTCAGACCAAGGTAAGAGGCGATCATGTGTTGGGGTACACGTTGAACAATTCCAGGATAAGCAATTCCTAAATTGGTGTATTTTTCTTCGGCGGTTTCTGTTAAAGTCGAATTTATTCTGGCTTGATTGGCGATGTAGGCATTTTGCAAAAGCAAGCGTTGGTATCTTTCAAACATGGGGACTTTATCCATTAAAGCTTCTCTTGCCGATGTTGTCAGCAAAAGCAGTTCAGAATCCTCCAAGGCTTCAATCGTATAAATAGAGGAACTATTTGTTAGAAAACTGGACAAATCTGCGATCCACCAGCCTTCAATTGCAAATTGTACGATGTGTTCATTTCCTTTTTCATCGATGGAAAAAGAGCGCAGTATTCCTTTTTCAATAAAGGCATTGTAGACACAAATGTCTCCTTCTTGCAACAGGATTTGTTTTTTGCGTAATCTTTTAGGGATAAAAAAAGTTTTACACAACTCCATTTCTTCCTGAGTCAGTATCACTTTTTCCTGAATGCTTTTGAATAATTGTTGAAACATGGTTGCAAGATACTAAATAATCAAGAATTCTTAAAAATAGTATTGCTGCTAAAAAAACAATCCTTGATAACTATTGATAAATCTAAAAATGGAAGTCTGTATAAATCAAAATATCTGACTACATTTGCCCAGTCTAATTTTAACACACAAATGAAACCGAACACACAACAATTAAACGATTTAACAATCCAAGTCAGAAGAGATATTCTTCGAATGGTACACGCTGTCAACTCTGGTCACCCAGGTGGTTCTCTAGGTTGTACTGAATTCCTTGTCACTTTATATCAAAATATAATGGAACGCAAAGAAGGTTTTGATATGGACGGTATTGGAGAAGATCTTTTCTTTCTTTCAAACGGGCATATTTCACCTGTATTTTACAGTGTTTTAGCAAGAAGCGGTTATTTTCCAGCAGCAGAACTAGCTACTTTCCGTTTGATCAATTCAAGACTACAAGGACACCCAACTACTCATGACGGCTTACCAGGAATACGTATTGCATCTGGTTCTCTTGGACAGGGATTATCAGTAGGAATTGGTGCTGCTCAAGCAAAAAAATTGAATGGTGACAACCATATTATTTATACACTTCATGGTGATGGTGAATTACAGGAAGGTCAAAACTGGGAAGCAATCATGTATGCTGCTGCAAAAAAAGTGGACAACCTTATTGCTACAATCGATTTAAACGGAAAGCAAATTGATGGAACAACTGACGAGGTTTTAGCCATGGGAAGTATTCGTGCCAAGTTTGAAGCTTTTGATTGGGATGTTTTAGAAATTGAAAAAGGAAATGATATCGAAGCTATTATTGCCGGAATGAATGATGCCAAATCCAGAACTGGAAAAGGAAAACCAGTTTGTGTATTGTTGCACACTGAAATGGGCAATGGGGTAGATTTTATGATGTACAGTCACGCTTGGCACGGTAAAGCGCCTAATGATGCGCAACTTGAAATTGCTTTAGGCCAAAACTACACAGCAGCAGAAAGCGACTACTAATCCCCACCTAGCTTTCCCGAATGGGAGGAACAGCTACAAGAATCATTAAATAAAAATTTAAAACCCTATTTACCCCAATAGGAGCTCCCCTTCTTTGGAGGGGTTGGGGAAGGAAAATGAAAAAATATACAAATACAGGAAGTAAAGATACACGTTCGGGTTTTGGAGCGGGAATGACTGAATTAGGTCAAAAAAACGAGAATGTTGTGGCACTTTGTGCAGATTTAATTGGTTCCCTTAAATTTGACGATTTCAAGAAAAATCACCCAGAACGTTTTTTCCAAATTGGAATTGCAGAAGCCAACATGATCGGAATTGCTGCCGGTTTAACTATTGGAGGAAAAATTCCTTTCACGGGAACTTTCGCTAACTTTTCTACAGGAAGAGTGTACGACCAAATTCGTCAGTCGGTTGCGTATTCAGAGAAAAATGTGAAAATTTGTGCTTCACACGCAGGATTAACTTTAGGAGAAGATGGTGCAACACACCAAATCCTGGAAGATATCGGTTTAATGAAAATGCTACCGGGAATGACTGTAATCAATACCTGTGATTACAACCAGACAAAAGCGGCCACATTGGCAATTGCAGATCACCATGGCCCAGTTTACTTGCGTTTTGGTCGTCCGGTTGTACCTAACTTTATGCCAGCTGACCAACCTTTCGAAATTGGAAAAGCAATTGTTTTAACAGAAGGAACTGATGTAACTATTGTTGCTACAGGACATTTAGTTTGGGAAGCCTTAATCGCAGCTGAAGCATTAGAGGCACAAGGAATCTCTGCTGAAGTAATCAATATTCATACAATCAAACCATTGGATGAAGAAGCGATTTTGAAATCATTAGAAAAAACAAAATGTATTGTTACCGCTGAAGAGCATAACATTCTTGGTGGTCTGGGCGAAAGCATTTCTAGACTTTTAGCATTGAACAGTCCGTTACCACAAGAATTTGTAGCAGTGAATGACAGCTTTGGAGAATCCGGAACACCAGAACAATTAATGAATAAATACAAATTGAACAACCAAGCGATTGTTGAAGCGGTTCAAAGAGTAATGAAAAGAAAATAATAACTTCCTTTTACTTATACCAAAAAAAATCCAGTTCAAATTGAACTGGTTTTTTTTTGGTTTGTATGTTTTAATTACATTTTACTAAATGTCTTTTGATTCTTGCCAGATCAGTAGTATTTCCGTTACAGCTTGGGATAGATTCAAAAGGGATTAAAACGCCATTAGCATCCGTAATTTCCGTTCTGGTACTTATTCCGTCTCCATCATCATCCTTGTCTAAAAAGTTTGGAATTCCATCTCCATCAGTATCATCCGGATTTATAACTCCTGTCGCTAAAACGCGCATATAACCATCTCCGTCGAGATCTTCTTGAAAATTCATGATTCCGTCACCGTCTGAATCCAGTCTGTTAATTTCGTATAATTTAAAACTAAAAACTAGAGGTGCGTAAGAAGGAATCGATCCACTTCCTGAATTATAATATCCTAATCCAGAAGGCAAAAACATTACTCCTGCTCCAAAATCTCTGTAAGATACGGTGCCATCAGTATTAGAATCGTAAGTCCCAGTCTTAAATTGCGGAAAAGTTTCGCCCCATCCTACTACTGTTGTAAGCAAACTAAAGAATTGTTGTGGATTCTTCACCACCTCAAACTGGGTAGCAGAAAGTGTCGTAACTTCCGAAACCTTTATTCGAGATAAGTAATCTCCTTTGTAAGAAGCCAATACCGCATCAGTATTAGTAGGAGATTTGCCCGCTCCCTCTCTAAGCACTAAATAATACAAGGTATACGTTATATCATGAAGTTTGACATCTCTACTCAAAAGTTTAGGAAAGGTCGTTTTATCTTTATAAGACCAAATAGAAGGTTGGCTACCTCCTGCAGGAATTTTTGTATAGCTAACGTCCTGGTCGTCAGGGAAACCGGCGTGATTAACAACTGTAATATAATAGTTTTTTAAATATTCTTCGATATCCGTTAAATCAGTCGCATGTTGCACTGCGAAATCTCTAGGCGGTTGAATTTCAGCAGCCTCATCCTTTGAGCATGAAAATAAAGAGATAATTGTAATTAATAGAATAAAATAATACTTAAATTTGTTCATTATAGCTAATTTTTTTAAGTGCGCAAGATACAATATTGATTGATTTTTGTAAACAATTTAACTCCTATTTTAGAAAATTTATGAGAATAGATAAATATTTATGGTGCGTGCGGTATTATAAAACGCGAAATATGGTTACTGAAGCCTGCAAAAAGAATCATGTAACCGTTAACGGTCTTGTTGCCAAGCCTTCTAAAGAAGTTTTCGCTACTGACAAAATCACGTTTCGGAAAGACCAAATTACCCAAATAATCACCGTGTTGGATATCCCGGAAAATCGTGTCGGGGCAAAACTGGTTGATATTTACAGACGAAACGATACTCCGGCAGAAGCGTATCAACATTTGGAACTTTTAAAACTATCCAAAGAACATTATCGAAAGAATGGCACGGGAAGACCCACCAAAAAAGATCGAAGAGATATTGATGAATTTGGCAATGAAATAATTACAGACGAAGATGAAGCCTAAATCTTAGTCTTTTTACTGAACCACAAGAGCCGTACAACACTAACCGTTATTCCAAATACTACAACAATGAGTAAAAATATCATCTTAACAAATCAGGAAATTGACCACAAAATAAAAAGAATTGCCTACCAAATATATGAAACTTTCGTAGATGAAGAGGAAATAGTCATTGCAGGAATCGCCAGTAATGGTTTCATTTTTGCAAAAAAAATAGCCGCCGTCTTGGAAACTATTTCCCCTCTTAAAGTTGCACTATGCGAAGTGCAGATCAACAAACAAAACCCTCAATTACCCATTCATACTTCGTTATCAAAAGAACAGTATACCAATAAAGGTTTAGTTCTGGTCGATGATGTATTAAACTCCGGAACGACACTTATCTATGCCGTACGACACTTTATAGATGTTCCTTTGAAAAAATTCAAAACCGCAGTGCTTGTGGATAGAAATCACAAAAAGTATCCTGTAAAAGCAGATTTTAAAGGAATTTCGCTTTCTACTTCGTTATTAGAGCACGTACAAGTTGTTTTTGATGAAAACGATACTAATTATGCGTATTTAAGCTAAAAGAGCCACAATATCTTGCGCAGTCTGATCGATTGTTTTACCATCAACCACAACTTTGTATTGTGCTTGGTTGTAATAAAAACTCCTGTCAAAAAGGTGTTTTGCTATGAACTCTTTCATATCTTCAGGATTTTTATCCGCAATTAGTGGACGCTTACTTGCATTAAAAGCCAATCTGTTCAATAACGTTTCAATAGAAGCCTTTAGATAAATAGAAACAACATTATCTCCTTTTAGCAACTCATGATTATTGGCATAACAAGGAGTTCCTCCTCCTAAACCTATAATACATGATTCGGGAGCGTTTAATAATTCGATAAAAACTTCGTGTTCTACCTTTCTAAAATAAATTTCTCCCTGCTTTTCAAAAATGGCATTTATGGACAAATTCATCTTCTCTACTATCTTTTCATCCAAATCCACAAAAGGAATTTGGATAATTTTGGACAACTTATTTGCAATTGTAGACTTACCACACCCCATATAACCTAATAAAATTATTTTTTTCATCTGAATAAAACCTTACAAATTAAGGTGTTGAGTAATTTTGTTTAAAAAAGACAAATTTATAATAAAATTGCTTGGAAAACTCCAAAATAAGTCCTTATATTTGCACCCGCATTCAAGGAAGGAAAATGACTCGATAGCTCAGTTGGTAGAGCACATCACTTTTAATGATGGGGTCCTGGGTTCGAGCCCCAGTCGGGTCACAATTTTAGTGATCAACACATACTTTCCTTGAAGCATTGACTCGATAGCTCAGTTGGTAGAGCACATCACTTTTAATGATGGGGTCCTGGGTTCGAGCCCCAGTCGGGTCACAAAAGGTCGAGTAATTTATTACTGGACCTTTTTTTTTACAAGGCCACGTGGAGAAACGGTAGACTTGCCAGCTTGAGGGGCTGGTGCTCGCAAGGGCGTGTGGGTTCAAATCCCACCGTGGTCACAATAAAAAAGCCTGCAAAATTAGTACTTTGCAGGCTTTTTTTGTTCAACAAAATCGTCGATAGTTTTAATTGATTAAGAACGTCATGTGCTTGCTGAGTTTACGATCCAAATTATTTATTGCATTAAATAAATTATCAAAAACTAGTGAGTCTTATCATATTGGAGACAAAGACAAAAGTACTTAGCTTAAGTCACAATTTTCCTTAACTTGCTGCTCTAATTTCGTTAGCATATCCATTCACAATACCAACTTTTGGTGATTTTTTATTGGTTTCATTTTGTAAAATAAATTACATTTAAATGCGTTAATTTAATATCTAAATAAAAAAACAGTACATTTATTACGCAATTTTATTCTTTAATCGAGTTCTACAAGCCCAATACCCTGCAATCTATTTTTATGAAAAAATTAATTTTTCTTGCATTATTATTAAGTTCCTTAACTGGCTGGAGTCAGAGTCCAATTGCCTACGAGTTTTTTGACCAAGCTTTAAAAAAAGCAGAAACAGGCAATCTAAAAGGCGCTATTGCTGATTATACTAAAGCCATACGAACTGATCCATTGTTTGCTGAAGCCTACTTAAACAGAGCCCTTTTGAAACAAAAATCAGGCGATATAAAAGGGGCGTTAGATGATGTCAATAAAACCATCATTATTGAACCTAAAAAAGGAGATGCTTATACAACCAGGGCTGACATCAATTACAAGGCTAAAAATTATACGGGAGCCATTGAAGATTGTACGATATCTATCACGTTAAATCCTAAAGACTACATTGCCTATAATCTTAGAGGGTTATCTAATATTCACATTCAAAATAAAAAAAATGCGTGCGCTGATTTCACCAAAGCCATTAAATTAGGAAGCCAAAGTGCCGTTAAAAACAAAAAAATGTTTTGCAAATAATATTCTTGAAATAGGCATAAAAAAAGCGTCTCGATTACAACATCAAGACGCTTTTTTTATAAATATAATTCCGTTTATTTCATAAACTGCTGTAGCGGCTACAATTGTTCTAACTCAATGTTCGATTATTGCATTACGATCATCATAATCATTACGCTGGTTGAGTTCCTCTTATTTTCTGCCTTTAGTTGCTTTTTTTAAGTCATCACCTCCTGGAATTCGCATCTTATCGGTAAGAACTGAAATTTCATTCAAATCAAAATTTCCTGTCAATGACATCAGCACTGTATCCTCATTTTTAGCTCCTTCAATAAACATCAGCAATTCTCTAATTTGAGAATCTGAAGTTCCTGATTTTACCATAATTTTTATATTCCTTCCGTTTTCATTCACGCGCATCAACTCTTCTAATCCCGCTGTTTTGATGTACTTCTCTGCAGCAGCTTTCATTTCTCCCTCTGCTCTGGTACTTTTTGTAGTAAAAACTTTTAGGTTGTCCAATTTTTTTATCAAACTCAGGTACTGTTGCGTTTCTATATCAGAAGCATCTACTTTGACCTTACTCATCAAGTCGAACATTTTTTTATTGACTATAATGGCCGTAACATCATCTTGTCCGTCAAATTTGTCAAAGACTGCTTGCGCAAAAAATGGACTCGAAATAACTAGAAACACTAAAGTGATCAGACACTTTTTGCTAAAACTCCTATTGATACTTTTTCGAATGGTTGCTTTCATTTTATTTAATTATTTTATTGTTAGTATTCTTAGTTTGATTTTCAGGATCTTTCCCACTCTTTTTTAGTGCTTACAAAAACCCTGTTTTCAACGGTTTTGATATTTCTCAATATATTATACACTTTTTATGCCAATATTCATATTCTTGGATAATACTGACAATGCTTTTTGATTGGCTCTAAAAGCGGCTTCAGGATTTTCAAAGGTTCCTAAATTTGTGTTTTCATTTGTAGCATGCAAATCAAAAAGGACATACGTTGCTATTCCCATCAAAACAACAACTAAAGCCGCAATAGAAACCCACCTAAATTCCCTTTTTTATTCATGTTTTGAGCCATAATAACTTCAAATGGTAGAATTTCATGCTTGTTATACTGCTCTTTTTCAACAGCAAAATAGTCAAATAATGAAGCAAACTGTTGTAAATGCGAAGCAACATCCTGAGACAAAAAATAATCCTGCAACTCTTTTTCTTGAGCTAAAGTAGCCACGCGCTGAAAGTATTTTTCTAATAAACCCTCGACTTTATCTGATTCCATAATTGTGTATTTGTATCATAAATTCTTAAATCATTTTTCGTGCCCAGGAAAGTGACAACAGGATTCCGGACTCTTTCAAATCTATTAAAAAATCAAACGAGTTATACTCTTAAGATGAATCCTATTTATTTTTGCAACAAAAAAACACAAAATAAAACTAAAGTTAGTATTTTTACGTTAATAAAGTATTAAAACATAATTATGAGAACAGCATTCAAATTTACGCTTTTATTTTTCATAGCTACTTTCACTTTACAAAGCTGTCAGGACAATGATGACGTGGCACCACCTGCAAGTCTCGAGATTCAGGATTTCATTTGGAAAGGAATGAATCTGTACTATTTGTGGCAAGCTGATGTTCCAAATTTAGACGATGACCGATTCGCAGATCAAACTGCATTAAACTCTTTTTTAAAAGACTATCCCGTGCCTGAGGATTTGTTTAATGCATTGCGGGTAAATCCCTCTACGGATCGATTTAGTTGGATTGTAAGCGATTATTTAGAACTCGAAGGAACGCTTCAGGGTACCACTAAAAACAATGGTATCGATTTTGGTTTAAGTTTTAAACCAGGCAGTACAACTGAAATATTTGGTTATGTTCGTTATATTATTGCAAACTCAGATGCCTCCAATAAAGCCATAAAACGTGGTGATTTTTTCACTGCCGTAAATGGTACACAGCTGACTTTAAGCAATTATGAATCGTTACTTTTTGGTTCAAACGAAAATTACACACTAAATCTTGCTGATTATAACGGAACTACAATTGTCAGCAACGGTAAATCAGTGGCATTGACAAAAACAGTCCTATCCGAAAATCCAATTTTAATCAATAAAGTAATCACCTCCGGCTCTCACAAAATAGGCTATTTGATGTACAATGGCTTTTATGCTAATTTTGACACTCAATTAAACGATGCTTTTGCATCTCTAAAATCACAAGGAGTTACTGATTTGGTTTTAGATTTACGCTACAATGGTGGTGGTTCTGTTCAAACTGCTACACGATTAGCAAGTATGATTACCGGACAATTTAAAGGAAAAGTCTTTGCAAAACAACAATGGAATGCAAAAATTAATGCTTATTTCGAGGCTGAAAATCCCGAAGCATTATTCAATTATTTTACCGATAAAATAGGAAGCACAGCCATCAATAGTTTAGGATTGACTAAAATTTATATTTTAACTACGAAAAGCTCTGCATCAGCAAGCGAGTTAGTAATCAACGGGCTAGAACCTCACATTCAAGTTATACAAATTGGAGATGTTACGGTAGGAAAAAACGTAGGATCCGTAACGCTTTATGACTCCCCGACTTTCGGAGCTGAAAGCAGGAATCCCGATCACAGATATGCCATGCAGCCAATCGTGTTAAAAATTGTCAATTCAGTGGGTTTTGGGGATTACTTCAATGGGTTACAACCTGATTTTCTTCAAAAAGAAACATTGAGCACTCTGGGAGTTCTTGGCGATTCTGCGGAACCTTTATTACGAACAGCCATTGGCAAAATTACTGGAACTGGTCGCGTATTGCGACAAAGTCCCGGACAAGATTTTGAGTTTTTCACGGATGCCAAATCAATAAAAGGAATCCAAAACCAAATGTACATCGAGAAAGCACCAGAAGGTCTTTTGAGAGCTTTAGAATAAAATAAAGTTACACAATAATTCTTGTTTTTGTTAGCTACAATTGAATAACAAATTAAACAAAACCACATGAAAAAAGCAATTCCGTTATTTCTAACTCTTGCCACCGTCGTCTCTTTTGCATTTATAATTCCGAATACTGTCCCATCCAAACAAATAAATGTTGTTATTGATGCCGGACATGGTGGATCTGATTTTGGAGCAACTTCCAGTAGTGCTACTGAAAAACAAATTGTAGCGCAAATCACAAACAAAATCAAATTTTTGAATAATAATGAGAAAGTGACCATACACCTTACAAGAATTGGAGACCAATTTCTTTCTTTGAGTGACCGTTCTGCGCTGATCAACAAAATCAAACCTGATTTAGTTTTGTCACTTCATGTCAATCAAAATTTAAATCTATCAAAATCAGGAATGGAATTTTATATTGCCACAGAATCAATTGCGCATGAAAGGTCGAATGAAATTGCGGTGGAACTTCGCAACAAATTTATCCGCAATACTACTATAAAATCATCAGAAATAAAGAAAGCTCCATTCTACATTTTAAAAAAATCAGAAGTGCCGGCTGTACTTGTTGAATTGGGTTATATGTCAAACCTTGGTGACAGAGACTATTTAACCAATGATGTGGAACAAAATAAAATTGCAGCAACTATCGTAGCATTCATTTCAGAATTGAAATAAGAATATTTTGTCTTGTCCTGAATAACCGATACAGATTATTAGATAAAAATATTTAATTAAACACTTGCAAAAACGTTTTT
>NZ_RYDN01000032.1:0-30771 GCF_003968735.1 Flavobacterium sp. RSP49 | reverse complement strand
TGCAAAAACGTTTTTGCAAGTGTTTAATTAAATATTTTTATCTAATAATCTGTATCGGTTATTCAGGACAAGACACATAACGTTAAAATCTAAAATTATATGCTTTTTTCAAAAATAGAAGGATCAGGACAACCACTTTTAATTCTTCACGGATTTCTAGGGATGTCCGATAACTGGAAAACATTAGGAACACAATTTGCAGCTCATTTTCAGGTACATCTGCTGGACTTACGCAATCACGGGAGAAGCCTGCACTCAGAGAATTTTACCTACGAAATCATGGCGCAGGATGTTTACGAGTACTGTCAAGCTCATGGATTAGAAAATATCAATATTTTAGGACACTCGATGGGCGGGAAAATAGCCATGCTTTTGGCAACGTTGTATCCTGCATTAGTTAATAAGTTAATTGTTGCGGACATAGGACCAAAATTTTACCCGCAGCATCATCAGGATATTTTGGCGGGATTGAATGCGGTTGATTTTTCAAAAAAACCAAGTCGAAGTGATGTCGAAGAAATCATGGAGAAGTTTGTTTCTGATTTTGGAACCAGACAATTCTTGATGAAGAATTTGTTTTGGCAAGAGCCTGGGCAACTTGCTTTCCGATTTAATTTGGCAGTTTTCAATGCAAAAATGGATGAAATAGGAATTCCGTTGCCAAAGAATTCCGTTTTCGAGAAACCAACCTTGTTCATTCGCGGCGGAAAATCAAATTATATTTTAGACAGTGATTTTGAAATTATAAAACAGCATTTCCCAGATTCAAATATTGAAACGATCCCTAATGTAGGGCATTGGCTTCATGCCGAAAATCCAGCTGAGTTCTATCAAAAAGTCACTTCTTTCTTAAATTAAAGGCGATGGTTTCTAATTTTTACTACATTTATTAAAATTTAAAAAGATAAACTTATGAATTTACTCATCAAAATTCTTATTACCTCAGGTTTAGTATTGCTTATTGCTAACTTTATGCCAGGCGTGCGTGTAGATGGATTCGCCACGGCTTTGATTGTGGCAATTGTTCTTGGATTACTCAATATATTTATCAAGCCAATATTAGTGCTACTAACTTTGCCGGTAACGATACTAACTTTAGGTTTGTTTTTATTGGTTATCAATGCACTGATGATTTTGTTGTGTACGAAAATTGTGGGTGGTTTTCGCGTAGATACGTTTTGGACTGCGTTGTTTTTTAGTATTATATTATCCGTATCGCAGTCTATAATGAATGGAATTCTAGGCGAGGGAAAATAATAGGCTGTTTTTAACACGTATTTATGACGTAATGCATTTGAAATTAAGAATCAATCAATATCTTTGTACTTTATTTAAACGATGCTATGTCTAAAAAATTTTACATATTGTTACTAGTTACGCTTGGGTTCTTTATGACTCCAAGCGTAGCTATTGCGTGTGGAATAAAAGCAGAGAAATCGTGTTGCAAAAAAGAATTCTCTTCAAAAACGGAGCAAAAAGACTGTTGTAAGAAAGAAAAAAAATCAAATAAAGGCTCGCATGATGGTTGTAACGGTGCTTGTAAGAGTATTTCTTGTGGCAGTACAGCAATTCATTTGGGTTTAACATCCATATTTAACACGGAATTAAACAAGCAAATTTTTAGTTTTTCTACTGAAAAACAAAATTATTATTACTCGGAAATCTTTATCTCATCCCATTTCCGTTCTATTTGGCTTCCACCTAAAATAAGCTAAATTTCTTTTTTGACAGCCAAAAAACTGTCTTGTTCAAAGCAGTATATGCTTTAAAAACCAATAAACGTAGTCAATTACAATTCAAAAAACAGAGCAAAATAAGCTCTTGTTTTCAATGTTTTGCGACTAATTCACTTCAAAATAATATCAAAAATGAATTCAATAAAAAAAATATTGATGGCAACTACTCTGTTGCTTTCAATCACAATCAGCCATGCGCAAATTAAAAATGCTACAACAGAAACGGTAAAAATATATGGCAACTGTGAGATGTGTAAAAGCACCATAGAAACTACAGGTAACCTGAAAAAAGTAGCGAAAGTCGAGTGGAATAAAGACACCAAAATTGCAACACTCACGTATGACTCGACTAAAACAAGTCAAGACGAAATCCTGAAACGCATTGCTTTAGCAGGGTATGACAGTGATAAGTTTCTTGCTCCAGATGCTGTTTATGACAAACTACATGGCTGTTGCCAATATGAAAGAGAAGCAAAAGTAGCCGTTTCTCCAGCAACGAAAATGGAAACCGTTACTACAGAAAATCATGCAGGTCACGCCAATCACTCAGATAATGCAGTTACAAAACAACAAGTAGATACTACATTAAAAGCTGTTTTGGATAGCTATTTTCTTTTAAAAGATGCTTTAGTGAAAACAGACGGAAACAGTACTTCCTTGAAAGCGAAGGATTTATTAACGGCAATCAATTCCGTGAAGATGGAAACACTAAAATCGGAAGAACATATTGTTTGGATGAAAGTTTTGAATGACTTAAAAGAACATTCTGAGCATATTGGTGATACAAAAGATATTTCTCATCAGAGAGATCATTTCATGGATTTATCAAAATCGATGTATGAATTGATAAAAGTGGCTAAATACGAGACTCCGGTTTATCTTCAGTTTTGTCCTATGGCAAATGGCGGTAAAGGAGCCAACTGGTTGAGCAAAGAAAGTGCCGTTAAGAATCCGTATTACGGTTCGCAAATGATGACTTGTGGAAAAACGGTCGAGACGATTCAATAATTATTTAAAGGAAAATAAAATGAAAAAAATAATTCTGGTAGTAAGTGTAATAATCAGTTTTTCAACGGCTAATGCCCAGATAAAAATTGGAGATAATTTACCTGATTTTGAACTTAAAAATAATAAAGAGGCCACTGTAAGTTTGGCTTCTGCAAAAGGGAAAACCGTCTTAATTGACTTTTGGGCTTCTTGGTGCGCACCGTGTAGAATGGCCAATAAAAAGCTGGCCCCTTTTTACAATCAGTATAAAACAGAAAATTTCGAAATTATAGGGATATCCCTGGATACGGATCAAGCGAAATGGATAAGTGCCATTCAAAAAGACAAATTAGAATATGAGCAGTTGATTGATCCCAAAGGGTTTGATGCGCCATCGGCTTTAGTCTTTGGCGTAGAGCAGTTGCCTAGTGCCTATCTTTTTGATGCAGCAGGGAAACTGGTTGCTGTAAATCCAACAGAAGAACAAATTTTAGTGCAAATAAAAAAATAAAATACGATGAAAAATATAAGTATAAAATTAATTGGTATTGTTTGTTTGGTTTTGATGGCAAGCATGAAGTCCTATTCTCAAATTTCAAAAGCAGACATAATTGCAACGGGTTTAACGTGTTCCATGTGTTCTAATGCAATTAACAAACAGCTAAAGGCCATGACTGAAGTAGACAGCGTCAGTACAGATCTAAATACGAATACGTTTACTGTTTATTTGAAGAAAAATAATACAATAAGTCCAAAAACTTTAAAAACGAGTGTCGAAAAAGCTGGCTTTTTTGTGGGTTCCATGGTGTTGACAATGGCTTTCGATAATTTAAAAATAGAAGACAACCTAGCATTGAAAAATGGTCAACACACCTTTATATTCGTTGATGTGAAAGCAAAGACAATGAACGGGGAAACAAAGTTAAAAGTAGTTGATAAAGGTTTTGTTACTCAAAAAGAGTATAAAAAAACACTTAAAACATTATCGAAATACCCTAGTTATCTGGTCGAAAATGAAAATAATTTTCACCTTAAAACAATTTAATATGAGTTATTTACGCTTTGCTGTCCTATTCCTGATATCGGCTCAAATGCAAGCCCAGGAATTATTTGTTGTTACGGATCCTGCCAGTAATATCCCTGCAAATTCATTGAGTGTCAGAGTGTCACAATCCCTTTTTGAGAAGCAATTTAATGAAGGGTACAACTATCATTTGATGCCGGAAGTGACCTATGGTTTGAATAAAAATTTGATGGTTAGGGCTACCGCATTTGTCAGTAATAGAAACAGTCAATTGGTTACAGAGGGAGGCGGTTTCTATGCCAAATACCGGTTTTTCTCGACGGATGATTTAAACAGTCATTTTCGTTTGGCTGCTTTCGGAAGGTATAGTTTTAATAACGCGGATATTCATCAGGATCAAATTGAAATTATGGGGCACAATACGGGTTTTGAGACTGGATTAGTGGCTACGAAACTGATAAAAAAAGTAGCAATTAGTTCGTCGGTAAGTTTTGAAAAGGCATTTGATAATAAACCAAATTATCCTTTTCCAAGTGAATTAGGCAATAACGCCACGAATTATACCTTGTCTTTTGGCAAACTGATGTATCCCAAAAAATACACCAGTTTTAAACAAACAAATATTAACCTGATGGTTGAATTTGTTGGGCAAACTATCAATGAAAATGGAAAATCGTATCTTGATGTGGTTCCGGCAATACAATTTATTTTCAATAGTCAAGCCCGTTTGGATTTGGCTTACCGGAGGGAAATTATGAGTTCTATGATGCGTACAGCACCCAATGGAATTTATTTAAACTTAGAATATAATTTTTTTAATATCATAAAATAAATAGATAAAGCTCAGATTTATAACAATGAATAGTTGTTTTAAATAAAAGTAAATTTGTAATTATAAAAAAATACAATGAAAAAAATAATGCTTTTGTCCTTAATAACGGTCTTTATCACGGTCTCTTGTGGCCAGAAAAACAAAGAAGCTACAGCTACAAGTTCTGGAAAAACAGAAAAAGCTGCGGAATTATACGCCTGTCCTATGCATCCAGAAGTTACTGGTGCATCCGGTGGAGAATGTTCAGAATGCGGGATGGAACTAACCGAGAAAGTGGTGCAAACAATCCCTACTGAAAAAGAGCTAACTCTTGTTGAAACCAAGGTAAAATCCGGTGCTGTGCTCAAAACGGAGAGTGCTGACAAAACGACTTTTCCAACCGATGCTATTGTATCTAATTATCTCAAAATTAAAAATGCATTAACCAAAGACGATTCAAAAGGAGCAGCCATCGCGGCAAAAGATTTGCATGCTATATTGAATAGTTCCAGCGCAACTTCATTAGACACCAAATTAAAAAATAAATACAATGCTTTTGTTGCGGATGCCAAAGTAAATGTCAAACATATTGGGGATAATGCCGGTAAAATGGAGCATCAAAGAACGTATTTTTCGTTATTGAGCAAAGATGTTTTTGATTTGATAAAAGCCTTTGGAACCAAACAAACAGTATATCAGGATTACTGTCCCATGTATGGAGCAGGAAAAAACGGGTATTGGATCAGTGAAACCCAAGACGTCATCAATCCCTATTTTGGTGCGGAGATGCTAAATTGTGGCAGGAGAATAGGAGCAGTTCAATAACGATGAAATTCTATATCAAAAAGATGGTAGGTGGTCGCTGTATAATGGTTGTGAAATCCGAGCTCGAAAAACTTGGAATTTTTCCTATTTCGGTGAAGTTAGGAGAAGTCGAATTAGTAGAAAATAACAGATTGCAAATTGATAGGTTGTAAAACTTATAAATCATTTCCAAAATTCTGCAACAAGTTAAAATAGTAGGGTATGTACCTTTGTTTAGTAGCAATGTATCTTTAGTTTAATATTTTAATAATAGAAAAAAAGAAAACATTAATTATCGTACTAAGTGTATTCTTAGCTGTGAATTCCATGGCATCAGCTCAAGAAGCGAGGAAATCTTCCCAAAAGGAAACCCATAAAGGAATGTATGCTTGTTCAATGCATGTAAATGAGATAAGCAGTAAAGAAGGAGAGTGCAGTAAATGTGGAATGAAATTAGTAAAAACACTAAAACACGACACATCAGGTAAAGAAAAAAAACAGAGGTAGTTTCAAAGTACGTTTGCAAAATGGACGGTAAGTAGCAACCACTGTATAATGTCGTGTTTTAAAATTAGACAAAATGATGCAACAGATTGATTTTAAACTACTATTTACAATATTGCTCCTTTTAACTTTATGACGTTTAAACTTTTGACTTACTCAGTAATGCAATTATAATTAAATAAAAAACAAGAAAAATGAAAAATGTAGTTCTTTCGACCATAGTAATGACACTAGTAATGGTTTCGTGTAACCAAAAAAAGGAAGATTCTGGCGCAACAAATCCTGAGAAAACAGAAAGTGTTTCGCAATTATATTCATGTTCGATGCATCCTGAAATTACAGGAAAAAAGGGAGATAAATGTTCTAAATGCGGAATGGAATTAACCGAGCCGGTTAACTAAAATGCGAAAAATATCCCAACTACGTTCGTTGAAACTAATATAGAAACAACGGTTGTAGCGACTCCTCAATCTTCTTTTTCTATCACCGAAATAGTAAATAATTATCTATAACTTAAGAATGCACTTGTAAAGGATGATCTCAAAGGAGCGGCAAACGCTGGGAAAGCTTTATATGTGACTCTAAATGCTATAGATTCAAAATGACTAAATGCGAAATTGAAAATGAAATATGTTGATATTGCCGATGATGCCAAAGGCAGGTGGAACACATTGGGGTAACTCTGGTAAATTAGAACATCAAAGGGAACATTTTGCCATGTTGAGCAAAGACATAAATGATTTGATAAAAACCTTTGGAACTACTCAAAAATTGTATCAGGATCATTGTTCAATGTATGATGAGGGGAAAAGTGGTTATTGGATAAGTGAAAATAAAGAAATCAGAAATCTATATTATGGTGCTCAAATGCTTACTTGTGGATCAGTAAATATTCTTCCAGAAAGCAAGGGAATAAATTAGATCGAATTATCAAACAAATAACGTCTAATGAAATGCCTTTGACTTCGTATACGGTAATTCATAGAAATGCAATCCTTACCGGGATTCAAAAAGAAGAAATAATCCACTGGATAGATAAAATGAAAGACAGTCTTTCATCAAAACATTAAGCTATTATGGTAGAAAAATTAATATCATTTTCACTAAGAAACCGAATGGTCGTGTTGATTGTTTCAGCCTGTTTATTCGGCTGGGGAATTTACAGCGTGCAACAAAATCCTATTGATGCTATTCCTGACTTGTCCGAAAATCAAGTCATTGTTTTTACGGAATGGATGGGAAGAAGTCCTCAGGTGATCGAAGACCAAGTGACATATCCATTGGTTTCCAATTTACAGGGAATACCCAAAATCAAGAATATTCGAGCCTCCTCCATGTTTGGGATGAGTTTTGTCTATATCATTTTTGAAGAAAATGTAGATCCATATTGGGCAAGAACCCGTGTGTTGGAACGACTGAATTATGCACAACGCTTATTGCCTGCTACTGTTGTTCCCACGCTGGGTCCGGATGGCACTGGGGTAGGTCATGTTTTTTGGTACCATTTGGAAGTCAATGGAATGGATTTGGGAGAGCAACGTGCGTTGCAAGATTGGTATGTGAAGTTTGCTCTGCAGACTGTTCCCGGTGTAGCCGAAGTGGCATCCTTTGGAGGCTTCGAAAAACAATATCAACTAGTTTTGGACCCTTTAAAAATGCAGTACTATAATGTCAGCATGATGGAGGTGATGAAAGCGGTCAAAACTAGTAATAATGATGTGGGCGGAAGAAAATTTGAAATGAGCAATATGTCCTATATCGTTAGGGGATTGGGCTATATTAAAAACATAAAAGATGTTGAAGACATTGCCATCAAAAATTACAATTCGGTTCCTGTGAAGGTGAGTGATATTGGTTCTGTTCAAATGGGTGGAGATTCACGTGTTGGGATTTTTGATGCCAATGGCGAAGGCGAAGTTGTGGGAGGAATCGTGGTGATGCGCTATGGAGAAAACGCCGATAAGGTTATAAACGCCGTTAAGGTTAAAATGAAAGAAGTTGAAAAAGGATTGCCAGAAGGCGTTTCGTTCAAGACTTCCTATGATAGAAGTGAATTGATAGAAAAAGCAATCGAATCTGTTAAGGGAACTTTGATAGAGGAGATGATTGTAGTGTCCGTTATTGTTTTGCTGTTCCTTTTTCATTGGCGAAGCGCACTAATAATTCTAATCCAGTTACCCATATCCGTTGCAATAGGGTTTATTTTACTAGAGGCTTTTGGAATTTCATCCAATATTATGTCCTTAACCGGTATTGCGCTGGCAATAGGTGTTGTTGTCGATGATGGAATCGTAATGGTAGAAAATGCCTATCGGAGCATCTCTGAGAGACAGGAAGAATTAGACAACAATCATTAATCAACAGCGATGAAAAAATTATTTAAAAAAATATTCAAAAAACAGCACGATCCGCTGCCTCCTGAAGAAAGAATGAAGCTGATCGAGGATTCCTCAAAATTAGTTGGACCAGGCGTGTTTTATTCCACATTAATTGTGATCGCTTCTTTTTTACCCGTTTTTCTATTGACGGGGATGGAAGGGAAATTATTCAGTCCGCTGGCCTGGACAAAGTCGTTTATATTAATTGTCGATGCCTTTTTAGCGATTACATTGACTCCAGTTCTGATTAGCTTTTTGCTAAAAGGAAAACTTCGTCCTGAAAATAAGAACCCAATCAATAGGAAACTTGAAAGTATTTATACACCCATTTTGACTTTTTGTCTGAAATGGAGAAAATCGGTGCTGGTAGTAAATATCGTTGCTTTGTTAATTGGTGGATTGATGTTTACCAGGCTTGGATCCGAATTTATGCCACCTTTAGATGAAGGTAGTATTTTATTTATGCCGGTAACCTTACCTGATGTTTCTAATTCTGAGGTAAAACGAATATTGCAGGTTCAGGACAAATTGATAAAATCGATTCCGGAAGTTACCCATGTTTTGGGAAAAGCGGGTAGGGCCAATTCGGCAACGGACAACAGCCCAATAAGCATGATTGAGACCATTGTTTTGTTGAAACCTCATAATGAATGGAGAGACGGAAAAACGAAAAGTGATATTGTAACGGAAATAAACAATAAGTTACAAATTCCTGGAGTTACAAATGGTTTCACACAGCCCATCATTAATAGAATTAATATGCTTTCTACGGGTATCAGAACGGATGTGGGAATAAAAATATATGGTGCCAGTTTAGACACTATTGATGTTTTATCCCAAAAAATTAAAAAAGCATTGGAGGGAACCGAGGGAGTGAAAGATTTATTTGCAGAACCTATTACCGGGGGGAAGTATATTGACATAGTCGCCAAGCGAGAAGTGATAGGCAGGTATGGTCTTAGCGTGGATGATATTAATAGTGTTGTTGAAGCAGCTATTGGCGGGATGACATTAACAACAACTATCGAAGGCAGAGAGCGGTTTTCTGTTAGCGCCAGATATGCACAAGAATATAGAAATAGTCTGGAGTCACTAAAAAAACTTCAGGTTCAGACAATGGAATACGGACCGATTCCTCTAGAGACTGTTGCGGAAATAAAAATAAGCGATGGGCCTCCAATGATTAATAGTGAAAATGCCATGTTGCGTGGGAGTGTTTTGTTTAATGTTCGGGGTCGCGACTTAGGGAGTACCGTAAAGGAAGCCCAAGACAAGCTGAATGCTATGATCATTAAAATGCCAAAAGGGTATTATATGGAATGGAGCGGACAATGGGAAAATCAAATTCGGGCTAACAAAACATTAAGCCTGATTTTGCCCCTAGTCATTATCATCATATTTCTGATTTTATACTTTACCTATCGTTCCATG
Source organism: Flavobacterium sp. RSP49 (assembly GCF_003968735.1). Taxonomy (NCBI): domain Bacteria; kingdom Pseudomonadati; phylum Bacteroidota; class Flavobacteriia; order Flavobacteriales; family Flavobacteriaceae; genus Flavobacterium; species Flavobacterium sp. RSP49. Next base: position 21,096 of record NZ_RYDN01000032.1, on the reverse strand, counting down.
AAGGAAGCATTCATCACCATGATTACGGTACCTTTTGCCTTGATTGGAGGAATTTTTATGGTTTACTTTTATGATATCAATTTATCAGTGGCTGTCGCAGTTGGTTTCATTGCTTTGTTTGGCTTAGCCATTGAAACTGCAATGTTGATTACCATTTATTTAAATGAAGCCATGGTCAAAATGGTAGAGAAACATGGAAACAGTCGAGAGACACTAACAGAAGATATTTTACGAGAGTATATTATTTTCGGATCTGCAAAAAGATTGCGTCCCAAATTAATGACGGTATCAGTCGCTTTGTTTGGATTAATCCCCATTTTATGGTCAACTGGTACGGGGGCTGATGTAATGATCCCGATTACGGTTCCACTTATTGGAGGCACAATTACCTCAACCATATATGTATTATTAGTGACGCCAGTTGTTTTTGAAATGACAAAACTACGTGAATTAAGAACAAAAGGTAAAATAGAGATCATCGATGCAAAACATTAAAAAGTATATCATTATAAGTTGTTTGCTTATAAATGCTGTCGGAATGGTAGCACAAACACTTTCGTTGGATGCCGTTTTGAGCACTATCAAAACCAATAATCCACAGTTAAAAATGTATGATACGGACATTCAAAGTATGGATGCTGCTGCAAAGGGAGCAAAAAGTTGGATGGCACCTCAAATTAACACTGGTTTGTTTATGACGCCTTACGATGTAAAAATGTGGAAAGGGGACGAAATGAATCCGGGAATGGGTGCTTATATGCTTGGCTTTACACAAATGATTCCCAATGCTTCCCAACTCAGGGCCGATTCTGATTACATGAACGCGATGTCTTCGGTAGAAGCTGAAAATAAAAATTTCACCGTCAATCAGTTGAATGCTTTGGCCAAAGCCAATTATTACCAATGGTTGGTCTTGGATAAAAAAATAAAAATCGCCAATGATAATTTATTGCTTTTGGAATACATGATAAAGAGTATGGAAATACGCTATCAATACAACATGGACAAACTACCAACGTACTACAAGGCTAAATCGCAATACAGTGGATTGCAAAGCATGTTGGTCATGTTGGAAAATAACATTGCCCAAAAAAGAATCGTACTGAACACCTTAATGGCAAGGGATAAAAACACGGGCTTTGAAATCGATGCTACCTATACATTAAATGAATTTGATCTCATCGAATCAGACAGCACCTCTCTTTCTGAAAATCGAAGCGATGTACAGGCGATCGAAAGAACAAAGGAATTGAATCAGTTGAAAATTGAAACAGAAAAATCGAAATTATTACCTGAGTTTGGCGTGAAATACGATCATATGTTTGCCTTTGGCGACCGTCCGCAGCAATTTACATTAATGGCTATGGTCAGCATTCCGATGCCTTGGTCTACAAAAATGAATAAAGCGACGATTAATAGCATCAAGATAAAAAACGAAAGTCTAGAATGGCAAAAACAAATGATCCTGAATGAGGCAACGGGCATGATTTCAGGGATGCAAACGGAATTAAAAAATCTAAAAAAGCAATATGATATTGCCGAAAAAAGCATCATTCCTGCCTTGCGAAGAAATTATGACACGGCAATTTTGGCCTGGCAAAATAATACGGGCGATTTGTTTGTCGTGCTGGATTCATGGGAAGCGTTAAATATGGCGCAGATCGACAAATTAGATAAACTTCAGGCGATTTTGAATACTCAGGTGGAAATCGAAAAACAACTTGAAACGAAATGATTATGAACAAATATTTAAAATATAGTTTGTTGGCTATCGCGGTTCTGACTGTTGGATTCACAATTTATTATTTTGTAGAAAAATCGAATAATCAAACTACCCATTTTCATAAAGAGGAGGTTTATACTTGCTCTATGCATCCTCAAATCATAAGAAACGAACCTGGGAATTGCCCTATTTGCGGAATGACTTTGGTGAAAAAAGTGAGCGAAAAGCAGCCCGAGGAAAACCATTCGATAGAACACTTATTGCGACCTACGGATCAATTTGTCGTGGGGAATTTTCAAACCACCACGCCTATAGATACGACAATAAGCAGTGAGCTGCATGTGCCGGGACTTGTTGCTTACGACCCTAATTCGTCGGTAAACATAGCTGCAAGAATCAGTGGCAGGATAGAAAAAATGTATGTGAATTACAAGTTTCAAAAAGTGAATAAAGGTCAAAAATTGTTTGATTTGTACAGCCCAGAATTACTTACTGAACAGCAAAATTATATTTATTTGATAACCAATGATCCAGAGAACGCTTCAATCATAAAAGCGTCAAAGCAAAAATTGTTGCTTTACGGAATGAGCGGACATCATATTAATTCATTGGCTGCAGCCAAAAGGGTAAATCCGGTAATTTCTATTTATAGTCCAAGTACTGGAATTGTAGAGGGAACGGAAAGCATGGGCAAAAGCACAACAGGGAATATGCAAAGTGCGTGGACAACAACAACTTCTTTGGCTTTTAAGGAAGGAGATTATATTAAGAAAAACGAGGTGGTTTTTAAGTTAATGAATACGGATAAAGTTTGGGGTGTTTTTAATGTAATGCAGGGTTACAATAGTCTGGTAAAAGTCAATCAGCCGATTAGAATTTCGTCGGAGTTAGATGAAAAGGATTATTTCAACGCAAAAGTGAACTTTATTGAGACGCAACTCAATCAAAGCGAAAAAACCAACCGAATCAGAGTTTATTTAAATAATAAAAATCTGAAATTCCCTGTTGGTTTGCGACTGCAGGGAATTATAGAAACAAATCCAATAAAAGGAATTTGGCTCAGAAAACAGGCTTTGGTTAGCATTGGGACTAAAAAGATAGTTTTTGTCAAAAAAGAGAATGGGTTTAAAACTGCAATAATAAAAACAGGTATCGAAATCAATGATTTTGTTCAGGTTATCGAAGGAGTCTCTAGCCGCGATACCCTCGCCAGGAACGCGCAGTATCTAATTGATAGCGGAAGTTTTATAAAAACGGAATAATTATGAAAAAGATAAAAATAATAGCGTTTCTATTTATGGTCTTCGTTTTGGTCTTCGCCTGCAACGGCAAAAATGAGGAAGAGCATAGTGAGCATCAGGCAGAAGAAAATATTTACTATACCTGTTCAATGGATCCTCAGGTTAAGGAGGACAAGCCAGGGAAGTGCCCTATTTGTCAGATGGACTTAACGCCAATGAAAAAAGACAATTCTGCTTCTAATGAGATTATGCTCAGTGACCAACAGATGAAATTGGGAAATATCAGTGTACAGATGATTTCTGAAACGCAAACGAGTCTGATTGAAAACTATACAGGAGTTTTGGTGATGGACCAGCAGGCAATGAATACTATTTCTGCAAGGGCTATGGGACGAATCGAGAAATTATACTTTAAAACGGGGGGAGATTATATTCAAAAAAACCAGGCCGTTTACCAACTCTACAGTGAAGATATAGCCATAGCCAAACAAGATTATTTTGCGGCATACAAACAACTGTCCATGCCCGGCGATTTTGGTAAAAACGCAAAAAGTATGTTGAATGCGGCCAAGCAAAAGCTATTGTTCTTTGGCTTGTCCAACGGCCAAATTGAAAGTATTAAAATCAGTTCCCAAATTTCGCCTTACACTATTTTTTACAGTACCTATAGTGGTTATGTTTCGGAAATTACGGCAACTGAGGGAAGTTATGTTATGGAGGGCGCTGCCATAATTAAAGTGGCTAATTTAAGTACTCTCTGGCTTGAAACACAAGTAAACGTAAACTATGCTAAAAGTTTAAAAATAGGACAGTCTGCCATACTGTCTTTTGCGGATTATCCTAAAAATGACATAAACGCTAAGATTTCGTTTATTAATCCGGAGATAAATCCAGACTCCAGATTACTTTTAGTCAGAATGGAAGTGCCTAATCCGAATTTGCGTTTAAAACCAGGAATGCAGGCAGTAGCCAGATTAACGCAGTCCAATCTAAAAGGTATCTTTATTCCTACAGATTCAGTTATCAGGGAACAAAACGCCACCTATATTTGGGTCGAAAAAAGCCATGGAATTTTTGAAAATGTAATGGTTGAAACCGGAGCGGAATCGAATGGAATGATTGAAATCAAATCAGCGTTAGATCCAAATAAAAAAGTGGTCATTAGCGGAGCTTACGCTATTAATAGCGAATATAAATTCCGCAAAGGCAGTGACCCCATGGCAGGAATGAACATGTGATGAAGTAAGGACCTCACGGATTTTTACGCTTTTGAAGCGAGCTGAAAAAGTAATCTATGTCTATTGTAATGCTAGTGTTAATTGTTTAAGGGGCCGAATTAGAAATTTGGGCTTATCTCGTGTGATGATATTTTATTTTGACTTCATTTACTCAAAAATTACTTTGTCCTCGTTTTCAAACCATGATTTGTAAAATTCCTGATGGATTTTCTCGATTTCGTTACGTTTTACCTTCATAGTTGGCGTCGTTAATCCGTTATCTATACTCCAATCCTCTTTCATAATGATTACTTTCTCGATCTTTTCATGCTTTTCAATATGCGGGTTTATTTGATTCATCGTTGCAACTAATCCAACACATAATGATGTTCTGGATTTGGTTTTTCCTAATTCTGACAAGGTAATCAGCGCTATCGGTTGGGGAATTCCAGTTCCCACAAGACAGATTTGGTCAATATCCTTATTTATGGATAGTTTTAGTTCCAATGGTGCAGGAGAAATATATTTGCCTTTGTCTGTTTTAAACTGGTCTTTCACCCGGCCTGTAATGGTCAAAAAACCATCGTGGTCATACTGTCCGATATCTCCCGTTTTGAAAAAACCATCCTCATCAAAAACGGAAGCTGTGATTTCAGGGGATTTGTAATAGCCTTTCATTAAGCACTTGTTTTTGATACAAATTTCACCTTCTGAAGATATTTTAACGCTTACGCCGGCAACAGCTTTTCCTACAGTGCCAACTCTATTGTCTGTTGCTATATTAAAATGTGAAATAATAGTGTCTTCAGACATGCCGTATCCCTCTAAAATTGTAATTCCAATAGTTTCAAACCAATTTACTAAACTTGGAGCTATTGGTGCCGCTCCTGATATAATATATTTCGCGTCGCGCAAGCCTAATTTCTGTTGTAGTTTTTTCTTGATAAATCCCTTTACAACAGGAATTTTCAACAGCGTACTTAATTTTTTTTGTGGAATCTTCTCTAATATTTTTTCTTGAAACTTGGTCCATATTCTGGGTACCGCAAAAAAAAAATTAGGTTGTACTTTTTCTAAATCTGACGCGATACTTTGCAAGGATTCTGGAAAAGCTACTGTTGCCCCAATCGCAATACTTATATTTTCCAATACACGTTCTGCTATATGAGCAATTGGTAAGAAAGAAAATAGTTTGGAATTATCCTCTAAAGGAAACCGCGCGTGAATAGCTTTAACACTTTCCATAAAATTATTAACCGTATGCATTACTCCTTTTGGATCTCCTGTTGTGCCTGACGTATAAATGATGGTATACAAATCGTCTGGTTTTTGGATATAAACGTTGGTTATTTCTTGCCCATTTGAAATTATGTCTTCCCAAAGAGTGCCATTATTAGCACCATAAACACCTACGCAAATTTTGTGTATGTCTGGAAATCCCGATTGTTGAGATTCCAAATCGTCCAACTTACCTATAATAATAGCCTTACTTTCACTATGGACTAAAATTTGATTAATAGAAGAGGCATTAAGTGACGGATAAATAGGTATGGAAACATGCCCTGACATCATGATGGCTATATCTGCCATATGCCAATGCGCACAGTTTTTAGAGATTAAGGCAATATGACTCCTTTCCGGTAGATTAAAGTTTTTTATAGCATTGGCAATCTTACGGGACTCTTCTCCTACCTGGGCAAAAGTATAGTTAATAATCTTGCCGTTAAGAGGTTGTTTTAAAAAAACTGAGTTTGGCATTTTATTTTCCCAATATTGAAAGGCTTCTAAAGGTGAATTAAAGTTTTGCATAGAATTGTGTTTAATTGTTTTTTTGGAGAAGAATAGATTTTTATGCTGTTGTTAATTTCTTACACAATTCACTATTGGGGAGATATTCGCGCAAATATAATCTTTTTATTAGAAAGCATTTAACAAATGTATTCCCGATAAACCGTATCATTTATTTTGGTATGGGATGAGCTGCTTTTGCTGTCTTTATTCGTTAAAAGTTCTTAAAGTTCCACAAGCTTCCCCCTTAACATAATTAAGTAAATTTGTAATTCTTAGGAAAAAATGAAACAACGCTAAACTGCTGCTGCTTGCTTGTCTCTAAGGATGCGGTTTACTTCGTAAGTTCTCTTCATCCGTATGCAAATCAGAGGAGTAGGTTTGGGGAAAGTCAGATCATTTTTGTAAATGTAAGTTTCAAATACGTGCTTGGTAGCGCTTTAAATAATTGATATTCGATAAAAAGTTACTTTTTTATCCTTAAAAGGACGAACTTTGATAAAACGTTGTAAAAAAAACTTTATAAATGAAGTTATACATAAAAAACATGGTTTGTGGTCGTTGTGAAGTGGCCGTGAAAGCAGAGTTGGAAAAAATGGAGCTCTCCGTTATTTCTATAAAATTAGGCGAGGTAGAACTATCCCGAGAATTAAAGGAATCTGAAATAGAAAGTCTTGCAAATAATCTTAAGAACCTTGGTTTTGAAATGCTAGAAGATGAAATAAGCAAGACGATTGAGCAGATTAAAAACGGTATTATTGATTTAGTTCATTATCGAAATGAAAAAATAAAAATTAATTTATCGACTTATTTATCGGAACATTTGAGTCAAGATTATAGCACTCTGAGTAAGCTGTTTTCAGAAATCGAAGGAATTACAATTGAACATTATTTTATTGCCCAAAAAATTGAAAAAGCAAAAGAGTTACTTGTTTATAATGAATTTACTTTAAGCGAAATAGCGATTAAACTCAACTATAGCAATGTAGCCCACTTAAGTAATCAGTTTAAAAAAGTGACCGGTTTTACACCAACATACTTTAAAAAACTGAAAGAGAATACCAGAAAGCAAATTGACAGTTTATAAATCTTACAAATCACTACCATAATTGTGTAACAACAGATAGTCATTTCATTCGGATATTTGTATAGCTAACTTAATACAGCTTCAAAATGAAACATACCTATTCAATCACTGGAATGTCTTGCGACGGATGTCGTAGCAAGGTGGAGAAAACATTGAACGCCATCGATGGAGCTGATGCGGTCGTTTCTTTAGACGCTGCAACCGCGACCATAACAATGGAAAAACACATTCCAACTGAGAAATTACAAGAAGCACTTACAGCTGCTGGAAAGTATACCATAGAGATGAGCCATCCTAAAGAGCAATCTGACAATATAAAAAAAGAAGCGGAGGTGAAATCCTGTTGCGGTAATGATAAGCATCAGCATGCTGAGAGTAAAATGGAGGAAAATCCTAGCACTCCCGGGAAATATTATTGCCCCATGCATTGCGAAGGGGACAAAGTGTATGACAAACCAGGAAGATGTCCGGTGTGTAATATGTATTTAGAAAAAGAATCTGAAGCAAAGGAAAAGACAATCGAGAAATCGTGTTGCAGTTCGAATAAACCACAAGAGAAATCAACCGTAATTTTACCCGCTACTGCGCAAGGCAAATACTATTGTCCGATGCATTGTGAGGGGGAAAAAGTCTATGATAAACCGGGAAGTTGCCCTGTGTGCGGAATGAATCTGGAAAAAGTTCCCGAATTGAGTGTTGCAAAAACAAGGTACACGTGTCCGATGCATCCCGAAGTAATCAAAAACGGTCCCGGTTCCTGTCCCATTTGCGGAATGGATTTAGTACCAATGGAACCCACCGCTTCTGAAGAAAATAAAGTGTACAATAACTTAGTCCGCAAAATGAAAATAGCGGTAGTTTTTACAGTTCCCATTTTTATTATTGCCATGTCAGATATGATTCCGAATAATCCAATAATGAAAATTATGGATTTAGAAAAGTGGAATTGGGTACAATTATTATTTTCACTTCCTGTCGTTTTTTATGCGTGTTGGATGTTTTTTGAGCGTGCATGGAAATCTATAGTTACTTGGAATCTCAATATGTTTACGTTGATTGGAATTGGTTCTGGAGTCGCTTTTCTGTTTAGTTTGGTTGGATTGTTTTTTCCCGCTATTTTCCCGGATGAATTTAAAACGGATAACGGAGCGGTTCATCTTTATTTTGAGGCTACAACGGTGATATTAACGTTGGTTTTATTGGGGCAATTACTCGAAGCCAGAGCGCACAGTCAAACTAGTGGAGCGATAAAAGAATTATTGAAGTTAGCGCCAACCGAAGCTGTTTTGGTTAGCAATGAAGGGGATAAAGTGATTTCGATTCATGATATCAAAAAAGGAGATTTATTGCGGGTAAAACCGGGAGATAAAATTCCGGTGGATGGCAAAATTACCGATGGAGAAAGTACTGTTGATGAATCGATGATAACAGGTGAACCCATTCCTGTAGATAAAAAAACAGGCGATAGTATTAGCTCCGGAACCATTAACGGCAATAAATCCTTTGTGATGATTGCTGAAAAGGTAGGTTCGGAAACGGTGCTTTCGCAAATTATACAAATGGTCAACACTGCCAGTAGGTCTAAAGCACCAATCCAGAAACTAGCGGACAGAATCGCTAAATATTTTGTACCAATTGTAGTTGGGGTTTCCATAATCACTTTTTTTGTTTGGGCACAATTTGGTCCTGAACCCGCACTGGTGTATGGATTTATCAATGCGATTGCAGTATTAATTATTGCTTGTCCGTGTGCCTTGGGATTGGCCACGCCCATGTCCGTGATGGTTGGTGTTGGTAAAGGAGCGCAATCTGGAGTTTTGATAAAAAATGCCGAAGCGTTAGAGAATATGAATAAAGTAAATGTGCTGATTACCGATAAAACAGGAACCATTACGGAAGGAAAGCCTTCTGTTGAAAAAGTATTCTCTTTAAATAATGAAGAAGATTCTTTGTTGCAAAGTATTGCTTCTTTAAATCAGTATAGCGAACATCCTTTGGCGCAAGCCGTAGTCAATTTTGCGAAAGCGAAAGTAGTTTCATTAATCGAAGTCAAGGATTTTGAAGCGATTTCCGGCAAAGGAGTTATTGGAACCGTAGTCGATAAAAAAGTGGCGCTCGGAAATAAAAAATTGATGGAGCAGGTAAATGCCACGATTTCCGAAGAATTAGAAAATAAAATTATCGCCGAACAGAAACTCGGAAAAACGGTTTCTTATATTTCAATTGACGGAATTGCGGTGGGATTTGTCTCGATTACAGATGCCATCAAAGCCACAAGCGTCACAGCTATAAAAGAACTGATGCGTCAGGGAGTTGAGGTAATCATGCTTACCGGTGATAATGAAAATACTGCAAAAGCAGTGGCTCAGGAGTTACATTTGAGTTCGTATAAAGCGGGTTGTTTGCCTGAAGACAAGCTCAAAGAAATTAAACGATTGCAAGCCGAAGGAAAAATTGTAGCCATGGCAGGTGATGGAATCAACGATGCGCCGGCTTTGGCACAAGCCGACATAGGAATTGCCATGGGAACAGGAACAGATGTGGCTATCGAAAGTGCCAAAATAACGTTAGTGAAAGGCGATTTGCAAGGAATAGTGAAAGCCAAAAACTTAAGTCATGCGGTGATGCGAAATATTAAGCAAAATTTATTCTTTGCCTTTTTCTACAATGCGCTTGGAATTCCAATTGCAGCGGGTGTTTTGTATCCGTTTTTTGGCGTGTTGCTTTCGCCAATGATTGCGGCTTTGGCCATGAGTTTCAGCTCTGTTTCAGTAATTGCAAATGCGTTGCGATTGCGTAATTTAAAATTTTAATTATGAAAAAATACTCCATAATAATTATACTCTTGCTTTTTGCTTGGAATGCTGAAGCGCAAAAAGTAGTTCGGTATGATTTATATGTTCGGGATACGATTGTCACTTTTGGCGATACACCCAAAAGAGCGATTGCCGTAAACGGACAGATTCCCATGCCAACACTTACTTTTACCGAAGGCGATATTGCCGAAATTTATGTACACAATGAATTAAATGAAGATACTTCACTGCATTGGCACGGATTGTTTTTACCCAATAAAGAAGACGGCGTGCCTTATTTGACTCAAATGCCAATAAAACCGCATACCACCCATAAATATACGTTTCCAATTATTCAACACGGAACACATTGGTACCACAGTCATACGGGGTTGCAGGAACAAATTGGGATGTACGGTTCCTTTGTTATGAAAAAACGAAATGAGGATCCAACTTTTAGAGCAGGAATTGATGATTTACCAACCGTTCCAATCATTTTGAGTGAATGGACGGATTTAAATCCAAAAAATGTCCATCGGATGCTGCACAATGCAACCGATTGGTTTGCAATTCAAAAAGGAACTACCCAGAGCTATGCCGAAGCCATAAAAGCAGGACATTTTAAGACAAAAATTACCAATGAATGGAAACGAATGAATGCGATGGATGTAAGCGATGTGTATTACAATAAGTTTTTGATCAACGGCAAAAATGAAAGTAAAATAGATGGCGTTTCTTCTCCCCTTTCCTTTGAAGAGCGGTCTGGGTTGAGGAAGTTCAAAGCGGGAGATAAAGTGAGGTTGCGGATTGCCAATGGTGGCGCTTCTACTTATTTTTGGCTGACGTATGCCGGTGGAAAAATTACCGTGGTGGCCAGTGATGGAAACGATGTGGAACCAGTTGAAGTCGACCGATTAATCGTAGCTGTTTCTGAAACGTATGATGTTGTTGTAACGATTCCAGCAGATAAAACGGCGTATGAATTTTTAGTTACTTCGGAGGATAGAACTAAATCAGCTTCGTTGTATTTAGGAGATGGAATCAAGCAACTGATGTCGCCTTTGCCAAAATTAAAATATTTTGAAGGAATGAAAATGATGAACGGCATGATGAAAATGAATGGCGATTTAGATGATATGGGAATGAAAATGTCGCTGAACCAAATGGATATGAATGTAGTAATGTATCCTGAAATTACGGGGCCTATAGATTCTAAAGAAGGAACACAACAAGAAGTGGAGATGGATCATTCGTCTCATGATATGGGAAAAATGAAAATGGAGGCAACCGCTCCGAAGATGGATGGTATGAAAATGACGGAGGAAGATTATAATAGTAATGCATTATCTGATATTACTACCTTAAATTATGCCATGCTGAAATCACCCACTATAACAACGCTTCCAACTCCCCCTTCGGAGGCTGGGGAGACAAAAGAACTACGGTTTGAATTATCAGGAAATATGAATCGCTACGTGTGGAGTCTGGACAATAAAGTGGTTTCTGAAGCCGATAAAATTTTAATTAAAAAAGGAGAGAATGTTCGAATTGTACTCTTCAATGGTTCCATGATGCGCCACCCGATGCATTTACACGGGCATGATTTTAGAGTCCTGAATGGTCAGAAAGAGTTCGCTCCCATGAAAAACATCATCGATATTATGCCGATGGAAACCGATACGATTGAGTTTAATGCGAATGTTAAAGGCGATTGGTTTTTTCATTGTCACATTCTCTATCACATGATGGCGGGAATGGGTCGCGTTTTTAGTTATGAAAATCAAGAGCCAAATCCTTTGATTCCAAATCCAAAATTAGCGCAACGCAAATTATTTGCCGATGACAGAGCCTTCCATGTGATGGCTGAAAATGATTTTGCCACCAATGGGAACGATGGAATGCTGATGATTCAAAACACGCGTTGGAGTATTGGTACCGAATGGCGTTTGGGTTATACCGATCATCACGGGTATGAAACGGAAACGCATATTGGACGATATTTAGGGAAAATGCAGTGGTTAATGCCATTTATTGGTTTTGACTGGCGGTATCGAAAAATGGAAATGGGAGCAATGGAAGAGAATCTTTTTGGGCAAACCAATACCAAAGACAATCGCGCCGTTTTTAGTGCCGGAGTCGAATATACCATGCCAATGCTGATTAAAGCGCAAGCCGAAGTGTATACCGACGGGAATTTCAGGTTGCAATTTGAACGCATGGATATTCCGGTTTCTAAAAGATTGCGCATGAATTTAATGTGGAATACGGACAAAGAATACATGGCGGGATTGCGGTACATAGTCAAGAGAAATTTTGGAATTACCACGCATTATGACAGCGATATGGGAATGGGTTTTGGATTGAGTTTGAATTATTAAAAACGGAATACTTTGTTTTTGTAATTTTGGGAAAAATAGAGTGCTATGGTACAACTTTCAGAAATCTGGATTTATCCTGTAAAATCATTAGGTGGAATTAAATTGCAAAAAGCTCAAGTGACCGATCGTGGATTGGAACACGACCGCCGTTGGTTGTTGATTGATGAAAACGGAATGTTTCTGTCGCAAAGGGAACATCCGGGATTAGCTCTTTTTCTGCCTGAAATTATAGGGGATTTCCTAAAGATTACACATCGCGTGCAATTAGAAACAATACAGTTTCCGCTGCAGCAATCTTTTTCGGAAGCCGAAACTAAAATTGATGTGATGGTCTGGGAGGACTCCATTCAGGCGTATGAAGTAGATTCGGTTGTTTCAGATTGGTTTTCTCGAATATTGGGATTTTCGGCTCGTTTGGTATACATGCCTGAGGAAAGTCACCGAAAAGTAGAGGCTAAATATGCCGTTACGCAAGCTGATATTAATTCTTTTTCGGATGGCTATCCTTTTTTGTTGATTGGTCAATCGTCATTGGATGATTTGAATTCCCGTTTAAAAAAAGCACTGCCGATGAATCGGTTTCGACCTAATTTTGTTGTTACAGGTGGTGACGCTTATGAAGAGGATTCTTGGAAAGAATTCACAATAGGTGAGCTGACTTTTTTTGGAGTGAAACCTTGCGGGAGATGCGTAATGACAACTGTAGACCAAGAAAAAGGAGTGACATCAGGAAAAGATCCTTTGCGGACTTTGGCAAAATACAGGACATCGGGAAATAATGTGTTGTTTGGACAAAACTTGATCGGTTCTGGAACTGGTCTTGTTACTGTTGGTGATGCTATTACCATTTTGATTTCTATTTAAATGGCCTTTTCTTTTCGCGAATATGAGGTAATTCGTTGACTAAGTTTCCAGATTTCTTACTCAAATTTATTGCTTACTGAAATAGTATTAATAGTCGGGAGACGCTGCAGAGCAACCCGACTAATACTATTCTTGTTCATCTCTTGTGTGTTACAACGTATGTACAAACAATCAAATCAATTTTTTTTATGTTTTTGTTCCGTGTGATTTTGGTTTCCGTTAATCATATGATCTTCCACGTTCATTCCGTTTTACCTTTCAATCATCAATGCAGTAATAATAGCATGATTTTTCTTTTAGCCAAAGAATTGGGCGTTTAGATTGCTCTAAACGTGTTTTAAATACTTTGACAATCTATTTAATTTGCATTATTGATATGTTGTTAAACGTTCTCAGGTTTTATTAGGATTTTGGAGCTCGAAGACCGTTTACTTCCGGATTATTAGTACCCAATTCTTTACTGTACTCTTGAACCTCCTTTATTTGAAAAACGTAAGTCGTTTGTCTTTAACGGCATCCAAGCGAAGCATTTTATAATCCAGCACATAATTTTGGTAAATACGCCAAGGTGCTTTGTTTCCCTGACTAGGAAGCGTATTCGCTGCTCTGTTAATGTAGCCGCTATTCAGGTTGAGTAGTGGAACCGGTTTTAAATTTGTCTCGACTACTTTTGCCTGCACCGCTTTATAATGGTGTTTGTCCAAATAATTTAAAACCCGAGATATATATTCGCTGGTAAGGTCACTTTTCAACGTCCACGAAGCATTGGTATAGCCAACAAAAATAAAGAAATTGGGCAGGTCGCTTAACATGAGGCCTTTATAGACAAAAGATTTAGAAACATCAAAAGGTTGCGAATCCAGTTGAATTTTTACGCCTCCAAACGCCACTAAATCAAGTCCAGTTGCGGTGATTATAATGTCGGCGGCCAGTGTCTTCCCCGATTTTAGTAAAATCCCATTTGCTGTAAAACAATCGATATGATCCGTAACTACCGCTGCGTTCCCTTTTCTGATGGCTCTAAAAAAATCTCCGTTTGGCGCAATGCAAAAACGTTGTTCCCATGGATTGTAATTGGGTATAAAATGAGGGTCCACGGGAAAGTTACCCAAAGCCTTTTCAGCCCCTTTTATAATGAATTTTTTCATTGCCTCTGGAAAGAACTTGCACAGATTAAAAAAGACAATAGCGTAGAAAATATTTTTATAACGAATCAGTCTATAAGCTACTTTTTTTGGAAACAGCCTTTTGAGGCGAGCAGCAATTTTGTCTTTATTGGGCAAAGCAGCAATATAGGTTGGCGATCGTTGCAGCATGACAACTTGTGCCCCTTCGGCGGCAAGCTCCGGAAGGATGGTCACAGCAGTGGCGCCGCTGCCAATTATAACCACTTTTTTATTGGCAACATCTAATTTTTCAGGCCATTTTTGAGGATGGACAATTTTACCTTCAAAACGGGATTGGTCCTTAAATTCAGGAGTGTACCCTTTGTTATAATTATAATAGCCGCTACAGCTAAAGATAAACTGGCACCTATAAACTGTTTCTTCTTCCGTGACGGTATTTACGGTAGTGACCGTCCATGATTTTTTTTCTGTATCGAAGTTATAAGAAAGAGCGCGTTGATTGTAGATGATATGCTCTCGCACTTTATATTCGTCTGCGGCTTCATTCAGGTATTTTAATATAGAAGGTCCGTCGGCGAAAGACTTTTGATCCTCCCATGTTTTGAAGGAATACCCAAAAGTATACATATCCGAATCGGAACGGATTCCAGGGTATTGAAACAAACTCCAGGTACCTCCAAGTTCCGCTCTTGCCTCTAAAATAACATAGTTTTTGTCTGGATTTTTACGTGACAAATGACACGCAGCGCCTATACCGGATAAACCCGCTCCTATTATAATAATATCGATATGATTAGTATTCATGTTTTTATTTTAGAATTAAATGCTGTTGCAAAATACAAAATTGTAGCAATAAAAAAACACCATTACTTTTTCTTAAATAACGGTGTTTGTAATTGCTATGAAAACCTTTTGAAGTGAAAAAGAAGGGGTTTTTATTAGGATTAAACGACAGATTTATTTTTCAATAAACACGATGTAGCGTTGAGGTCATTCTTTTGTCCAACTAATAATTTGGCTTTTAAAATTTCCAGGTCTATCAGATATAGTGTCACTAAGGTTAGCGCGGTTTTGTAAACCGTGCCCACCGGCGCATGCAGATAAAACAAGTCAGAAAAGCTATATCCTTTAAACGGCATAGCTTTTACATTTTAACGTCAGTTTTTTTTATGGTTTTGTTAGCTTTCTTTCTTCGGCGACCTACTAAGTGTTATAATTACCAATTGGAATGGGCACGGTTTGCAAAACCGCTATCTGTTAAAGAGAAAACTGAGTGTATTTCAGAGCCATCTGGTGCTGGTATAAAATCTTAACTTAATGACATTGCGCTTGCGCTAGCGGGGATTTTTATTTTTAATCAGTACATAAAATGGCATATCCATAATTATCAGACCAACCTGATTTTAGAGGTAGCAATTTTCTTGTATGCGCTTCCCTTGACATTCCAACTTTTTCTAAAACACTTATTGAGCCAATATTTCCGATCGCGCAACCTGCCTCAATTCTGTGAAGTTTTAATGTTTCAAAACCAAAAGCTATTATTTTTTTTAAACTTTCTGTAGCATAACCTTTATTCCAATAATTGGAATCAAATTTAAACCAAACTTCAGCATTTCTATACTTTTCTTTTCCTAAATTTATTCCAATTAATCCGATAAATTCTTTTTCTCCATTTAATTCGACCGCAAAAGAGAAATGCTTGTTATTCTCCAAATTATTGTTAAAAATCCAATTTTCGACAATAATTTTGGTTTCGTTAATATTATTTGGAATTCCTAATGTATTAAATTCATCAATTTCAGCCAAACTATGTAATTTGTGAATGTTATCAATGTCACTTTCCGCGATTGTTCGCAAATTCAATCTTTCCGTATTAAAATTTAAGTTATTCATTTTTGGTTTTATTCTAATTTTAAAATTTTGGGTGAAATCTTCAGTTTTTCTTAACTCCTCTGTTATATTATATTTCCTTGATAGCTTCATTTTCAGCTTTTTTTTGTTTTAAGAGTTTTTGTTGTTCGTCGTTTTTGTCATTATCCAACTTTCTTTTATGTTTGTATTCCGTTGAAATATACCTTATGTAGATAATGTTCTCAGTGTTTCTTATTACTTTCCTAAATCTAGAATTTGTGTTAATAAAACTTGATTGTTTTGTAGCAAATAAACCACCTAGCATCTTATCACCCTCATCACTTTTTCTATATTTAGCCATTTCAGGACTCTTATCTAAAGAATACTCTATACTTGGTTTGTGTATTTGACTTTGTTCAAGATGTTGTGAAATTATTATGTCGGCGGTAGAGGTTTTAACTGAAATTGAATCCTGCTGTAGAACGTACATTTCACTACTAATACCTTTATTTTCTTCGTCCTTTAAACCTGCTAGATTAGAACTATCTATAAAAGCATTTGGTAATCGTATTAACTTGTTATTTTCATCAAGATATGACATTGCGGGGCTATATTTAGGATTGTCCTCCCAAACAGATTTTTCTTGGTAAGTTATTTTCTTTAGAGCAGGTAATTTGTATTTTTCTTGGAATAATTTGTATAGACATTCTGATGCCGATAATGTGATTTCGTATAATCTCCCGTCCGCAAAATAAGGATAGAACTCTGTTCCGCAATTTTCCACCTGATAATAGTACTTGTCTTGTTCGTTGATATGTGACAACTTCCCTTCAGACACCAAAAATTTATTTACTTCACGAAATTCACTAGTAGTCATTCCTCCCCAATATTGAAGGAAAAATTTTTTCTTCTGAGCAATGATTTCACGAAGTTTTAAACTATCTTGATTTACTTGTTTTACCTCTGTATGAACTTTTTTGTTATTCTGGCAGGATAAAATAAAGACTGCTAAAAATAGTAGTAACAGTGTATTAGTTGTTTTATTCATAGAATATTTTTCAAAGTTTTTCTCGCTTCTACTATAGCTTCTCTTTTAGGAGATTAAGCTATCATATAAAGTTCCGCCGCTTCTCGTCAGTTGCGAAGTTCGGAACTTTATATTTTCCATTAAAGATAAAATTTCTTGCGAAACGTATAAGTGAATTTACCACAAAATTCGCAATCTTGCCAAATGGCTGTTGTGCGATCGTGCTTATTCTAGGTCCATGATAATCGCAATATTTTCTTTTATTTTTTCAATTAAATCGGTTGGCAATTTTCCAACTTTTTTAAATAATCTTTTGTTGTCGATTGCTCGAATTTGATCAATCATTATGTCGCAATCTTCATGTAAATTTGCCATTCCCTTTTTAATATGAACTCTTAAAATATCAGAATCATCTTCAACGTTTGTAGTTATTGGACAAACGATTGTTGAGGGATGCGATACTTTATTCAGCAAATTTGTTTGAACAATTAGAACAGGCCTAGATTTACCTGCCTCAGTTCCTATTTGTGGATTCAAGTCAGCAATCCAAATTTCGTATTGATTAATCTGCATAGTCAATTTTTTCAAATTCTTTTAAAATGTTCATTGAATCTTTTTTGACTAATTCGGATTCGGCTTTAAGTCTTTTTTCTAAAATTTGTCTTTTCTGTACTTTATTATAATATTCAATTGCTTCGTTGATATATCTATTTCTAGGAATACTGATTCTTGAAAGAATTTTTTCGGTTTCTCCGAAAATTGAATCATCTATTTTAAGTGATACTGTTTTCATATGTTTTAATTTGATATCACAAAGGTATATCTTTTTTAGGCATGAAGTTGTTTAGTACGATTTTTTTTTTCGCATGTCGCACAACGTCAGTTCGTCTAAAACCCTCTAAACGAACTGTATTTGGTTAAACAGTGAGTAAATATATGTTATTTAAACTACAATTAAAACTCGTTCTGGCAAAACTCGCTTTATGATTATTAAAATAAAACAGTCCGTAAAAAGGGTTAAATATTGCTCTTAGTATCCCAAAATATAAATCCATTTGCACAGAATACGAACAAATCCGGAAAGAATTGTGGCGCAAGCCTTGGGTTGTATTTGCTAAGAAGCCTTTTGGAAGTCCAAAGTCTGTGGTGGAATATTTGGGCAGATACACCCATAAAATTGCCATTAGCAACCATCGAATCAAGAACATTGACAATGAAAACGAGACTTTTACTTATAAGGATTACCGAGTAGCGGGTGTGAAAAAACAAATGACACTCACGCATCATGAATTTATCAGGCGTTTTGCGTTGCATATTTTGCCCAAACGTTTTACTTCGTCAGTTCGCCCTTTGGGCTCGGGTGTTAAGATCCGACATTACGGTTTTTTGAGCAGCACTTGGAAGCGACAAAAGCTCAAGCTTTTGCAGGAAAAGCTGCAAGTGAAGATGTTAGAAAAAGCAGAGAAAAAGACCTTTATGCCCAAGTGTCCTTGTTGTAAAACAGGCAATTTACACCGAATAGCAGCTTTTGACCAGCGCGGTCCGCCTGCTTGGTATCTTGGCGGTAGCCAAAGTTCAAGTTTCTGTCCCGCTAATTAGCGGGATGGGTAAGGGAACTTATGTTCACAAGTGAAGGAACACACGAAAAAAACCAAGCAGAAAACACTCCAAAAAAAAAGAGGCTCGCTTGCCTCTTGTAATTCTCTCTAAAATTTTTACGATAAGTGCATAGGTTGACGGACGTGGAATCGGTTCCGTTCAACCCGGGTTTCATTGTTTGTGCTGCGCACGCAACGAAACCCTAGCTGTTGTGCGTTCGGTTTTTTCGTTACTTTTTATTGCGTCTATAATCTTCTAATTCTTCTAAAGATTCATGAATCACATCAAAATAATATCTCAATACTTTAATTAAAAAAAGACCTAATGCGTAAATTAAAAAATTTAAGATTATCCAAACAATAACAAATATAATTACTGTAATTAAATTGTAAGGTTCAATAAATATATATACAAATTTTGCAATTATATATGGAGTTACTAAGTATAAAAATACAAGTGTTAAATCATAAATAATCGATAAGGTTTTCAGCCAAAATTTACTCATAAAATATGTGGTTAATCATTCCGCCACTTTAAAGGAATGAAAGTTAAAATTAAAATTATGTCAGACAAATTTAAATTCTTTGACCCTAAAGATAACATGAAAAAACAACAAGAACTTAAAGAAAAGATTTATCCATTAATTACAGGATATACTTTAAAACAAATTAAAAATGCTTTCAGATATGTTGAGGAAGAAATTAAAGAAGAATACATTATAAATCTTTCGGATTAATATCTTCAACTAATTTAATATCCTTAAAATTAGCGCCACCAAAAATTAAATATTCTCCTGATTTTGGAATAATATCTTTACCCATAAAACCTCCAATTAAGTCAATATTTATATAAAATTCTTTCGGGAATTGCCCTCTTGTATCTCCTGATTGTGTGCAACGTGTTGCGGTTACTTTTACAAAATTCATATTTATAGATTTTAAATTTGTTACATTTTTATTCAAAGTTTAAAAAAAGAGAGGGAGGTTAGTCCCTCTCAGCAGTCCACGACTTGGCTTTAGAATTCGATTTGATTTGATTTAAATACAGATTTTAATGTGTCTTAACACGTTTTACCAAAGCGATGCGACCACTTTAATCAAGCTGACTAACGAGTTAATTAATTTAACCCATTTGCCAATTTTCTCAAGTTTACACATAGTTTTCTTTAGCTTTTATACAGTCGCTGGACTGAAATAGAGAATTTGTCTCTCTATTCTTCTTAAATGCTTTGAATACTAAACCCCATTATTTTTATGGTGGGGTTTTATTTTAATTTCTGTTTCGTTCCGCCAAACTGACGCACAACGTCCCGCTGCTTTGAGATGGCTGGAAGTGCGTAAACGTTCAGTTTTCGGCTTAACGAAAACTTGATGCGAAACGGTAATCCCACTAAACTCCAGATAGCTCAAAACAGCTGTTACAGGAGGGTTTTTATTTGTTTAATATCGTGATTCATTATTATATTCAGCTTTTTGCCAATTTTTAAATGAGTAATAAAAGCACCCAAACCAAATAATCATTCCTAAACTCAACATAACAAATCTTTGTTTAAATTTCAAAGTATAATTTTCCTCTTTCAGTTGATATAGAACTCTCCATTGTCTAATAAGAATAAAAGGAGAAACAATAGCAATAATAATCATTTCAAAAATATTATACTTTTCAAATTCGTTTGATTTTCTTTTTAGCTCTAGATTTTTAAAATAATCATTAACTTCTTCAGCTTTTTTTTCAAAAAAATCATCTTGCTGTTTTTCAGTAATATTCCTTTTTATTAATTCAACTTTAGCTTGATTAATTACTTCTTGTTGCCAAACTTCAGTTGACGAGTTTGCAATTTCAATTATTTCGTCAGTTTGCCTTTCGGATATTTTCGGATAATATTCAGACATTTAAAATGAAGATTTTTTTTGGTTATGTTTTCGAATTCTCTTTTTTGGTTTAACTCTCCTGTAACTTGTCTATAGGCGATACAAACTTTCGCATATACACCCAAATATGGGTAGATTGGCGAAGGTTTGTTACGTTTTACCTGTTTTCAAATATAGAAATAAATTATTATAAATTATCAAAGCAACTTATATTGTTGAATCCCACGACCCGACCTATCAGATATAGTGTCACTAAGGATAGCGCGGTTTTGCAAACCGTGCCCGCCAACGAATGCAGATAAAACAAGTCAGAAAAGCTATATCCTTAAAGCGGGATAGCTTTTTTACGTTTTAATGTCAGTTTTTTTTATGGTTTTGTTAGCTTTATTTCTTCGGCTACCTACCGACTAAGTGTTATAATTACCAATTGGAATGGGCACGGTTTGCAAAACCGCCTTTACTTTGTATTAGATAAAAAACACTAAATTTATTCAAAGGAAAACAGAGGTGAACTAACAAATCCGCTAA